>JACCZU010000081.1 GCA_013695835.1 Candidatus Aridivita willemsiae
GTGGGATAAGGACATCGAGCGCCGCAACGCGATCGAGGCGGAGGGCTGGCGAGTCCTTAACGTCACCAAGGCCCAGATGGACGACAACAACGGCAAAGCCATAACCGGGATCATCAGGCGCATCCTCCGGGGGCCCACGGTGAACCCAACAAAAGGGGTCAGGGTCGGGTGAACCCCACAAAGGGGGTCAGGGCCGGGTGAACCCCACAAAGGGGGTCGGGGGGCTGGGTGACAACAAAGGGGGTCAGGGGGCCGGGTGAACCCCAAAGGGCCGAGGCCTTCGTGGTGCCGGCTGCTGGGGCTGCGGTTGGGCTGAGGCTGCGGTCGGTGCTTGGGGCTGGGTCGATGACTGGGGCTGGGTCGATGACTGGGGCTGCGGCCGGTGTCCTGGCGATGTCAGCGTCCGGCTCCCGTGACGGGACGGTGAGGAAGGTCGGTATTGCAGTTGCGCTTGTTCTAGCCGCCGCCTATGTCGGGTGGACGCTGGGCTCTCCATAGCTGCCAGATCGTTGCGAGGGCGCCGGCGAGGAACAGGGCGGCCGCGACCCTTGCCGAAGGAACGTCGTTTGCTTTCCGGAGGGGCCAGGCCCATAGCGCGGGGACGACGCCCTTGGCCGCCATGGCGTCGGTTGCCTGGTGCAGCGACTGTGGCGACAGCGGCGCCACCGGCACGTTGCTGTGCGGGCCGATCGAGTTCACTGCGACCGCGTACAGCGTGACCACGGCCCACGCCAGCCGGCCCCCGTGAACGGGGCAGCAAGCAGCCCGATGCCGACGATTCCGGCAAGGTTCCGCATGAGGGTCGTCGTCCCATAGAAGTCGCCCCCGAGCGAGCCCGCCGGCAGGAGCGCAACGACGCTAACCGTGATGAGTGCCGCCAGGTTCCCGGCCAGCAGGAGTCGCATGGGCCGCGCGGCCGTCTGCTCGATATCGAGCATGGGGGATGCAGAGTGACACCCACGAGCACAGCCACCACCACCGGAGCCCAGATCGTCACGACGATGAACGAGCGCTCGGCGTCCGGGCGGCCGCCGCCCGTGATCACGTAAGCCAAGGCGTAGAAGGCAGCTCCGACGAGGCCGAGGCCTACAAGGACCTAGAGGCCGCCGCGAGGCCGAAGGTACAGACCGAGGCGGCTCCGCCGGGCAGCGTGCCCGGCCCGTCTGTATGCTCCCCGATACCGCCCCCGTTCTCCTCGGTCGGTGATCTCGGCGAGCCCATCTCCGCGCTGCGGTGCGCCTTCGGGCGCGGCCGGTCGGGTCATCCCCCGAGCTTCAGGTCGGCGACGACGACCTCGCAACTCGGCAGACCGTCGATGTGGGCGCGCAACCAGGCGTCCTGTCGCTCGATCGTTGGCGCGACAGCGGCCGCGCGGCCTTGCGGCCTCCAATGAGGTCCCATCTGGGAGTGCCGCTACGCTCGAGGAGGAGGCCGGCGACGGCCTGTTGCGCACGGTTCACACGCCCGTATGCCCTGCGGTCTGCGTAAAGCTCGCGCGGGCATCTGCCCTTCGCGAGCGCAACCGCGACGTTCCTAGAGGTGGAGCGGTTATCGTACCGCCCCGCTCACCACAGCGGGGGAAAAGAGGGTGGTCCCATTCCCCAGCGTTTCGTTGCGGTAGAAGTGCTGGCGAGCTTCGGGGACATCGATGCCGGCGTGGATCAGCGGCGCCGCCACGCGCCGGACGATGGGCGCAACCTCCGGGCGCAGATCTCGATATGCGGGATGGAGGCACACGACGATCCCGGAGTGATCGCAGACCTGTTCTATGGCCAACGGTCGCGCCTCTCCCCGCGATGAACCAAGACCGAGCAAGGCCGTTGCCGCTGCGGCCGCCAGGACGGCGCCGACGCCTGCCGTCATTAACCCCCGACGACGTAGCGGCGAGCCCAAAGCCCATAGCAGTCCGGTGAAGGTCCACGCGAGGGCGCCGAACCACGCGGTCTGCACGACACCGATCACCGGCCGGATTTCGTAAAAGGGGGGGATGTGACCGTCAGCTAGCGGACTCAACCACTGCACGGATGAAGCACCATAGAAAATGATGAGGGCACCCATTGCCCCGTAGAGGGCTAAAGCCACGAGTGGGGCGGTGACCACTGAAGGCGCCACGCGCCCTACGAGGAACCCAAGCGAGGCGCACGCCAGCAAGGCAGCGAAGCCGGAGACCAGCAGCTCGACGTCCGGCCCCCCCAGCGGGCGCCGTAAGCGGCCCACACCAAGAACCCGAGCGCAGGCAGCAAGTATCCGAGGCTCGCCCAGGTGATCAGCGCGCCGAGCGCGGAGAGGTCCCGGTTCGCGGCTGGGCGCGGGAGAGAAGTGAGCAGCTCGGTCGTAGAGGTGCGAGCCTCACGCCCTGCGGTCCATGCAGCCGCGGCCCCGACGACCGGGCCGGCGAGGACTAGAGAGTACTGAAGGCCCTCACTCACCTCCCGCCACAACACCAACCCGCCGGTTATCAGATCGTGAGTGACGGCAATCGTGGCGCCCGCAACGACGTGAGGCCCACGGCCCGATTCCCCGGCGGGCATCGATGCGGGGCCCCGCCGAAAGGGTGGGCCTCACGTCGTCGGCGCGATCACCGAACTGAATCCCTTCTCGAGCCTGCCTTGGTCGGTGGCGTTTGCGACGCTCTTGTAGCCGTGAACCTCCCGCTTGACTCCCTTTGTGCTGGGGGAAACATTGTCATCGTGCCTTCTGGGTGTCAACCGACAAAGAGGTAAGTTCATCTGCCGCACTGTGGCGTTGCGGACGGTGCTGGCGGCGCGTCGTCAGGACGCTGGTTTTAGGGGGGCCAGGGTTAGGTCCAGACGTTTGTCGCCTATTGAGGGGAAGTGAACGGTTGCTTCCATCCCTACGCCGGAGCGGGCTATCTCGATGATCGTGCCGCGGCCCCAGCGGTCGTGCTCAACTTCTTGGCCGACGCTGAACATCGATGTGTCCTTGACGACGTTGCGCGGGCCTTTGTTGCTCCGCTGGAAGCTGACGAGCGCTTCTGGGATCTCCGCAAGGAAGCGCGACTGGGGATTGTAGGTCGTGCCGCCCCACAGGCTCCTCGCCCACGCGTTCGATAGGTAGAGCCGCTCCTTGGCGCGCGTGATCCCGACGTAGCAGAGACGTCTTTCCTCCTCGAGGCCCTCGGGGTCGCCGAGCGAGCGCATGTGGGGAAAGACGCCTTCCTCCATGCCGACGATGAACACCACGGGGTACTCGAGTCCCTTGGCGTTGTGGAGAGTCATGAAGGTGACGCCTGTCTCCTCGCCCTCGGTCTCGTCGGTGTCAGTTATGAGCGCGATCTGCTCGAGGAAATCCGCCAGCGTCGGCTCGGTCGCGTTGGCGTCGTATTCGCCCGCCACGCCGGCGAGCTCTCGGAGGTTCTCTTGCCTCGACAGCGCCTCGAACGACCGGTCGGCGGTCAGTTCGGCCATGTAACCGGTGGCCTCCCAGGTCATCTCGACGATGTCGGCAACGGCCGTCCCCGAGGCGGCGGCAGAGCGGATCTGCTCGAGCAGGCTCGCCATCTCCTCCATCCCTCTCCTGGCTCTGTTTGAGATGCCCTCCGCCGCCTCGGCCTGCCCGAAGGCGTCGCCGAGGTCGACGCCGGAGCGCCTGGAGAACTCGATGAGGCGTCCGAGCGAGGCGTCGCCGATCCCTCGACGCGGCGCCTGCGCGGCGCGCGCCGCGCTCACTCCATCGGAAGGGTTCGAGGCGCACCGCAGCCACGCAAGAAGATCCTTGATCTCTTTTCTCTCGTAG
The DNA here is from genome assembly GCA_013695835.1 of Candidatus Aridivita willemsiae. Lineage (GTDB taxonomy): Bacteria > Actinomycetota > CADDZG01 > CADDZG01 > WHSQ01 > JACCZU01. Next base: position 3,757 of record JACCZU010000081.1, read on the forward strand.
AAGCGCACACCCCCGACGACCCTGTAGGGAAGCTGCGCCTTGGCAAAGATCTCCTCGAGCACGCGCGACTGCGCGTTGGTGCGATAGAAGACTGCAACCTCGGCCAGTGGCACCCCGAGGTCTCGCAGCCGGTTGATCTCACCGGTAAGCCAGATGGCCTCGTCGTGCTCGTTCTCGGCGTGGTAGCGGGTGATCAGGTCGCCACCGCTCAGCGCGGTCCACAGCGCCTTCGGTTTGCGCATGGTGTTGTTCTCGATGACGGCATTGGCCGCGCTGAGAATGGTGCTCGTCGAGCGATAGTTCTGCTCGAGCGTGATCACGTGAGCGTCGGGCCAATCGCGCTCGAAATCGAGGAGGTTCTTGATGCTCGCTCCCCGAAACCCGTAGATTCCCTGATCGGCGTCGCCGACGACGAAGATGTTGCGCCACTTTTCGGCAAGCAGCGTCGCGAGGCGCGCCTGGGCAAAGTTCGTGTCCTGGAACTCGTCGACGAGGACATGACGAAAGGTGGCCTGGTAATAGGCGCGCACCTCGTCGAACCGGTCGAGCACCTCGACCGCTCGCATTAGGAGATCGTCGAAGTCCATGGCAGAGTTCTCGACAAGGCGCCGCTGATACTGCGAGTAGACCTCTGCAACGGTGCGCTCCCACGGGTCCGAGGCAAAGTCGGCATAGAAGCCTGCGTCGATGAGCTTGTTCTTGGCATCCGAGATCGTGGCCGCCACCGCTCGGGGAGGGATTCTCTTGGGGTCGACATTGAGGTCCTTCATGCACAGCTTGATCAGACGGTCTGAATCTGCGCTGTCGTAGATCGAAAACGACGACCGGATGCCGAGGCGTCCCGCCTCCCTCCTGAGGATGCGCACGCACGCCGAGTGAAAGGTGGACACCCACATGCGCTGGGCCACGGGCCCGACGAGCGCGGCGACCCGATGCTTCATTTCGGCCGCCGCCTTGTTGGTAAAGGTGATGGCAATGATCGACCATGGGGAAGCGCCCTCGGCGATGAGGTGGGCGATGCGATGGGTGAGCACCCGGGTCTTTCCCGAACCGGCGCCGGCGACGACGAGCACGGGCCCGCCGGGGTGCGTTACGGCCTCCCGCTGCACGGGGTTGAGGTCGGCGAGGTAGTCGTCGGGCATACGCCGATTATCCGGCGGCGGCGGGGGCAGGAGTCCCCAACGAGGGGGATTCCCGCAAGCGAAGGAATCCGCCGTTGCCGGACCGGCGCGCCGCCAGCACGTCAACGAGAGGCGAGGCGGGCCCGCACGCCGGCGAGGCCGCGGCGCTCCGCCGGGGTCAGGCTCACGGTCGCGTAGACAATCCCGTAGGCGAGGGTGCCCAGCGCTCCGGTAGCGAGGAGGTCGACGAGATAGCGCTCGGACCCGATGGCTCCGTGCACCAGCCACATCACAGCAAGCCCGACAGTCGAAGGCACGAGCAGTCGCAGATAGTCGCGATCGTAGGGCTGGATGTGGACGAACGTGCTCACGAGAATGAGGCGCGCCCATTTCGAAAGCGCGAAGGTGATCGCGTTGGCCAGCGCCGCACCGACCATCCCGTACCTCGGGCACAACCAGAAGGCAAGAGCGAGGTTTGTTGCAAGCGATGCTGCGTACACGACAAGGTCCCAGCCTGTGCGACCCACCATGATGAGGACGAAGCCGACGCTGCCGGTTGCGATATTGATGAACTGGCCCACTATCAAGATTAGAAGCGCCGTTTGTCCTCCGGCGAAATCCGACCCGAAGATGCGTAGCGCCGACCCTGGGGCGACGATAAGCAGCAGCAACGCTGGAAGGGTGGCTGCGATCGTCCAGCGGGTTAGCGCCTTGAAGAGCCGGTCGAGTCTCTCGGTCTCGCCTCGATTATGAAGGTCGGCGACGAAGGGGGAGAACATGAGGCTCACCGAGGTAAGGAAAAGCACGATGATTTGCCCCGCCCTCAAGGCGGCGGAATAGATGCCGACCTCGGCGCCCGTCGCGTAACGGGTCAACACGAACAGGTCGGTCCAGAACAAGAGCTGCGAGAACAACGCTGCCGGCGCCCTTGGACCGGCGTAGCGCATGAGGCGCGCCAGCGCTCCGGGGGGCATGGCCTCGGCCGGCCAGGACTTGCTCTCGCGCTTCCAGGCGAGAAACGCGGCAACCGTGGCGAACGCCCATGACAGTGAGTAAGTGAAGGCTCCCATCCACGCGGTCTCCGAAAGGCGAAAGCCGGCAAGCATGAGGATCACCCAGCCGACGGGCTGTCCGGCCCAGAAGAAATAAAGCGTGTAGCGCATGATCTTGAGCCCGCGCGTTGCCGACAACCACACATTCGCAAGTGCGAGGAAGGGCAAACCGACGGCCGCCGCCTCGACCGTCCAGCGCCCGATGTCATCGGACACCGAGAACACGGCCCGGACTGCGTTCGCAGCGAGGATCGCAACCACGGCAACGACAAGGCTGACGGCGCCTGCGATGGCGGCGGCGCGCCCAACCGGCGCCCGGATCGCCCCGAACCGCCCAACCCCGACCTCCACGGCGACGTCGCGCAGGACGGCCATGTCCATGCCTGACCTGGTTGCGAACGAACCGACGAAGGCGGCCTGGGTGAGAACCGTGACGACTCCAAAGCCCTCAGGCCCCAGGGTGCGGGTCAAAAGTATGTTGGCTGCAAAGGTCGCAAGCGCTGCAATGACGATCCCGGCGATGTTCTGGGAGGTGCCGGACAAAATGCTGATGTAGTCCTTGGCGCCGGGGGGGGTGCCGGCGGGGTCGCCTTGGGAGGCGCCGGCTTGCGTGCCTGAGGCGGCGGCGGGAGGGCCGGGGGGCGAAGGTGGCTCAGTCACTCCCACTCGATGGTGCCTGGTGGCTTGGAGGTGACGTCGTAGACGACGCGGTTCACCTCCGGCACTGCGCCGACGATCCGGTTCGATATCCGTTCAAGGACATCGTAGGGAAGACGAGCCCAGTCCGCCGTCATTGCGTCCTCGCTTGTTACCGCTCGCAGCACGATCGGGTACCCGTAGGTCCTCGAATCCCCCTGTATGCCGACGGAGTGAATGGCAGGCAATACCGCAAAGGATTGCCATATGTCCCGCTGCAAACCAGCCTTCTTGATCTCGTCGGTAACGATGGCGTCTGCGGCGCGCAGGATCTCTAGCCGCTCGTGTGTGACCTCGCCGATGATGCGAACCGCAAGGCCGGGTCCCGGAAACGGCTGGCGCCACACGATCTCTTCGGGGAGCCCGAGCTCGGCTCCGGCGCGTCGCACCTCGTCCTTGAAGAGGTTCCTCAGGGGCTCGACTAGCGTGAAGGTCATGTCGGCGGGCAGGCCCCCGACGTTGTGGTGGCTCTTGATGCGCGCAGCATCCCTGCTTCCCGACTCGATGACGTCTGGATAGAGCGTTCCCTGCACCAGATAGCCCGCATCCTCGAGCTCGTCGTGCGCAACCTCCTCGAAAACCCGTATGAAAGTCTCGCCGATGACCTTGCGCTTGCGCTCGGGATCGACGACCCCGTCAAGCGCCTCGAGAAAACGGTCGGCCGCCTTGACGTGGATGAGGTCGATCTCGAGATGGCGGCGGAACGTACCTTCGACCTGCTCGGCCTCGCCCGCGCGCAGCAGCCCGTGGTCGACGAACAGGCAGGTGAGCTGATCTCCCACCGCACGATGCACAAGCGCAGCGGCGACGGACGAATCAACGCCCCCGGACAGTGCGCACACGATGCGATCGCGGCCGACGACGCGGCTTATCTCGGCCGTGGCGTCGTCGATGATCGAGGTCATCGTCCACGACGGCATCAGATCGCAGCCCTGGTAAAGGAAGTTCTTCAAAAGCTCCTGCCCCCACGGCGTGTGCACGACCTCGGGATGGAACTGAACACCGTAGAAGCGCTGTTCCTGGTTCTCGAAAGCGGCGACGGGCGCGGACGGCGTCGAGGCCGTGCAGCGGAAGCCATCGGGGGAGGCGACGACGGCGTCCCTGTGACTCATCCACACGGTTTGCCTGGCCGGCTGCTCGGCGAACAGCAGCGAGGTCTCGGGGCCGACATCGAGATCGGTCTTCCCGTACTCGGCCGTCCCGGTCTTCGCGACCTCGCCCCCCAGAACCTGTGTCATGAGTTGCTGCCCGTAGCAGATACCAAGCACGGGAACGCCGAGCTCGAACAGATCCGGGTTGATCCCCGGCGCACCCGGAGCGTATACCGAAGAAGGTCCGCCGGAAAGGATGATCCCGGCCGGACGGAGTGCTGCGACCCTCGAAGCTGGGATGTCGTGCGGGACAATCTCGGAGTAGACATGGCACTCGCGCACCCGCCGGGCAATGAGCTGGGCGTACTGAGCGCCGTAATCGACCACGAGCACGGTGGGAGTGTCCAACACGGTTCACCCTACCGCGCCCGGTCAGGCCGTGGCCGGACCGCGAACAAATGGCCAGACGGCCCGGAGCAGCAGAGCACCGCTGACGGCCTGGGGGAGCGGACGCCGGGCTACCGCGACCTGCGTGCTTCGATCACGACGCTCAGGCCGTCGTCATCGGAGGCTATGCCCATGTCATCGAGCCCTGCTTTCCTTACGAGACGGCGGATCTTGGGCGGGAGGTCGTCGGACACCTCGAGAAGGAGCCACCCTCCCAGCTTGAGCCACCCGGCCGCCTCACCAACGGCCTTGCGCATCAAGCCGAGCCCGTCGCCGGAGCGATCGCTGAGGGTGAAAACGGGCTCGAACTCCTTGACCTCGGTGGGTAGGTCGTCGATCTCGTCCGGGGGAACGTAGGGAACGTGCCCCGTAATGACGTCGACCGACCCCCTGAGGCGCTCCGGAAGACCCCCATACATGTCGCCGGCGCGCAGGGTGACGTTGTCGACCCCAAGACGCTTGGCATTCTCGCGCCCAAGCTTGAGGCCGCTGCGGTCGATGTCGGTGCCCCAGACCTCGGCCTCTGGAAACTCGTCCGCGATGGCTATTGCAATCGGCCCAGCTCCGGTGCAAAGGTCAACGACGACCGGCCTCTGCTTGCGCTTGAGGCGCCGTGCGGCTCGCTCGACGGTGAGCTCGGACGACGGGCGGGGAACAAACGGCCCAGGACGAACCTTGAAGTCGAGCCCGTAGAATTCGATCCTCCCCGTGAGGAAGGGAAAGGGCTCTCCCGCAGCGCGGCGCGCGATCAGCGAAAGATACTTTTCCCTAACGCGAGCCGGCGGCACCACACGCTTGTCGAGGGTGTCGGGGTCGGCATCGAGGCAGCTGGCCAGCAGCTCCCTGGCATCGCCGGCGTTGTCGTGATCATCGAAGATGTGGGTTGAGTCCTCGAGGACCCGCTGCCCGATCTCGAGCAGCGCGCCTATCTCATGTGCCTTCGCCATAGAGGCGGATGCTACAGGGACGAGCGGCCCGCGTCCGGCTTAGAGCACCAACTCTGTGTTTGGTTCTGCAACTTCTGGGGCGTCGGGGCCCTCGGGAACCTCTATGGTCGGGCGCTCGAGCTCGGTCGAGAGAACCATCGTGGTGCGGGTGCGGGCGACTCCGCGGATGGAGCGGATGCGCCTGAGCAGGATCTCGAGGTCCTTGTTCGTAGCCGTCCTGAGCTTGAGCATGTAACAGTCCTCTCCCGCGACGCGATGAAACTCGAGGACGTCGGGCTCCTCGCAGATTCGAGCGACGATCGGATCGTCGGCGGCGAACTCGTTGCCCTCAGACAAGGTCACCATCACGAAGGCGACGTGGGGCCGGTCGAGCGCGTGCGGGTCGAGCACGACCGTGTAGCCGGCGATCACACCTTGCTGCTCGAGCTTGCGAACGCGCTCGTGCACCGCCGGGGCCGAGAGGCCGACGGCCTTGGCCACGGCGGCCAGCGCCATGCGCCCATCCTGACGCAGCAGCTTCAGCACCTTGCGGTCGAGCGCATCGAGACCGGCAGCCATGGCTACCGGCCCCTGCGGATGCGTTTGGCCGGCCGCCTCGGGTAGGTGCGCTCGCTCGATCTGAGGAGGCGCCCGTCCTCGCGGGTCGGATCCAGCCTGTACATCATGGGAACGATCATCGTCATCTCTCCTTTCTCGGTTCCGGGGGGGGCGTGTTCCAATCTGCGCCGTCCCTGCTGTCGACCCCGTACTCAAGTGCCAGAAGATCCAGCAGCACCAGAGCGATCATTACGAAAATGAGGCCTGGAAGCATACTCATCCCTACTTTCTCAAGCTACAGGATCCGTTTCACTGAAGAAAGTATAGGGGCCCGCAGGGATGATGTCAAATCAACCTTAAGCAGATGGGGGTTCAGGGCGTAGCTTATCAGGGAAATGACCGATTGAGCTTTATGAAAGCCTTCGTCGTCCCGGCGTTACCGCTCAGAAAGCTCGTCCGGACTAGGCGGCAGCTACCTGCCCATCCCCACGGACTGGGCCCTCTGCAGCGCCTTTCCCTCGGTGGCGAGGGCCGGGGCGATCATGACCTCGGCCTTCTGAAACTCCTTGATGTTGGCGTACCCGCACGTCGCCAGGCTCGTGCGAAGGGCGCCGAAGAGGTTGAGGCGGCCGTCGTTCTCACGCGCGGGGCCGACCAGGATCTCCTCGAGCGTTCCGATGGTGGAAGTCCTCACCCTGGCCCCCCTCGGGAGCGTCGGGTGGAAAGTCGCCATACCCCAGTGGTAGCCGCGGCCGGGGGCCTCGGCGGCCGCCGCAAGGGGGGAGGCGATCATGACGGCGTCCGCCCCGCAGGCGATGGCCTTGGCGATGTCGCCACCCGTGCGCATGCCCCCGTCGGCGATGACGTGGCAGTAGCGGCCGGTCTCGTCGAGATGCCTTATGCGGGCGCCCGCCGCATCGGCTATCGCGGTCGCCTGGGGGACGCCGACCCCGATGACGCCGCGGGTGGTGCACGCCGCCCCGGGACCCACTCCCACGAGGACGCCAACAGCACCGGTGCGCATCAGGTGCAGCGCAGTGGAATAGGAAGCGCATCCGCCGACGATCACAGGGAGCTCATAGGTGGAGATGAAGCGCTTGAGATTGAGGGGCTCGGTCCGGCTCGAGACATGCTCGGCGGATACCACGGTTCCCTGGATAACGAGTATGTCGAGCTCTGCCTCGAGTGCGATCTTGTGCCAGCGCTCGACTTTCTGGGGGGTGAGAGACGCTATCGCCGTGACGCCGGCGTCCTTTACCTCTCGGATCCGCTTGTAGATGAGCTCCTCTTTGACGGGCTCGGCGTAAACGTCCTGCATCAGCAGGGTCGCTTTGGCGTCGGGCATCTCCGCAATCTCGGCGAGGACCTCGTCGGGTTCCTCGTAGCGAGTCTGGAGGCCCTCGAGGTTGAGAACCGCCGTCCCGCCGAGGCGTCCGATGGCGATCGCCGTCTGCGGCGAGACGACGCCATCCATCGCAGACGCCATCAGCGGCAGCTCGAGCTTGAAGGCATCGAACTCCCACGAGATGTCGACGTCGTCAGCGTCCCGTGTGCGCCGGGACGGCACGATCGCGATGTCGTCAAACCCGTAGGCCCTGCGACCCGACTTGCCGATGCCGATGTCGATTTCCATTCCGGCGCTCCCCTCTGCTTTCGACGGCCGCCCGGTGCTTCTCTCGCCGGGTGCCCTATGGAACTTCTATCACCAGCGGTCCGAGTCCTGACTAACACGGCGGCCCGACAGCTCATCGTCGAGGAGCTGGATGTCGGCATCCACCATCAGGGCCACGAGCTCGGGCAAGCTGGTTCGTGGTTTCCACCCGAGAGCCCGTGCGGCTTTGGAAGGGTCCCCGCGCAGGTGATCCACCTCGGACGGCCTGTAGTAGCCGGGATCGACCTCCACGTACTCGGCCCAATCGAGTCCGGCATGCTCGAACGCAAGCTCAGCGAACTCGCGCACCGTATGTGACTCGCCCGTGGCCACGACGTAGTCGTCCGGGTTGTCCTGTTGGAGCATCAACCACATGGCCTCGACATACTCGGGCGCGTAGCCCCAGTCGCGCTTGGCGTCGAGATTCCCGAGGTAGAGCTTGTCCTGAAGCCCGGCTTTTATTCGCGCTACTGCACGCGCGATCTTGCGAGTAACAAAGGTCTCGCCCCGGCGCGCGCTTTCGTGATTGAACAGGATTCCGTTGGACGCATGCAGGTCGTACGCCTCTCGATAGTTCACCGTTGCCCAGTAAGCGAACACCTTCGACACACCGTAGGGGCTCCGTGGGTGAAGCGGTGTCTGTTCGTTTTGCGGGGGCTCCGTCTGGCCGAACATCTCAGAGGAAGACGCTTGGTAGAAACGGGTCTGCACTCCCGATGCTCGAATCGCTTCGAGCACCCGGATCGTCCCCATCCCTGTCGTGTCTGCCGTGTACTCCGGAATCTCGAACGAGACCTTTACGTGGCTCTGTGCTCCGAGGTGGTAGATCTCGTCCGGCTCGAGGTCGCGAATCAGGTTGATGAGTGAACCCGAGTCGGACAGATCTCCGTAGTGAGTGAAGAAGCGGACGCCGCTTTCATGGGGGTCCCTGTAGATCGCATCGAGCCTCGACGTATTGAAGGACGATGCGCGCCGGATGAGCCCGTGGACCTCGTAGCCCTTCCCGAGCAGGAGCTCGGCGAGATAGGACCCATCCTGGCCGGTGACTCCCGTGATAAGGGCCGTTGACATAGAGCAACCATAGGCCCTGATGCAAGCACCCACCTAGAGCTAGTTTTTGGCCGCACCTGAAACTTTATTCCCCGATCATGGCCAATAACCGGGCGGGTTTTCTCATTTGTGAACCAAATCACATGCATTCCCTGTACAGGGAGCAGCTCACGCGCTAGCCTCGTGCGCTTACGCCAAGGCGGAACCAGGCGAAAGTGGAGGATTCGACATGAAGGGTTTGACTTTCGGCGCGAAGGCGCGCCGAAAAACGATGCTCAGGCGCTGGATCAACGCCGCCTGGGTGCTTTCCATGGGAGCGGCCCTTGCAGGCATCCCGGGCGCCAACCTCGGGGTGGACACGATCTCCCGATTGGCGGAGAGCCCGGCGCGCCGGGGATACGAGGCAAGCGAGAGCACAAGCGGGCTCATCGCCTTCCGCAGAAGGGTCTTCGAGCTCAGACCCAAGCCGAAGCCCCGGCCCGAGCCCGAGCCGGCCATCGAAATCGACATCGAAGCGCTGCCTCAAGAGACAACAGAAGGCTCTATCGCAGGCAGCGATTCCTTAGGCAGTGATTCTTCAACAGGAGACACTTCGAGCTCGGACACGACTTCGGAATCTCTGTTGAGCGAACCGGTCGACCAACCGGCCAGCTCGTTTGCACCGTCGGGATCCATAACAGGGACGATCTACGATGCGGCCGCTCAGTACGGCGTCGACGGTTCCTATCTCGTTTCGATCGCGCATTGCGAATCGAGCCTGAACCCGCAGGCGGTCAGCTCGGCCGGGTACTACGGACTGTTCCAGTTCGACTACGCCACCTGGAATGAATATGGATACGGATCGATCTACGACCCGGCCGCCCAGGCGGCTACGGCCGCCGAGCTCATAGCTGCAGGGGAATCCGACCGCTGGCCCAACTGTGCCTGATCCCAGGACGGGTCAGCGGGCGCGCATGAAGATGTGGACGTGATCGGGGGGGGTTGGGTGGTCGCCGACCTTCTCGAAGTACTCAACGACTGAATCGGGTAGCTTCTCGAAGCCGGCCTCGCCAAAGGCAAGCTGCCTGTAGAAGTCGACGTTCTCGGGATGAGTTACCAACCACATCGTCCCGCCCCTTGAGTTCATTGCCGTCTGCATGAGCCGAAGGCCAATGCCTTGGCGCCGGTGGTCTTCGTGTACGAGGAGGTCGTCGACGACGAGCGATTGGGGCTGCACCTCGACGAGCCGGACGCAACCAACAACGGCGCCGTCCCTGGCGATGAATGCAGTGCCTTCGTCGAGGTTCACGTTCGTGTAACCATGGCCGTTCAATAGCTCTGAGATGTCTGACCGATCATGGCGCGTTGCCCTCGTAACGAACATGCCGCCGGCTAACCCGGCGCTCCTGCGAGGGCGGCGCACGCCGACTTGAGCTCGTCGAGGGCCTCTTGGGGCACGTTCACTCCACACTTTCCCCCCGGAAGAGCCCTGTCCGGGCGCATGTCCCCGTGATAGTCGCTGCCGCCGGAAACGATCAGGCCCTTCCGCTTCCCGATATCCCGATAGGGTTCCTGCTCGAGCTCGGTCAGATCTCCGTGATAACCCTCGATGCCTTTTAGGCCCGCTTCCACGAGCTCGTCGACAAAGCGGCCGAGCTCGTCGAGGCCCAGCTGCAGGGTGAAGGGATGAGCGAGGACGGGCACTACCCCCGCTTCGATCATCAGCTCGGTCGCCTCGCCGGGCCTGTACAACTTCCTTGTGATGTATGCCTTGGCGCCCTTGGCCAGGTAGTCATCAAACGCGCTCTGATAGTCGGCGACGGCGCCGTGGCGAACGAGGACCTCGGCGAAGTGGGGACGTCCGATCTGAGCTCCAGGACCACCCGCCTCGTTCTCGACCTCTTCGAAAGTCACCGGAATGCCGAGCTCGTTGAGGCGCTTCACGATGACGTGATTGCGCCACAGACGCGCCTCCTGCAGCTCGGCAAGCGCGGCGGAGAGGGGATTGTCCGAGAGTGGGATGAAGTAACCGAGCAGGTGCATGGTCGGACGCGCGCTCGGATGGAATCCCCTGTCCTCGATATCAGCGATGTCGCATGAGATCTCAACGCCCGGAATCACTTCGACGTCGAGCTGCCGTCCGGCTGCCACCGCTTCGGCGCAGCCGGCGTCGTTGTCGTGATCGGTGACGGCGATGGCGGCAAGGCCGGCGGCCGCTGCCTTGGTCACGAGCCCGGCCGGCGAGTCACCGCCGTCGGACACCGTCGTATGGGCATGAAGATCGATCACAGGCCCGCATTCCTCGCGCTTTGCCGGCGGTGCTCGGGAGGGGACACGCCACCGAAGCCCCTCTCGCGACGGAGCACTCTATGCCTCGATGTACTTGAGCTCTATGAGCCTGTCCATCACCTTTTTGGCCGACTCCTGAACCGTTTCCGTGTCTGTGTGGCAGGTGATCTCGGGGGCTTCAGGGGCCTCGTAAGGATCGTCGATACCCGTGAATCCCTTGATCTCGCCTGCGCGTGCTTTTGCGTAGAGCCCCTTGACGTCGCGCTCCTCGCAAACCTCGAGCGGGGCGTCCGCATATATCTCGACAAAGTCCTTGATCATGGCGCGCGCTTCGTGCCTCACCCGCCTGTAGGGCGAGATGGCGGCTGTGATTACGAAGACGCCGTTGCGCTGGAGCAGGTGGGCGACGAAAGCGATCCGGCGAATATTGATGTCGCGGTCCTCCTTGGAGAAACCAAGCCCCTTCGAAAGGTTCTCTCGCACAACATCGCCGTCGAGTATCTCGACCGGCACACCCGCCCCCAAGAGCTCGTTCTCAACCTCTTGCGCGATGGTCGTCTTGCCCGATCCCGAGAGGCCTGTGAACCACAGCACACAACCTCGCTCGCGGTTAGCTTGCTTCATAAGAGGCTTCCTTTCGTTGGTGGTCTCAGTTGGCTCTTAGAGCGCTCTTGCCGAGCGCGCCGGGCGCAGGGTCAAGACCGAACAGGTCCATGATCGTGCAGTGCACATCATAGAGGTGCAGCCCTTGGAGCTCACCGCTCGGCCCTCCCGGTGCATTGTTCATGATGAAGATGCCTTGCTCTGCATGGTTGGCTTCATCGGGGCCGGTGTCGTTCTCGAATGTGTAGGTCGAGCCGTGCCCGAGCGATCCGACCGAACGCCACCTCAACTCCCCGAAAATGACGATGAGATCGGGGGCGACGCGATTCTGATCCTTGTAGATCTCCTCGGGTTTGAGCGCTTTATTGCCGAGATGGTTGCCTTCGTGATCGACCATCGACTCGATCTTGTCGACGAGCTCGTCCCGCACCCACTCGTAGTCGGAGGCGGGAATGGTCCCCTCGGGCTCGCGTCCCTCAACGTTCAAGAACAAACGCCCGTAATACCCACCATCACCCCACGCCGTAGTCCTGCTCCAGTCAATCGGTAACTTGTCGATCGGGGTGATCTCGGATGGGATGTCTTCGGCGAAGGAAAGATAGCCCTCAGAGGCAAGCCACTCGTTGAAGCAGATGCCGCCGACCATCGCCTTGGCGCCGTGGTCCGACACCACAAGCACGGTCGTGGCGTCGTCGACGTGCTTGTCCAGGATCTCGCCGATCTTGCCGTCGAGATAGCGGTAGTAGTCGCGCAAGGACTCGAGATAGGGATTGCCCGGTTCGTGGCGGGGGTGGTTCGGATCGATGAAGCTCCAGATGCCGTGATTGAGCCGGTCCGGGCCCATCTCGACCATCGCAAAGAAGTCCCAGGGCTTGGTCGACAAGAGATAATCGGCCGTCTTGAATCGTTGCTCGGTCATCTTGTAGGCCTCGTCGATGATGTAGTCGGTATCGTCTGTACGGAAGTTGCGGATATCAAATATGTAGTCGCCGACCGCGGCTTCCAGCTCACCCTTGAGCTCTTTGGGCCAGGTGTAGTCGGCGTCATTGCTCGGTGTCAGAAAGCAGCCGATCTGAACACCATTTACCTTCTTGGGGGGATACGACGGCGGCACCGACATCACGATGCAGTCTTTCCCCGCCTCGGACAAGAGATCCCATGCCGTCGGCTCCTTGACTGCCCACGATGTGGCGAAGGTGAGGCCGTCGTAGGTGTGATCCTTGCGGTTGCGGAAGCCGTAGATGCCCAAGGTACCCGGGTCCTTCGAGGTCATCATGCACATCCAGGCGGGGACGGTGATCGGCGGTACGATGGAATCGAGCTTGCCCCAGGCCCCGTTCTCTCGCAGCTTAGTGAGGTTGGGAATCTCCGAGGCGTACTCGTCGAAGACGTGCTCGGGTGGGGCACAGTCGAGTCCAAGCACCATGACCTTGCGCTGCCCGTTGCCTGCGGGGGCCCGCTTTGGTTGCTCGCTCGGGCTTTCCTCAACGCCCTTCTTCTTGAACTTGTCTAGCAGACGCATCTAATCCTCTCCCAACCCTTGCCGTCCACGCTTCTTAGGTAGTCAACTGCTACGAGCCGCTGCCGGCGCGTGCGTCATCGATCAAAATGCGGGCCACCTCCGGCCGCGAGAAATGCGGGGAAGGTTCCTCGCCTCTGGTGAGCATCTCGCGCACCTGCGTCCCCGACAGAAAGACACGATCCTCTTTGCCATGAGGGCAAGTCTTGCCGGAAGCCATCTGCTCACAGAGGTTGCACCAGAAGGAGTGCTCGAACTTGAGCGGCCAGATGCCGAGCTCTCCGGATTCGAACTCCTCGAAGATCTCCTGCGCGTCGTAGCTGCCGTAGTAGTCGCCGACTCCGGCATGATCGCGTCCGATGATCATGTGGGTCATGCCGTAATTCTTGCGCAGGAGAGCGTGCCAGATCGCTTCGCGCGGACCGGCATAGCGCATCGCGGCAGGAAAGACGGACAAGACGACGCGCTCGTTGGGGTAGTACTTCTCGATCAGGACCTCGTAGCACTTCATGCGAGTCTCGGCGGGGATGTCATCGCCTTTGGTGCCGCCCACGAGAGGGTGAATGACGAGGCCGTCCACTATCTCGAGCGCACATTTCGTGAGGTACTCGTGAGCTCGATGGATCGGGTTTCTCGTTTGAAACGCCACTGCCGTCTTCCACCCCTCCTTGGCGATCCTGTCCCTGAGCTGGACGGGGGTTAGACGATAGGACGCGAACTCGCCCTCGAAAGGGTTTGTAAGGACGGTGACCTCACCGCCCACGTAGTGAGGTGCCTGGCCGTAGAGGAAGGCAACCCCCGGATGCTTGTCGTCGGTTGTCCTGTAGGTGAGCTGCGCCTCGCCAGCGACGTCGTAATCGAAAACGTCTTCGACATCGATCACCGCGACCGGCCGGCCTTCGTGTGTGATGGCGGCCCTGCCGGCTCCGTCGAGCCCGGCGATCTCCTCGTCGGTGGCGGAAAGGGTGATGGGAAGGCTCCATGGGAGGCCGCTTGCCAGCCGCATCTCGCCCACGACGGGAGCGTAGTCCGCCTGTGTCATGAAGCCGCGGTTGGGTGAGACGGCGCCCACCGCAAGGAGCTCGAGGTCGGACAGGATGCGCCGGCCCTTGGCCTCGATCTGGGGCAGATCCGCTGCAGCCGCCACGAGATCGGCCAGTTCGGTGCCGGTCGCAAGGCGAAGCTCGAGCGAGCCTCCGTGAGGTGGATGCCCTGCAGCATCCTTGAGCGTGCTCGGCATGATGAGTCCTCCATGATTCGCTAGGTCTTCGAACGGATGTGCCTGAGGCACCGTGCGCCGGGGTCCGGCAGCCGGGTCAAATAGATGGCGGACTCGCTCGGCGCCGGCCGGGCACACTCCTATAACACTCCGGAGTCTATCAGCAGGAGGGTGCGAATGCAGGCATGAAAATGCACCCGCCGAGCCTTCATCCCGGCGAGGCCGGTTTACAACTCAACGGGTGCAAAAGGCAATCTACTAGAGCACTGCCGCCGATCACAAGGGACAAAGCCGACTTTATTTCGCGCCCCGCGAGCTTTTTTCGCGCCTTTGCGTTCCCGCTGCCCTTGCCTCCTACAGCAGTGGTATGTGAAGGTTCCCACCACCTGGGAGGCAGGCCGCCGGCGAGTGGGGTCGGGGCGGGGGTTGGGAGCCTGCTCAACGAAAAAGGTGGGAGAAAACTGTTCTCGGCCCTGCGCCGCGCGCCTGCGGTGGTCACGATGCTGGCCCTTGTCGTGCTGCCTCTTGCCTCCTCTGTGGCCGACCCCAAGGACGATCTCGACTCCACGATGGAGCGCCTTGGGGACATCCGCCGATCGATAAGGTCGGGGGAGGCAAGCTCCGATTCGCTCGACGCCCAGATAGACCTGATCGGGGCCGGAATCGTCGAGCTGCGCACCCTCGTGCAGGGACTCACAGCGGAGGCTGCCGTGATCACCTCCGAGGTTCGCGGCGCCGAGGCCCGCATCGAGGCGACCGAGCGGCAACTCGGCGCGCTGAGGGGCCGCGCCCGCGCACAGGCCGTTCATCTCTATAAGACGGGCTCCGCAAACGTTCTTGATGCCCTGCTTGGGGCCGGGTCCGTAGCCGAGCTTGGACGGAAGGCAGACCTCCTCGGCATCGCTGCGGAGCGGAACATCAGCGCTCTGGTCAGCTACGGGCGTCTGGGGTTGCGGATCGAGGCGCAACACGAAGAGCTGTTCGCCCGCAAAGCGGAGCTCGAGACGACCCTGGCGGAGCGCTCTAATGCTCTGTCCGAGCTGAAACGAGCCTATGAATCGCACGCGGTAAGGCTGGCGGCGCTCGAGGGGCGGCTTGGCGAGCAACACCGCGCCGAGGGAGATCTGCGGGCGCGATCGAATCGCCTAAGGGCGAAGATCCGCTCCGCTCAAGAGCGCCTCGCCCTGCGGGTCGGCTCGGCCCACTGGTCGGGACCCGTCCAGAGTCTCAAAGTCTCGGCGCAAGGCTTCAGATGGCCGCTCAACGACGTCATCAACTCCTACTTCGGGGCTCGGTGGGGCACCAGGCACACCGGTCTCGATATCGACGGGGACTACGGCACGCCCGTTGAGGCCGCACGCTCCGGGCGTGTGATCATGGCCGCCTATTACGGTGGTTACGGAAACGCCGTCATCATCGATCACGGCGGCGGGCTCTCGACCCTCTACGGCCACCTCTCCTCAACCTCTGTGCGGCTCGGCGATGACATCGCCAAGGGCCGGCGCCTAGGACGGGTCGGCTGCACGGGCCATTGCACGGGCAATCACCTCCACTTCGAGGTAAGGGTGCATGGCAACCCTAAGGACCCGCTCGACTACCTTCCCTGAGCCCAGCTGCAACCAGATCGCCGATGAGCCGTCCCGAGCGGCTTCCTTCGTGCGGCCCGCCGAGCCGGCAACTCTTCGCCCTGCGGTCCCGCCGAGCGGGGCCGGTGGGGGTCATTCCCCGTGCGCGTCCTCGGAGCGGTGTCCGTTGTCGTGATTGTCGCCGGGGGCCGGCGCAAGCGAGTAGCTCCCCAGGGGTCCGAGCTTGCGGTCGACGATGATGTCGTCGATGAGGCCGTAGTCCTTTGCTTCCCCCGAGGTCATGAAGCGGTCGCGATCGATGTCTCTGGCGACCTTCTCAGGAGGCTGCCCAGAATGTTTGGCGATTATCTCCGCCGCCTTCGCCCTCATCGATAGGACCTCGCGCGCATGTATCTCGATGTCTGCCGGCGTTCCCTCGAAGCCTGCAGCACCCTGATGGATCATGACCTTCGAGTTGGGCAGCGCGAAACGCTTGCCAGGTGCCCCGCCGCACAACAGGATGCCGCCCATCGACATTGCCATCCCGACACAGATCGTGGACACATCCGGGCGGATGTATTGCATGGTGTCGTAGATCGCCATGCCGGCATAGGCGCTTCCGCCGGGGGAGTTGATATAGAGGCTGACGTCCTTGTCCGGGTCTTCCGACTCGAGATGGATGAGCTGCGCCACGATGAGGTTCGCTATCTGGTCATCGACCTGCGCTCCAAGCATGACGATGCGGTCCTGAAGCAGCCGAGAGTAGATATCGAACGAGCGCTCGCCGCGCGGCGTCTGCTCGACGACCATCGGCACGAGCTGACCGACCACGAGCGGCGCTCGGGCGCCGGCCCCGCTATCGTCCTGCGATCGGGCCGAGGCGGCCCCGATTCCGTTTTGCGGTCCCGCCGAGGCGGCCCCGAGCCCTGCGAAGTTCACGTCCATGGCCGGCATCCTCCTTGGTGCAACTTAGCGGTTGCCTATCATAGCCCGACCTGGACTGGGGAGCAACCCTGCGGTTGCAAGTTATCAAGGGCCCGGCCCCCATCCCGGCCATTGTGCTTACGCGCGCCCACTCTCCTCAGCGACCACCTTTGGAACGCTCCCCGGCTGGGGGAGACACTAAGGTGAGGGCGCGAGCGCAATTCTAAGCCTGGTCTCGCCCAAGGGGAGGTTGTCGTGGCGAAGTCAAACGGCAAGGATGGAAAGCTCAACCGCAAGGACTACGAAGCGCACTTGGCAGAACTTCACACCGAGCTTGTGAAGCTTCAGTACTGGATCAAGCAAGAGGGGCTGCGCGTCGTGATGCTGTTCGAGGGCCGCGATGCCGCAGGGAAAGGCGGTGTGATCAAACGGATCGTCGAACCGCTCAACCCTCGTGGCGCGACGGTAGTGGCGCTTGGAACTCCCACCGAGCGAGAGAGGACGCGGTGGTACTTCCAGCGTTATGTCACTCATCTGCCGGCCGCCGGCGAGATGGTGTTGTTCGACCGCAGCTGGTACAACCGGGCCGGGGTGGAGCGCGTCATGGGATTTTGCACCGATGCGGAGCTGCGGGAGTTCCTGCGCTCCTGTCCGGAGTTCGAACGCATGCTTGTGCGCTCCGGGGTCACGTTGCTCAAGTACTGGTTCTCGGTGAGCGATGAGGAGCAGGAACGCCGATTTCAGCGCCGGTCGAGTGACCAAAAGCGTCGCTGGAAGCTAAGTCCGATGGATATCAAATCGAGAGAGAAGTGGGTTGAGTACTCCAAGGCGAAAGACGAGATGTTCTTGCACACGAGCATCGAGGAGGCGCCCTGGTACACCATCGAGTCCGACGACAAAAGGCGCGCCCGCCTCAACTGCATCGGCCACATCCTCGACCAGGTCCCCTACAAAGACGTGGTCCCCGGACCCATCAAGCTTCCGGCCCGGAAGAAGCGCGGTTCGTACAGACGCCCCCCGCGCGAGCAACAGCTAATCGTCCCCGACCGCTTCTAGTCCAGTGGTAGGCCGGCAGTGTTCGAAACGCAGACCCCGTGGGCGTCGCACGCCTCGTGGGGATGAGGGGGCGCAGCCCCAAAAAGGGGAAGCTCCGTCGTTGGCGGTCGCCGGAGAGCAGCCCACGACGGAGGGTGTTGCGTAAAAAGGGACCCGGCCCCTACATACAGGCCGGGTCCCTTGATTGCTCAATGAGGGGTGCGGGTGCTACATCATCCCGCCCATGCCGCCCATTCCACCCATTCCGTGGTCATGACCGCCCGGCATGGCCGCCGCCCCATCCTTTTCCTCAGGCTTCTCGACTATGCCGGCCTCGGTCGTCAGGAACAGCGCCGCGATCGACGCCGCGTTCTCCAGTGCGGAACGCGTGACTCTGGCTGGGTCGATGATTCCTTCGGCTGCGAGGTCGACATAGGCGCCGGTGGCTGCGTTCAGGCCGTGGCCCGGCTTTTCGTTCTTGACCTTGTCGATCGCAACGCCGGGCTCAAAACCGGCATTGAAGGCGATCCACCGCAGCGGTGCGTAGAGCGCCTCTGCCACAACGCGTGCACCAGAGGCCTCGTCACCCGTGAGATCCAGTGCGTCGACCGCCTCGCGCGCCCTTACAAGCGTGCTGCCGCCGCCGGCTACGACTCCCTCCTCGACGGCCGCACGGGTCGCCGACACGGAGTCCTCGATGCGGTGCTTCTTCTCTTTGAGCTCGACCTCAGTGGCGGCGCCAACCTTCAGCACCGCGACTCCGCCCGCAAGCTTGGCGAGACGCTCCTGGAGCTTCTCGCGGTCCCAGTCGGAATCGGTGCGCTCGATCTCGGCGCGGATTTGGTCGATCCGCCCGGAGATCTCGCTCGCCTCGCCCTGGCCCTCGACGACGGTCGTGTCGTCCTTGGTGATCACGACCTTGCGGGCCTGGCCAAGCAGATCGACTGTCGCCCCCTCGAGGGTCAGGCCGACTTCTTCTGAGATGACCTGCGCGCCGGTGAGGATTGCGATGTCTTGCAGCATCGCCTTGCGACGGTCGCCGAAGCCCGGCGCCTTGACTGCGGCCGCCTTGAAGGTGCCGCGGATCTTGTTGACCACAAGAGTGGCAAGGGCCTCGCCCTCGACGTCTTCGGCGACGATCAGCAACGGCTTGCCCGACTGCATGACCTTCTCGAGGACCGGCAGAAGGTCGCGAACCGCTGAGATCTTCTGCTGCGCGAGCAGGATGTAGGGATCGTCGTAGACGATCTCCATCCGGTCCTGATCGGTCACGAAGTATGGCGAGATGTAGCCCTTGTCGAACTGCATGCCCTCGACGAGCTCGAGCTCCATGCCGAATGTGCTCGATTCCTCGACGGTGATGACGCCGTCCTTGCCGACTTTGTCCATCGCCTCGGCGACCATCTCGCCGATCTCGGAGTCGTTGTTCGCAGAAATCGAAGCGACGTGGGCAATCTGATCACGGCTCTCGACATCGCGCGCCTGCGAGCGGACCGAGTCGATCGCTGCAGCTGTGGCCTTTTCTATGCCGCGCTTGAGCGCCATGGGGTTGGCACCGGCGGCGACGTTTTGGAGCCCGCCGCGAATCAACGCCTGGGCAAGGACGGTTGCGGTCGTGGTCCCGTCGCCGGCGACATCATTGGTCTTGGTCGCAACTTCCTTGACGAGCTGGGCCCCCATGTTCTCCCACGGATCTTCGAGCTCGATCTCTTTGGCGATCGTTACCCCGTCGTTCGTGATCGTGGGTGCTCCCCACTTCTTGTCGAGGACGACGTTGCGGCCGCGGGGGCCGAGGGTCACCTTCACCGCATCGGCAAGGCGATTGACCCCGTCCTCCAGCGCGCGTCTCGCGTTCTCTTCGTACTTGACGATCTTGGGCATCTAGTTGCTCCTAGGGTTAGTTGAGTCGATGATTAAGCGAGAACTGCGAGCGCGTCGCGGGACGAAAGGATCAGAAGGTCCTCGCCGCCCACCTTGATCTCGGTGCCGCCGTACTTCGAGTAGAGGATCTTGTCGCCCTCTTTGACGTCCATGGGCACGAGGTCGCCGGTCTCGCTGCGCTTTCCGGGCCCTACCGCAAGAACGGTGCCCTCCTGTGGCTTCTCCTTGGCGGTGTCGGGGATGACGATGCCTGAAACGGTGGTCTCCTCGCCCTCCTCAGGGCGGACAACGATACGGTCCTCGAGCGGTCTGACGTTGATCGCCGTGGTGCTTGTCATAGCTTCCTCCTTGGGGGATTGCTTGCCTTTGGTTGGCACTCACCTTCAACGAGTGCTAATCCTATCCCCCAGCCCCCAAGCGGTCAATTCGCCGCCGGTATGGCCCCGGCGATGGCTGCTGTAGCAGGCGAGTGAGGCCGGGGAGGGTGGGCTCAGTTGGGAGGCCCGGGGGGGCTCAGGGGGAAGGGGAAAAGGGGGAAAGGGGCGATCAGGCGGGAGGCGGGCTCAGGCTCGTGGCGGGACCAGCGCCAAATTCGGGTCGGGGGTGGCGTCAAGGGGCGTGGTGGTGCCCCGCGCGAGCAGCGCGTGGGCGCAGCAGGCCACCATGGCCGCGTTGTCGGTGCACAGCTCGGGCGGGGGGATGTAAAGCTCAACGCCGCCGGCGGCGCAGGCGTCACCCAAACCGCTCCGCAGCCCCGAGTTGGCGGCCACCCCCCCACATAGAAGGACCCTGTCCACCCCCGAATGCTCGACGGCTGCCATGGCCTTGGCGACCTGGACCTCGACCACAGCCTGCTGGAACGATGCCGCGATATCGGCCACCGATACCGCGCGGCCGGCGGCCTCCTCGCGCCTGACGTGGTTGACCACCGCCGTCTTGAGCCCCGAATATGAGACATCGAACCCAGGCTCGGTCAGCATCGGCCTGGGAAAGCGGACGGCCCCAGGATCACCACGGAGGGCCATGCGGTCTATCTCGGGCCCCCCCGGATAGTCGAGGCCGAGAAAGCGGGCGACCTTGTCGAAGGCCTCGCCGGCGGCGTCGTCGATCGTGCCGCCGAGAATGGCATAGTCGCCGTCGCCCTGAACATGAATCAAGAGGGTGTGGCCGCCCGAGATCAGCAGCGCGACCGCCGGCCATTTTGCCCTGCCGTCCGTCCGAGGCCGCCCGGCCTCTGCCCTGCCGTCCGTCCGAGGCTCCCCGGCTTCTGCCCTGCCGTCCGGCCCTGGGGGGGCGCTCCCACCCACCTGATCGAGCAGGTTCGAATAGAGGTGTGCCTCCAGATGGTTGACACCAAGGAAGGGGATCCCGAGCGCCGCCGCTATCGCCTTGCCCTCGGCCACTCCGACAAGCAGCGACGACATGAGCCCTGGGCCAAGCGTCGCCGCAACCGCGTGGATGTCCCAGAAGGTTACGTCGGCGTCGACGAGAGCGGTGGCGATGACCGGAGTGAGCGCCTCCAGGTGCGAGCGCGCCGCTATCTCAGGCACGACGCCCCCGAACTCGGCATGGAGATCCGACTGCGACGAGATGACGTTGGACAGGATCGTGCGGCCCCCGGCCACAACCGAAGCCGAGGTTTCATCACACGAGGTCTCGATCGCGAGGATGAGCTCGCCGTTGCCCTGCACCCTCAGCTCTCCGTCGTGTCGTTGGGATAAGACCTGATGACGTCGTTGCGAATCGATTGCAGCCTCAGCCGGTAGTCGGTCGACATCGCGTCTCCGACGACCATGACGTAGGCATCCTCGTTCGTCTCCACGTAATAGCCCTTGCGCACACCCTCGATTGAAAAGCCGAACTTCTCGTACATGTTCTGCGCCGCATCGTTCGTGACCCGAACTTCCAGAGAGATCGTGTCCGACGCCCGCGCAATCGCCTCCGTAATTAGGGCGAGGAGGAGACGAGTGCCGATCTTGTGCCCCTGGTGCTCGGGGCCGACGGCGATGTTAGTCACATGCGCCTCGCGGCGCGTGAACATCATGCCGGCATAGCCGACGACTTCGCCGGCGTGGCGCGCCACGAGGTAGCTTCTCGAATTGCGTTGGGCGAGCTCAGACAAGAACAAAGATGCGCTCCAAGGCCTCGGATAAACACGCGCCTCGATGGCGAGCACCTTCCTCAGATGCCTGCGCCGCATCCTGGTGAGCTCGATGGAAAAGGCCTCTTCCGGTTTCTTTGCGACCGCACTCATGCCGGCTTCGCCACCCCCATGCGATCCCACCGGATCGGTTGCGCCGATCTCCTCAAATAGAGCGGCCGCAGCTCGGTGAGCGAATCGGATTTTCCGAGGATGAGGCGCGGCAGGACGAGCTCGACCAATGCATGAGCGTTGGGGAAGGCTGTGCTCATCGTGCCGATCTCGACCCCAGGGTCCATGGAACGGAACGTCTGACTGTGGAGCAGAGCCCCGTTGCCGACCATGAGGGTTTCGCCTTTGCGAGCGGCCATGGCCGCCCCAACGTGATCGGGCGCAGCGAGAGCATATTCCGTCATCCGTTGTATCCCACCAGGGGATGCCAGGTAGAAGGCATAGAAGACCTCGTTTCTGCGCGCGTCGAGGACCGCGCAGATGGTCTTGGCAGAGTGGCGGACGTCATAAGCGAGCAGGTCGAGGCTCGCCATCCCCACAACGGGAAGCGCGAGCGCCTGCGCGAGGGCCTTGGCTGTGGCAACCCCGACTCTCATCCCTGAGAACAGCCCGGGCCCGAGGCTCACTGCAACGCCGCCGAGGTTGTCGTAGGTGAGTCTCGCCTCCTTGAGACAGAAGCCGATGGCCGGAAGCAGGAACTCGTTGAAGCTTGCGCCGCGCGCAACAAGCGCGCTCGCCACGACCCCCTGCTCGGAGCCTATGGCAACGCTCGCCTGCGGAGTCGAGGTCTCTATCCCAAGGATTAGCATCAGGTTTCCTGATTCACGTCAATGCCGCCTTCATCCTCGCGCCCGGGGTGACGTGAGGCGACGGCCCATCTGGTTTCCCCGGGCACGGAGCCCCCTTGGGAGGCCAGAAGCTCCTCGGCCCTCCGACGCATGTGCTCGAGCCTGCCCGGCCACTGGCCCCCGCGTGGGCCGAACGTGAGCAGCCGCTCGCCGGGCCCGTCGACGCTTGGGCCCGCCAGTCTGATCTCTACTGCGAGATGCTTGGGGGGCAGGAGCGGCGCAACCGCTTCGCCCCACTCGACGACGAGAATGGCCGTCGGGTCCGACAGCTCATCGAAGCCGAGATCGATGACCTCCTGAAAGGACCCCAACCTGTAGACGTCGAGATGCAGCACCGGATAGTGGCCGTCGTACTCGTGCACGATCGTGAAGGTGGGGCTCGTCACAGGCTCCGTCACGCCCAGCCCGGAGGCCAAGCCCTGAACGAACACCGTCTTGCCGGCCCCCAGGTCCCCACTCAGGCTGATGGTGTCCCCAGGGAGGAGCTCGGGCGCGAGCGCGGCCGCCACCGCCTTCGTTTCAGCGGGGGATGCGGTCACGACGGTCAGGGAGTCGTGTGTCACGGGCGGCGCTGTGGGGGCACGCAGGGGCGTTCGCCCCTGGCGAGGACGACCCCACTGGGCATCAGAAGAGACCGAGCTGCTCACCCTGGGGCTCGGCCTCCGCCGCCGCCGGCTTCGAGGCCTCGAGCAAGCGTTTGACCTCCTGAAAGTCGGCCCTTATCGCGTCGATTGGGTTGGCGCCCCCGAAGCGCCCTCCTCTGAGCGCTGCTGCGGGATGGAAGGTGGGAACGACCGTCGCCCCGCGTCTCTGATAGGGGCGGCCGCGTGCCCGGCTGATGCCGACCCTCTCGTCGAGCACGAACTGGGTAGCGAAGTTGCCGAGCGTCACAATTACCTTGGGGCGCATGTGCGCCAGCTGTGCCTCGAGATAGGGCTTGCAGCTTTCGATCTCATCGGGCAAGGGATCGCGATTGCCAGGAGGCCTGCACTTAATGACGTTGACAATCGCAGCCTTCGTGCGGTCCAAATCGATCTCGCCGAGCAGGCGGTCGAGCAGCTGGCCCGCCGCCCCGACGAAGGGCAGGCCCTGCTTGTCTTCGTGAAACCCGGGCGCTTCACCGATGAAGAGCAGCTCGGCGTCGAGGTTGCCGTCTGCCCACACGACCTGCGTGCGTCCCTCGGCAAGCCTGCACTTGGTGCAGCCCAAAGCCTCAGACCGGATCGAAGCGATATCCGGGCGCGCGGTGAAAGGTGGCTCCGTGGGCAAGGACATTTGGTGTGGAGACTAAGCGTGTGCAGGGACGGAATCAACTGTCGCGGTCTGATATAGATTGCAACCTGGTGGTTGCCTCGAGGCGAGAGGTTGAGGCGAAAGGGTCGAGCGAGAAGTGACCGACGAAGGCGGCATCAGGCGGGCCGTCGAGCTCTCCTGCTCAAGCCGACGGGTGTGGTCAGCACTCACGGAAGCGCACGAGCTATCGGCGTGGTTCGGCGCCGAGGTCGAGCTCGACCTGCGGCCCGGCGGGCTCGCCCGCTTCCTGTGGCCGGACGGCACGGCGCGCCGAGCGATCGTCGAAGTCGTCGTGCCTCAACGTCATCTTGTGCTCCGCTGGCTCCCCTTCGAAGAAGCCCCGGATGGGGGCCGACGGCAACGCCGCGGCTCGAGGATCGCCTTCACGATCGAGGACCGTGGCCCTGCCAGCCGGCTCACCATCATCGAGGAGGGGGGCGCTTCTCCCCTTCACCCCGGCGACGCCGCTGGTTCCGGGCGCAGAGAGGACCGGCCGGCGCTCCATGGGATCGTGGCGACGGCGTGAGCGAAGATCCGGGCGCTGTGTTCTTTGCGCTCTCAGACCCCACCCGGCGCGAGGTCGTCAGGTACCTCTCCGAGGAGGGGGCCGCTGAGGTCACCGCAACCGAGCTCGCCGCACGCCTGCCCATGACCAGGCAGGCCGTCACCAAGCACCTCGCCGCCCTAAACGAGGCCGGGCTCGTCGCGGCCGAGCGGCACGGACGCGAGGTGCGCTACCGGCTCACGCCCAAGCCCATGACCGAGGCGGTGTCGTGGATGGCCGGGGTGGGGGCGGAATGGGACGAGCGCCTCGATGCCCTGCGCCGCCACCTGACCTAAGTGCCAGCCGGCGCCGCTGCCGACAGGATCTCGGCGGTAGAGCTCAGGCTACCACTATCTTTCCGTCCTCCATCAGGGTGTCCCCGTCGACGGTGATGCGCCCGCCCTTGCGTAGGTCGCAGACCATGTCCCAGTGGACGGCCGACTCGTTGACTCCTCCGGACTCAGGATAGGAAGCGCCGACGGCGAGGTGAACCGTGCCGCCGATCTTCTCGTCGAGCAGGATCTCGCCGGTGAACGACTTGATCCCGAAGTTCGTGCCGATCCCGAGCTCCCCGAGGATGCGCGCGCCGCGATCGGTGTCGAGGGTCTTGATGAGAAAGTCCTCGTTGCCGCGCGCAGAAGCATTGACCACGCGCCCCGCCTCGAACTCGAGCTCGATACCCTCGACCGCCTGTCCTCCGTAGAGGGCCGGATAGCTGAACGCAACGACACCACGGGTCTTGTCCTCAATCGGACCTGTGAAGATCTCCCCATCGGGAAAGTTGCATTCACCGTCTGCGGGGATGAAGGTGCGGCCGCCGACCTCGAGGATCAGATCCGTGCCCTCGCCTTCGATGTGAACCTCATTGCGTCCCTTCATCCACTCGAGGAGGCGCGCGTGACGCCCCGCCAGCTCCTTCCACTCGGCCACCGGATTGGCTGCGTCGACCAGGCAGGCGCCGTAGTAGAAGTCCTCGTACTCCGCAAGGCTCATCTGAGCCTCCATGGCATGGGCCTCGGTTGGGAACAGGGTCACGTTCCAGCGAAACTCGCCGTCGGCGGCTCGCTCGAGGAACCTGTCGAGGAGGGGCTTGCGGGCGCGGGCAGAGATCTGCTGGCGTGCAGGGTCGATCCTCGAAAGCTGCCGGGTGTTTGTGTCGCTGATGATCGTGAACGAGACATCGAGGTTCTCAACCATCCACCTGTCTGTATCCCACACATATTCGAGCTGATGATCTTGACCGAAGCGGTAGAGGAGGGGCTCGGCCTGGGGAATCGAGGCACGAATAACCGGTTGGGCACCGCGCTCGAGGCAGCGCTTGTAGAGCGCGAGTATCAAGGGCTCGGCCACGAAGGGGGCTCGTATGGACACGAGGTCTCCCTCCTTTACATCCACCGAGTAGCCGACAAGGATGTCGGCGAGCTTTT
Source organism: Candidatus Aridivita willemsiae (assembly GCA_013695835.1). GTDB lineage: Bacteria > Actinomycetota > CADDZG01 > CADDZG01 > WHSQ01 > JACCZU01. Next base: position 29,627 of record JACCZU010000081.1, read on the forward strand.
CCACTCTCTGATCGGCCATGTTTGCGGATCTCCTCTCAGAATCTTCGTATTCAGTCACCGTACCCCCGAGGACGCGACCCTACCCTCGGGGCCCCTCGTTCAGGTAGAGACGGGGCACCCGCGACGGGACCCTGGTCGTTATCTCATAGTTGATCGTGCCGACGTGATCCGCAAGCTCTTCTGCGGTTATGCGGTCGCCGCCGTCGGCGCCGATGAGTGTGGCGGTCGCGCCCACCTCGACCTCGGCGCGTCCCACGTCAACGAGGAACTGATCCATGCACACCGATCCCGACACGCGATGACGCGCTCCGTTGATCAGGACGTCGGCGGTCCCGGAAAGGCGGCGGTCGTAGCCGTCGGCATAGCCTGCCGGGACGGTGACGACCCCGCTTGTATGTTCGAGCTCGTAGGTGAGCCCGTAGGACAGCGCCTCGCCGGCGGGAAGACGTTTGACCATATTGACGCGCGCCTTCAGCGCAAGCGCAGGCCGAAGGTCGGTCCCCGCAAAGTCACGCCCGGGAAGAAGCCCGAATGAAGCGACACCACAGCGCACGAGGTCAAAGTGGCTCTCCGGCATGGACAATGTGGCGGCCGAGTTGGCAATGTGCTTGTAGCGAAGCACCGACCCGCCCCGCTCGATCTCCTCGACGAGGTCCATGAAGAGATCAAGTTGCTTGCGAGTTGCGGGGTGATCGATAACGTCGGCGACGGCGAAGTGGCTCCACGCCCCTTCAATGTCGATGCCGGGAAGTGCGCGCAGTCGCCTCACCACATCCGAGACATCATCGGCAACGACCCCAACGCGATGCATCCCCGTGTCGAGCTTGAGATGAACGGGAACGACGCGTTTCGCAGCCACGGCAGCATCCGACAACGCGTCCGCAAATGCGGGCGTGTAGACGGTGGGGACGAGCTCGAGGGCAAGCATCATCCCTGCGGCTTCGGGTGGCGGCTCGGTGAAGACGTGGATCGGCGCCCCGATACCTGCCTCCCGTAGATGGAGCGCTTCCGCGACGCGGGCTACACCGAGCCGGGTCGCCCCTCCCTCGAGCATCGCCACGGCACTCGCCGGATTGCCGTGGCCATAGGCATAGCCCTTTACCACTCCAACCACCTCGGCGCCGGGGGCCGCCGCTCTAAGGAGCCCGACGTTGTGGCGGATCGCGGCGAGGTCGATCTCGGCCCACACGGGGTGGCCCCGCTCGACGACCTCGCTCTTGCTCTGCAGGCCGCCCGAGCCCGGCCACTTGCTCGGAAGGGCAGCAGAGCCTTCCTTGATGTCCCCGCTCATACGCCGAGGCTACAGGGTGGCATGGTCACTCTCAGGGAGCGACCGGCCCGGTCATATCTCCATAGGTGTCGGGGCGGCGGGTTGCGAGCAGGGGGAAGAGCTCGAGCCAGTCCCGCCGCTGATCGAGGTCGAGATCGGCGACCAGCACCGCCGGCCGGTCGCGGGGCGCTTTCACGAGGACGCGGCCGTAGGGATCACTCATGAAGGACGACCCATAGAAGCTCAAACCCTGCGTTCCCGGGGACCCCTCGGTTCCGATTCGGTTGATCGCGATCATGAAGGTGCCGTTGGCAATCCCGTTGGCCACGATGACCTGCTCCCACAAGGGCTGGGTGTCGAAGCCGGGATGCCCGGGCTCGGAGCCGATCGCGGTGGGATAGACGATGATCTCGGCGCCCCCGAGCGAGTACAGGCGGGCGACTTCGGAGAACCACTGGTCCCAGCAGGTCGGAAACCCAAGGCGCGCGCCGGGGAGCCCCACGACCGGGTAGCCGGTTTGCCCAGGACGGAAGTAACGATCCTCGTGGTAGCCGGGCGAAGCGGGGATGTGGAGCTTGCGGGTACGCGCCACAAGCTCCCCGTCTGGCGCAACGCAGATGGCGGTGTTGAACCCAAGCCCGCCGTCCCCTGCGGCCTCGTAGAGGGAGCCGTGCACGTAGATGCCGGTTGCGGCCGCAAGCTCAGTGATGAAAGCGTGAGTTGGCCCCCCCGGGAGGGGCTCGGGAACCGCGCCGGCCGCCCCGGGGCCGCCGGGATCGATTGCGAAGTAGCGGCTAAGGGTGAGCTCCTGGAGGCAAACGAGGCGCGCCCCGGCCTCTGCAGCCATCGTCACCGCGCGCCCGAGCGCGTCGCGGTGCTCGGCAGGGTCTGCATGCCACCTGTGCTGGACCGCGCCCACCCGAAACGGCACCCTGCCAGGCGGATGAACTCGTGCGAGCGAGTCGGGGACCGCGCCCGCCGAGCTGATCAGGGCGACTTGCTCCGCGCTCATCCCATTTCTTTCACGCCGGCACCTGCTGGGTGATGCAGTGCACGCCGCCCCCGCCGAACGCCAGCGTCCCCCCGGGGACGCCGACCACCTCTCTCCCGGGCCACAAGCCGCCAAGTAACTCAAGGGCTTCAGGGTCCGATCTGGTGCCGGCCAGCGGCACGACGACCCCGCCGTTGGCGAGATAGAAATTCAGGTAGCTGACGGGCAGCCTTCGCCCCCTGAACCACGCGTCGGGCAGAACGCCGAAGGGCACGATTTCAATGGGCACGCCGCCCGCATCGGTCGCCCCCTCGAGGCGCCGGTAGTTGGCAAGAAGACCGGCATGGTTGGCGTCGTCAGGTGGCGCAGTCTGAACGAGCAGCCTGCCTGGACCGGCGAAGCGGCAGACGTTGTCGACGTGGCCGTCGGTGTCCGTGTCCTCGAGGAGCCCGCCCCTGGCCCACAGCACCTTAGCGACCCCGAGCCACGAGCACAGCGTGTCCTCGATCTCGCTGCGGCCGAGCGCCGGGTTCCTGCTTGGATCGAGGAGGCACTCCTCGGTGGTGATAAGCGTGCCGGCTCCGTCGACATCGATCGAGCCCCCCTCGAGGATCAGCGTTGAGGCCCTGCGCCTCAGCCCGAGGTGATCGCCGAGGAGGCGAGTTAGGTCGGCGTCGCGCTCGAACGGCGGGTACCTGCCGCCCCAGGCGTTGAACCCGAAATCAACTACCAGCCTGGCGCCGTCGGCCCTCGTGACCACGATCGGACCGTTGTCCCTGAGCCACGAATCGTCGATCGGGAACTCGATCACCTCGACGCCGGTGCCACAGGCATTCATGGCCCGTCGTCCATCGCCGGGGTTCGCCACCATGAGCACGGGTTCGAAACGAGCCACCGCTCTCGCGCAGGCCGAGTAGTCCGCCTCGGCCTGCTCGTAAAGGTCCCCCCACAGCGCGCGGCGCGCCGGCCAAGCCATGAGCGTGCGCTCGTGAGGAGCCCACTCGGCGGGCATGGAGAAGCCCTCCATCCCGGGAGCGGTGGTCACCGGCCCCCCAGGGCGACGGCCTCGGGGAGGGCCTCGGCGACGTCCCAGGCGAGGATGTTGATCCCGCCCGCGCGCCTCGCAGCGAGGCCGCCGGCGACCCCGTGGGTATAGACGGCGGCCCATGCAGCCTCGAAAGGAGGCAGGCCGGCGGCCAGCAAGGCGGCGACGGCCCCGGTAAGGACGTCCCCCGTCCCCGCGCTTGCGAGCTCGGGCCCGCCTGTGGGGTTGACGACCGCCGTCCCGGAGGGCTCGGCAATGACGCTGCGCGATCCCTTGAGCACCACGACGCAGCCGAAGCGCTCGGCCGCCCCACGTGCCGCCCCGATCCTGTCCGTCTGCACGTCCTCGGCCGAGCATGCGAGCAGACGGGCCAGCTCGGCTGGGTGCGGAGTCAGCACGCACGGGGCCGAGCGCGCCTCGAGGGCCCCGCTGCGGCCGGCAAGCACGTTGAGGGCGTCGGCGTCGACGACCACGGGC
>JACCZU010000104.1 GCA_013695835.1 Candidatus Aridivita willemsiae
CCCGATCGCGCCGGGGAAAGCTAACGCAAAGGGACGCGAGAGGCCAACCCCTGGAAGGATTTGCTCATCAACGGATCTGCTCGATATCGGCGGCCTCGACGACCCTGGCGACCCCGTCACAGTCGAGCTCGAGGGCGCCGTTCGGCATCAGGCGGCGGGCCAGGGCCCGCACGCTCGAGCCATCGGGGAAGCCCACCGCCACGACCTCGCCCAGGATGGCCGACCTGGCCTCGGCCGCCCGGATGAGCTCCTCAGCCCCGGAACGGTCGGCGATCCGTGGGTAAAGGTGCTCGAAGGACACAAGCACGGCGGCAAGCAGCTCCGGCCTGGTGGGAACGCGGCTCGAACGGGCCGACAGGCTGACCGCGCGCCCGGCAAGCTCATCGGGCATGGCGTCCTCGGGCCAGTCGACGTTCACGCCGCACCCAAGGACCGCTACGTCCACGGCGTCGGCGCCGGCCCGGCTCTCGACAAGGATGCCCGCGAGCTTCCTCCCGTCGAGCATCACATCGTTGGGCCATTTGAGCTTCACGTCGAGCCCCGTGAGCCCCTCCACGGCCTCTGCGCAGGCGAGGCCGGCAGCGGTCGTCAACAGGCTCAGGCCCGCGAGGCCCCCTGAGGGCCTCAGGATCAACGAGAACATCAGGAGGGACCCGGTTTGCTGTGCGGTCCCGTCGAACCGGGAGCCGGCTTGGTCTGGGTCGAGCCACCGTCTGCCCCTGCGGCCCCGGCCACTGGTCTGGTGGTCGGCCACGACCACGGCGCCTTCGGGCGCTCCCGCCGCTGCCCAGTCGAGGGCGACGTCGTTGGTCGACCCCACCGACTCGAACGACCTCAGGGGGCGGCCGAAACGGCCCCTGAGGGCCGCTTCGATTACCTCGGGTCTCAGGTCGGCCGCCATGTGAAACGTAGGATATGGCCGCATGTTTCGAAAAGTGCTGATCGCCAACCGGGGAGAGATCGCAATCCGCCTCATGAGGGGGTGCCGTGATCTCGGCATAAGCCCGGTCGCCGTCTACTCCGACCTCGACCGGGATGCGCTGCACGCCCGTCTCGCCGACGAGGCCTACAACGTCGGGCCGGGCCCGGCGGCGAAGTCCTACCTCGACATCGGCGCCGTGCTCGAGGCCGCAAAGCGCTCGGGAGCGCAAGCGGTCCATCCCGGATACGGCTTTCTCGCCGAGAGCGCCGCTTTTTCGAGCGCGGTGATCGAAGCGGGGCTGGTCTGGGTTGGACCCTCCCCCGACATCATCGCGACGATGGGCGACAAGACGGAGGCGAGAAGGGCGGCCGCCGACGCCGGGATCGCCATCGTGCCGGGGACGGTGGACCCCGTCGCCTCAGCCCCCGAGGTCGAAAACTTCGTCGCCGAGCACGGGCTTCCCGTCGCGATCAAGGCGTCGGCAGGTGGCGGCGGAAAGGGCTTCAGGGTCATAGCCGAGGGCGACGACATCGCCTCCGCCCTCGAGGGCGCGGCGCGCGAGGCGAAGGCGTCGTTCTCCTCTGCCGATGTCTACCTCGAGCGCTACCTCGCCAAGCCCCGCCACGTCGAGGTACAGGTGCTTGGCGATGCCTCGGGCGCGATCCTGTCGTTTCCCGAGCGTGACTGCTCGCTACAAAGGCGCCATCAGAAACTTCTCGAGGAGTCACCCTCCCCGGCCCTGTCGTCGGGGGTGCGCGAGGCAATCATGGAAGCGGCAGCCAAGGTCTCCAAGCTGGTCGGATACAGAAACGCCGGCACCTGCGAGTTTCTCCTCGACGCCGACGGCGAGACCTTCTACTTCCTCGAGATGAACACCAGGCTCCAGGTGGAGCACCCCGTCACCGAGCTTGTGACCGGCATCGACCTCGTGAGGGCCCAGCTCCTCATCGCCGCTGGGGAGTCGCTCGAGCTTGACCAGGGCGATATCTCGGCAACGGGACACGCCATCGAGTGCCGCATCAATGCAGAGGATCCGGCGGCGGGCTTCATGCCGGCGCCGGGAAAGATCACCAGGTACCGCGAGCCGGCGGGTCCCGGCGTACGAGTCGACTCAGGTGCGGAGGAGGGCACGGTCGTGCCCCAGGCCTACGACCCGCTTGTGTCCAAGGTGATCTCTTACGGCGCAACGCGCGAGGAAGCGCGCACGCGCATGTTGAGGGCCCTTGGCGAGTACCAAATCGGCGGCATACCGACGACGCTCCCGTGGCACAAAGCAATCCTCGACGACCCGCGCTTCGCGGCCGGCGACTACCACACAGGCACGGTGGAAAACGAGATGGACCTCAGCGGTCTTGGTGGCGGCAAGGGCGCCGTCTCGCCCGGCCCCGATGGGATCGAACGCTCATGGGTCCTCGAGCTCGACGGCAAGCGCTTCGGCGTGCGCGCTCACGAGCGCCCTTCTCCGTGGTCGGTCAAACCGCGGCCCCCAAAGGCCGGAAGCGTCGGGGGCGGGGGGGCCGAGGTGATCACAGCGCCAATGCAGGGAACGATCGTCAAGCTCCTTGTCGAGACCGGTCAGGACATCGACGCCGGCGACGCTGTGTGCGTGCTCGAGGCCATGAAGATGGAGAACTCAATCCTGGCCAACAGCGGGGGGACGGTCGAGGAGATCCAAGTGGCCGCCGGCGAACCGGTCGAGGCGGGCGCCACCATCGCCGTCATCCGCTGAGCGGTCGTCTCGGCGATCGCGCCGGCGCCCGCCGCCTGCTTGTGGCGCGGGCCCCCGCGCCGCGCGCTCTCCCCCTACCTTGGTCGTTTGTGGGTACCAGACACCAACGATCGACCGCACCTCCGATCGAGGCGGCGATCGCCCACCTGATGGCCGGGCGGCATGGGCCGTTCAGCCGCTCCCAAGCGCGTGCCGCCCGGCTAAGCGGCGCCCCGAGCCCCGCCCTCAGAGCCCCGTGATCTTGATCCCCGCGCCCTCGAGCTTGTAGCGCCGGTTGATGCCTATCAGCAATGCCGTTAAGGGCTCGATGAGCCTGGCGTTCTCGAGGGGGCCGGCATCGACGTACCTGAGCTTCGGTATGGCCTCGACGAGCTCCTTCAGCACGGGCTTGGCCGCCTTGGGGCCACACGCAAGGACGTCGCCTTCGAGGTGGGTGTCGAGCTTGCCCAGGCTGCTCGCCGCCAGGGAGTGGAACGCCGCGCCGAGCGACACGCCCTCCGGCAGCAGCGCAGCGGCCTGCTGGGCCGCCGAACCCTCCCATATACCGAGCACGCGCGCGGCGCGCCCCCCAACGGCCGCCGCCAGTGGCGCCGTGCAATCGACCACCACCGCTTCGGGCCCCAAATGGCCGGCGATTGACTTGTAGATCGCGGCCTGACCGGCGAACGGGACGACCACAGCGACGACGTCCGCCGCGGCGGCGGCATCAGCGTTGGCGAGCCCCTCGGCGCGCGCCTCGGCGACGGTGGCTGTGATCCTTGCTGCGGCCTCGGTGGCGCGCTCTTGAGCGCGCGAGCCGATCAGTACTTCGATCCCTGCCGCCGCCCATCTGCATGCGAGCCCGAAGCCCTCGGCGCCCGTCCCGCCGATGACGGCCACGCGATCGATCGCCACTAATCGATCGCCACTAAAGGGACGACGGCTCGTATTCGCCGAAGACGCTACGCAAGACATCGGACACCTCTCCGAGGGTTGCGTAGGCTGCGAGCGCTTCACGCATCGGATAGAGAAGGTTGTCGCCTGAGCGTGCCGACTCCTCGAGGGCCTTCAGTGAGGCGTCGACGTCAGCACCATCGCGCTTGCTGCGGATCTTTGTGAGGCGCTGCACCTGATTCTGTTGCAGCTCGGGATCGAGCTCGTAGAGCTCCATGGGCTCCTCTTCTGCACCCCCGAACTTGTTTACGCCGATCACCGTGCGCTCGGCGGTCTCCATCGTCTGGGCAATCCTGTAAGCGCTGTCTTCGATCTCTCCCTTCATCCATCCCGCCTCAATCGCCTCGACGGCGCCGCCCATGGCGTCGATCCTCTCGATGTACTCGGCGGCGCGCCGCTCGATCTCGTCGGTGAGCGACTCGATCGCCCATGAGCCTCCGAGCGGGTCGGCTGTGTCCGTCACTCCGGACTCGTAGCCGATGATCTGCTGCGTCCTCAGGGCAACGCGCGCAGCCTTCTCGCTCGGCAACGCCAGCGCTTCATCGTAGGAGTTGGTGTGCAGGCTTTGCGTGCCCCCCATGACTGAAGCGAGTGCTTCGAGTGTGGTTCGAACGATGTTGTTCTCGGGTTGCTGGGCGGTCAGCGTCGCTCCTCCCGTCTGGGTGTGGAAGCGGAGCATCATCGACTTCGGGTCCTTTGCGTTGAAGCGGCGGCTCATGATCGCCGCCCACAAACGCCGTGCGGCCCTGAACTTAGCGACCTCCTCGAGGAAGTTCATGTGACAGGCGAAAAAGAACGAGAGCCGGGGGCCGAAGTCGTCGATCGCCAAACCTGCCTCAATGGCGGCTTCGACATAAGCGATCCCGTCGGCAAGGGTAAAAGCGACTTCCTGGACGGCATTGCACCCTGCCTCGCGCATGTGGTAGCCGGATATCGAGATGGTGTTCCACCTTGGAAGCCGCTCGCCACAGTAGGCGAAGAGGTCGGTCACGACCCTCATGGAGGCCTTTGGCGGGTAAATGTAGGTGCCCCGCGCCGTGTACTCCTTGAGGATGTCGTTCTGCGTTGTGCCGGTGATCTTGCCGGGCGGCACCCCCTGCTTTTCGGCCACGAGCTCATAGAGCAGCAGCAGGATCGCTGCCGTCGAATTGATGGTCATCGACGTCGACACCTCGTCGAGCGGAATGCCGTCGAGCAAAGTTTCCATATCCGCCAGCGAGTCGATCGCAACGCCGACCCGCCCCGCCTCGGCGACGGCCTTGGGATGGTCGGAGTCGTAGCCCATTTGGGTCGGCAGGTCGAAGGCCACAGAAAGCCCCGTCTGTCCAGCCTCGAGCAGGTAGCGGAAGCGGGCATTGGTGGCCTCGGCCGAGCCGAACCCCGCGTATTGCCGCATCGTCCACAGCCGGTCCCTGTACATGCCCCGATAGATGCCCCTGGTGAAGGGGGCCTCCCCCGGGCGGGCGAGCGGGGAGCCGACGGCGGGCGGGGGGGAGCCGGTGGCGGGCGGGGGGGCGGCAGCGGCCTCGGGATCAGCCGTAGGCCCTTTTTTGTCGTGCGGCCCCGCCTCGTCGGCGGCGGGAGGGGAGCCGGCGTAGGTCTCGGAATCAGGCGGCCCCTCTTTGTCCTGCGGTCCCGCCGAGTCGGGCCCGTAGACGGGCTGTATCTCGATGCCGGAATCAGTGCGGTGTTGTTGGGTCACCCCGACATGCTATTCGGGTCTCCGAGGGCGGCAACGGGCATTAGATTTCATGGCACCCATGGCGACCATCGAGCAGGTTTATCGAAAGCGCAAGCCGAAGGCTTTCGCCGCCCAACGCCGGCCCTCGTCTTTCGAGGTCTGGTCCTGGTTCTTCATGAGGATCTCGGGCTTGCTGCTCGTGTGGCTCGTGCTCATCCATCTCTACATCATGCATCTGATCGGCTCCGGCGTCGAAAGAGTCGACTTCGCGTTCGTGTCCCAACGATGGAACTCGGTCGGGTGGAAGACATTCGACTGGCTGATGCTGGTTCTCGCGCTGCTCCACGGGGCAAACGGGGTGCGAGTCGTGATTGAGGACTACGTCAGAAGCCCGAGAGCCAACACCGTTGTGAAGGCAACGCTCTATACCCTCACCGGGGTGCTCATGGTCATGGGCACGGCGGTCATCGTCACTTTTCCCCCGGGGACCTGAGCCTGCATGACCCGTTACCACACCTATGACGCGGTCATCGTTGGCGCCGGGGGTGCCGGTCTCAGCGCGGCCCTGGCTGCCGGCAAGAACGTAAAGACGGCGGTCGTTTCCAAGCTCTATCCCACGCGCTCCCACACCGGCACAGCACAGGGCGGAATGTGCGCGGCGCTCGCCAACGTCGAGGACGACTCGTGGGAATGGCACGCCTTCGACACGGTAAAGGGTTCGGATTTTCTCGCCGACCAGGACGCCGTCGACATCATGTGCAAGGAGGCCGTCACGGCGGTCCTCGAGCTCGAGCGCATGGGGCTGCCGTTCAACCGGACGCCCGAGGGCCGCATCGATCAACGCCGCTTTGGCGGACACACGCGTGACCACGGCGAGGCGCCGGTAAAGAGAGCGTGTTACGCCGCAGATCGCACCGGCCACATGATCTTGCAAACGCTCTATCAACAATGCAACAAGGAGGGGGTCGAGTTCTTCAATGAGTTTTTCGTCCTCGACCTCCTCATGGTCGAAGGGACGTGCGCCGGGATCATCGCCTACGAGCTTGCCACCGGCGAGCTGCATGTCTTTAGGTCCCGCTCGGTGTTGTTCGCAACGGGCGGCTACGGCAAGATGTTCAAGATCACGTCCAACGCGCACACTCTTACCGGCGACGGGCCGGGGGTCGTCTACCGCAAGGGCCTCCCCCTCGAGGACATGGAGTTCTTCCAGTTCCATCCCACCGGCCTCTACCGACTCGGCATCCTGCTGTCCGAGGCGGCGCGCGGCGAGGGGGGCATTCTTCGCAACAAGGACGGCGAGCGCTTCATGGAGAACTACGCGCCAACGATCAAAGACCTGGCACCGCGTGACATGGTGTCGCGGGCAATGTTCTCGGAGATAAAGGCAGGGCGCGGAGCAGGGGAGGACAACGACTATCTGCTGCTCGATCTTACCGAGGTCGACCCCGAGGTGGTCGAGAAGAAGCTTCCCGATATCACCGAGTTCGCCCGCACTTATCTCGACGTCGAGCCGCTCGAGGAAGGGGTTCCCGTGGTTCCGACCGCCCATTACGCGATGGGGGGGATCCCGACCACCGTGGATGCCGAGGTCCTGCGCGACCACAGGGCCGAGACCGTGCCCGGCTTCTATGCGGCCGGCGAGTGCGCATGCGTTTCCGTCCACGGCGCCAATCGCCTGGGCACGAACTCACTCCTCGATATCGTCGTCTTTGGGCGGCGGGGCGGGCTTGCGATGACCGAGTATGCGTCGACGCATCCGCTGCCCGACGTCCCCGAGGACGCGCACGAGCACGCCGAGAAGTGGCTCGCTTCGCTGATGGAGGGGGACAACCCCGAGCCGGTGGCGGACATCCGAGAAACGCTTCAGCAGGAGATGATGGACAAGGCGTCGGTCGTGCGTAACGAGGACTCCCTCACCCAGGCCCGCGACAGCATTGGGAAGCTCGCCGAGCGCTACGCCGGCACGCGCGTCCGCGACAGGAGCAAGGTCTTCAACACGGAGCTCACCGAGCACATCGAGTTCGGTTACCTCCTGGATATGGCGGAGGCGCTCGTGGTGTCGGCGCTCGCAAGAACCGAGAGCCGGGGCGGCCACTACCGAGACGATCACGAGATGCGCGAGGACGAGCACTGGCTCAAGCACACCTTCATCACGAAGGGTGACGGGGGCGATCCCTCCCTCGCCTACAAGGACGTGACGCTCGGACGCTACACGCCGGTCGAAAGGAAGTACTGAGCTTTGCAAGTCACCCTCAGGGTCCAACGCTTCAACCCGGAGCATGACACCGACCCGCACTTCGAGAGCTACACGATCGACGCCGACGCCATGGATCGCATCCTCGACTGCCTGCATCAGGTGAAGTGGTACAGGGACTCGTCGCTCGCTTTGAGAAGGTCGTGCGCCCACGGGATCTGCGGGTCGGACGCGATGGTGATCAACGGCGTGAACGCGCTTGCCTGCAAAGTGCTCGTCAAAGACGTCAAGCAGCCCATCACGGTCGAGCCCATTCGAGGCTTGCCGCTCACCAAGGACCTCGTCGTCGACATGGATCCGTTCTTTTCCGGCTACCTCGCGGTCAAGCCGTGGCTCATCGCCGATGATGCCGAACCCGAGCCAGAGCGGGAGCGCATCCAGTCGGCCGCCGAGCGCGAGCGCTTCGACGACACGACCAAGTGCATCCTCTGCGCAGCATGCACGACCTCATGTCCCATCTTCTGGTCGGATCAGGAGTACGTCGGCCCGGCGGCCATCGTGGGCGCGCACCGCTTCATCTTCGACTCGCGCGACGCGGGCGGGCGCGAGCGAATCGAGATCCTGTCCGGCAAGAACGGCGCCTTCAAGTGCAGGACCGCCTTCAACTGCACGGCGGCGTGCCCGAGGGGCATCGAGGTCACCAAGGCCATCCAGGAGGTAAAGCAGGCCGCCCTGTTCGGATCGTTCTAGTCCCCCAAGCGCGCGCGGACCGGACCCTAACGCGGCCGCGCGCCCCAACTGTGGCGCCCACATCTCTAGACTGGAACCCTGAGATGAAACCTCTTCGGCTGGTCACAATCTTGCTGCTGGTCCTTGTGCTTGGTTATCCAGCATGGCTGGCTTTCCGGGTCTGGGAGCAGTCACACCACGACGAGGTCGTCGGAGCCGACGCCATCGTTGTGCTTGGGGCGGCCCAGTACGACGGCGAGCCTTCTCCGATCTTCAAGGCCCGCCTCGATCATGCCCTGTTCCTGTATCAAGAGGACCTCTCCGACATCGTCATCGTCACCGGGGGAAAGCAGCCTGGGGACCGTTTCACAGAGGCCGGGGCGGGCGAGGCCTACCTGACGGCAGAGGGGATCCCAGCAGACGCCATCCTGGCGGAAACCGAGGGAAGCACGACGCTCGAGAGCCTGCGAAGCGTCCGAACCATCGCAGCTCAACAGGGAATCGACTCCCTCCTCCTGGTTTCCGACCCCCTCCACTCGGAGCGAATAAAGAGGATCTCGGAAGATCTCGGCTTCGAGGAGACGTTTGCGAGCCCGGCGAGCTACACCCAGCTCGATAGAAGCCGGGCCACGAAAGCCAGGGAGCTCGCCAGGGAAGTCGCTTCGCTGCTCGCCTACCAGCTCCTCGAGCGCTGACCAGGGGAATGGTAGATTTCTGCCATGCGGACTACCATTGACCGCGCAGGACGGGTAGTGATTCCCAAGGCCCTGAGGGATCGGCTCGGGTTGAGTGGAGGGGCCGACCTCGAGGTCGTCGAACGAGATGGGCACATCGAGATCGCGCCCGCCCCTACGCCTCTGAGGCTCATCGAAGCGGGCCCGGGCGTCGCCGCCGCTCCTGGACGGGAGGAGGAGGGAAGGACGGAACTGCCCCCGCTAACCGACGAAATCGTCAGAGACACAATCGAGCAGACGCGCCGTTGATAGCGGTCGACACCAGCGTCGTCGTCGCCGCCTTTGCTTCGTGGCACGAAGGTCACGAACGAGCACAGTGGGT
>JACCZU010000127.1 GCA_013695835.1 Candidatus Aridivita willemsiae
GAGCAACGCTATCTCGCCGCTCTCACTGAAGCCTGCAGCAGATAAAGCTCAGCTATTGAATAGGCACTGCTATGGTGGGTAGCACCCAACCAAATACTTTTGATTTTGCGCGTCACAGGAGGTGTCATGTCCGGCCAGATCGCCCCACCAGAGCAGGCGGGGACCGATCGCCAGGAAGTGCCCCACGTTGTTGTGCGTTTCGCCGGTGATTCGGGCGACGGAATGCAGCTCACGGGGGATCGCTTCACCAGCGTCAGTGCCGCCTTCGGCAACGATCTCTCAACGATGCCCGACTTCCCTGCCGAGATTCGGGCCCCCGCTGGAACGCTGGCGGGGGTATCTGCCTTTCAGATTCATTTCTCCGACCACGATATCTTGACCCCCGGCGACGAGCCCGGGGTCCTCGTTGCCATGAATCCCGCTGCCCTCAAGGCCAACATCAAAGACGTCATGCGCGGGGGGATGCTGATTCTCAACTCCGACTCCTTTGACGAGCGCAACCTCGACAAGGCGGGCTACGCAGCCGACCCGCTCGGCGACGGCAGCCTCGATGACTACCAGCTCTGCAAGATCCCGATGACATCGATGACCATGGACGCGGTCAAGCCCACGGGAGTCGGTAAGAAGGAGGCTGAGCGCTCCAAGAACATGTTCGCCCTCGGTGTGCTTTCGTGGATGTACTCACGCCCAGTCGAACCGACCATCGAGTACCTCGAGAAGAAGTTCGCGACCAAACCTGCCCTCGCAGCGGCCAACGTTGCTGCGCTCAAGGCGGGCCATGCGTTCGGTGAGACCGCCGAGCTCAGCGCTTTCGAGGTCAAGCCGGCGAGCCTTGCGCCCGGCGTTTACCGGCGCATCACCGGCAACCAGGCGCTCGCTTTCGGGCTCATCGCCGCAAGCGTGCAAGCACAGCTGCCGCTGTTTCTCGGCTCCTATCCGATAACGCCGGCATCGGACATCCTGCACGAGCTGTCTCGTTACAAGAACTTTGGAGTCCGCACGCTTCAGGCCGAGGACGAGATCGCCGCCATAGGGATGGCCCTTGGCGCTGCGTTCTCGGGGCATCTGGGGGTCACGACGTCGTCGGGCCCGGGCCTCGACCTCAAGGCCGAGACGCTCGGCCTTGCGGTGTCGCTCGAGCTGCCCTTGATCGTCGTCAACATCCAGCGCGGCGGGCCTTCAACGGGACTCCCGACCAAAACCGAGCAGGCCGACCTCTTGCACGCCATGTACGGGCGCCACGGCGAGGCGCCGCTGCCCATCGTGTCCTCCTACTCGCCGTCCTCCTGCTTCTGGGCGGCAATCGAGGCGGCAAGGATCGCGGTGAAGTACATGACGCCGGTCATCCTGCTGTCGGACGGCTTCATCGCCAACGGTGCTGAGCCGTGGTTGATCCCGAAGTTGGCCGACCTCCCCGACATCTCCACCAGCTTCGCCTCGCAGCCCAACGCGGGCGAGGACTATTGGCCCTATCTGCGCGACGATGACACCCTGGCGCGCCCGTGGGCGATTCCGGGCACGCCCGGGCTCGAGCACCGCATCGGCGGCCTCGAAAAAGCCGACGTCACCGGCAACATCTCCTACGATCCCGAGAACCATCAGCTCATGACGGAGTTGCGGGCGGCCAAGATCAAGGGCATAGAGGAAGACATCGCACCGCTCGAGGTCGAGGGCCCCGACGACGCGAGGGTGCTTGTGCTCGGTTGGGGCGGCACCTACGGTCAGATCGGCGAGGCATGCGGGCGGCTCAACGCAGGCGGCCACAGGGTCGCCCGCGCCCACCTCAGGCACCTCAACCCGCTCCCCAAAAACACCGAGGGTGTGCTTAGGCGCTTCAACAAGATCGTGGTGCCGGAGCTCAACATGGGACAGCTCTCGAGGCTGATCCAGGCCGAGTTCCTCATCGAGGTGATCTCTATCAATCAGGTGAAAGGGCTTCCCTTCAGGGCGGCCGAGCTCGAGGAACGCTTAAAGGAACTGATCTGACATGACGCAAGGCAACGGAAGTGCGCTCGACACCAAGGGGCGCGGCATAACCGAAGCGTCGGGGGGCGTCGCCACGCTCGAGCGGGCCGACTTCGTCTCCGACCAAGAGGTGCGGTGGTGTCCCGGCTGCGGTGACTACGCCATTCTCGCGGCCGTGCAGAGCATCATGCCCGAGCTTGGGATCCCGCGCGAGAAGATCGTGTTCGTCTCGGGCATCGGATGCTCGAGTCGGTTCCCTTACTACATGGACACCTACGGCGTGCATGGGATTCACGGGCGCGCCCCCGCAATTGCGACGGGCATCGCTACGGCGCGCCCCGACCTGCAGGTGTGGGTCGTTACGGGCGACGGGGACGGGCTCTCGATCGGGGGAAACCATTTCATCCACGCCCTGAGGCGCAACGTCAACCTCAAGATTCTGCTGTTCAACAATCAGATCTACGGCCTCACCAAGGGGCAGTACTCGCCTACCTCCGAGCAGGGCAAGGTCACGAAGTCGACCCCGTTCGGGTCGGTCGAGCAGCCCTTCAATCCGGTTTCCCTGGCCCTCGGCGCCGAGGCGACCTTTGTAGCGCGCACACTGGACGTCGAAAGAAAGCATCTGCCCGAGGTGCTGAGGAGCGCCGCAGCGCACAGGGGCTCGGCGTTCATCGAGATCTATCAGAACTGCAACATCTTCAATGATGGGGCTTTCCTCGCCCTCACCTCCAAGGATGGCCGATCCAAGAACCGCATCTATCTCGAGCACGGCGCGCCGGTCCGCTTCGGGGACAACAACGCGAAGGGCGTGCGCATGGACCGCTCCGGCCGTCTCGAGATCGTCGACGTTGCCGACGTCGGCGTCGAGGGGCTCTTGGTGCACGACGCCACGCGCGAGGATCCCAGTCTTGCGTTTGCACTGGCGCGTTTGGCTGCGGGTCCCACCATGCCGACGCCCCTTGGGGTGTTTCGCCAGGTCAAGAGGCCGGTGTACGGCGACGGGATGGAGCAGCAGTTGAGATCCGCCGCCGCCGAGCAGGGGCCGGGTGATCTCGGAGCCCTGTTGTCGTCGGGCGACACTTGGACCGTCACCTGACGGGATGGGGATTCCAGCGGATGCCGACCGGATAGAGCAGCTTGCCCAGAAGCTGCTGCACGACCCCACCGAGGACGCGGAGGGGATCACAGACATCGAAGCTGCCCGGCGCACTGCGCGCGCCAGGCTCGAGGACTCCGAGGCGCGCACCTTCGACCCCGCCGTCACCAATCAACGGGATCCCGGCGTAATCCGCAGGAGATCGGAGGAAACGGCACAGGAGGGGGAAAGCAGGTGAGCCGGCCGGAATGAGCGGAGGCGAGCTTGGAGGCCTGCTTGCGGACGCCATCGATGCCGCAACCGGCGATGGGGCCGCGTATGCGGATGCGCGCAGCGTCGAATCACAGCGCCAATCGTTGAGCGTCAACGGACCAACCGTGGAAACCCTCGACTACGGAGACTCAACCGGCCTTGGGGTGCGCGTGCTTGTTGCGGGCGCATGGGGCTACGCAGCAACGTCCAAGCTCAGCCGGGACGATGCGGTGCGCGCGGCGCGAACGGCCGTCGAGATCGCGCACGCGAGCGCAACCGTGACCTCGGCCCCCGTCGAGCTTGTGCCCGAACCCGCGCATCAATCCGAGTGGTCAACGCCGGTGAAAAAGGATCCCCTTGCCGTGCCCCTCGAGGACAAGCTTGCGCTCCTCACCGATGCGACACGAGAGATGGGGAGGCGGAACGAGATCCGCTCGGCCAGGGCCACGATGGATGTGGTCAAGCAGCAGACTTCGTTTCTGTCTTCGGAGGGCGCATCTATCCGCCAGACCATCGTCCACACAGGCGCCGGCATCGAGGCAACCGCAGTTGCAGATGGAGAGGTCCAGCAGCGCTCGTACCCGGGCTCGTTCAGGGGCCATCTTGGGGCCGGGGGGTACGAGCTCATCGAGGCAATGGACCTTGCAGGCAACGCAGCGCAGACGGCCGACGAAGCTGCAGCGCTTCTGGTCGCGCCCGAGTGCCCTTCACGGGTCACGACCGTCGTCCTCGACGGGCATCAGGTCATGCTTCAGGTGCACGAATCTGTAGGTCACCCTACCGAGCTCGACCGTGTGCTCGGCATGGAGGCAGCCTTCGCCGGCACCTCCTTCGTCGGCATCGAGGATCTCGACCGCTTCCACTACGGCTCCGAGGCGGTGAACATCACTTCCGATCCGACATCACCGGGCGGCCTTGGCAGCTACGGCTTCGACGACGAGGGTGTCGAGGGCCGGCGCGCCGATCTCATTAGGGAAGGAGTGCTCGTCGGCTTCCAGACGTCGCGCGAGACGGCGGCCAAGGTAGGAGCGGCGAGGTCGAACGGGACGATGCGCGCCGAAGGGTGGGAGAACTTTCCGTTGATCCGCATGCCCAACATCAACCTCCTGCCGGGCGAGGGGAGCCTCGACGACTTGCTCGCCGATGTCGACGACGGCATCTTCATGGCGACCAACAAGTCTTGGTCGATCGACGACAAGCGCAAGAACTTTCAGTTCGGCTGCGAGATCGCCTGGGAGATCAAGAACGGCCGCCTTGGGCGCATGCTGAAGGATCCTCGCTATACGGGCATCACGCCGGTGTTCTGGGGGTCGTGTGACGCTGTGGCCGGTCCCGAGGAGTGGCGCATGTGGGGTACGCCCAACTGTGGCAAGGGGCAGCCAGGCCAGACCATGCGAGTCGGCCACGGCACCTCGCCGGCGCGCTTTCGCAACGTCTCAACGGGCGTGTCAACATGACCGCGCCGGGCGTGCGTACGTGAGCTCCTCTGAGTTGCCCGTGACGCGCGCCGAGGTGCGGCGCGCAGCCGAGGCGGTGCTCGACCATCCCGGCGCAGACGCCGTAGAGGTCGTCATCGGCGCAGCGTCGAGCGGAGTCACGCGTTATGCGGGGTCCGAGATCATCCAGAACATTGCGCGCGACGAGCTTCAAGCCTTCGTTCGCGTCGTGGTCGGTGATCGTGCGGCTTCTGCGGCTACCAATCAGCTCGACGCCGGCCACATGACCACTGCTGCCGGCGCCGCCCTCGAGGCCGCCCGTGCGTCGCTTCCCGATCCCGATTTCCCCGGCCTGCCGAGCCCCGCCGAGGTTGGGGAGGCCACTCCGGTTGGACGGTGGGACGACGACACGGCGGCGGCCTCGCCTGCGCAGCGGGCCGAAGCAGTGAAGGAAATCGTGGCTGCGACCGCCGCCGGTGCCGCTGCCGGGATCTACGAGACCGGGGCCCATGCGTGGGCCGTGATCTCGTCTGAGGGCATTGATTGTTTCGACGCCTTCACGCGCTGCGTGATGACCTGCCTCGCCGATGTGGGCGACGCCACTGGGTGGGGGGACGACTCCTCCCACGCCCTAAGCGAGGTCGATGCCGCCGGCGCTGCGCGCCGAGCGATCGCCAAGGCAGAGGCATCCAGAGGTGCGACCGACGCCGAGCCGGGCTCCTACGATGTCGTGCTCGAGCCCGTGGCAGCCGGAACTCTGCTCGATTACCTCTCCTATGCCGGCTTCGGCGCCAAGCAGATGCTCGAGGGGGAGAGCTTCTTCGCCGAGCGAAGGGGGCAAGGGGTCGCCGATCCCTCGGTAACGATCGTCGACGATGTCCGCCACCCGCGTTCGGTGGGCATCGGGTTCGACTTCGAGGGCCTTCCCCGACAGAGGGTCGCGGTCATAGACGGCGGCGTGGCGACCGGTCCTGTGAGCGACTTGCGCAGCGCACGCAAGCTGGGCGAGCCGCCCACAGGGCACTCCTCGGGCTCGACGGAGTTCGGCGCCTACGCTGCCAACATCATCATGGAGCCCGGCCACCAGGACCTCGAAGAGCTCATCGCCGGAGTCGAGGAGGGCTTTCTGGTCACGAGATTTCACTACGTGAACATCCTCGACCGCCCGACGACGCTTCTGACCGGGATGACGCGCGACGGGACCTTTCGGATCTCGGGCGGCGAGGTCGCCGGCCCGGTCCGGAATTTCCGCTTTGCCCAGAGTGTGCTCGAGGCGCTTGCCAACGTCCGAGGCGTGGGCAGGGATCTGGTCGCTCTTGCCCCCGAATTCGGCTCTTTCGGCTCGACGGCCGCCCCTGCGCTGCGTGTGGACGGGTTCCACTTCGCCTCGACGACCTCACACTGAGGGACGGTGCACCAGCTGTGGCACGTGGCGGTGCTGGGCTGGACCCTGTTCGCGGTAGCTGGCGCCGCCATCGCCCTGCTCGGGCCCGTTGCCTTCGAGACGCCGCCGCCCGGCCTCACGAGGGCGCGTCCCGTGGTGCTCGGTCTGATCGTCCCCGTGGCAGCGGTCTTGCTGATCGTGGAATGGACGGCGGTCCATTGAGGAGGAATGGACGGCGGTCCATTGAGGTTGGCTACAATAGCCACATAGGGCTTGTGGTCCCGGCTTGCTTGGGGCCCCAGACAAGGAGGTTGTTCTGTTGTCCTCTTCGACGATGACGATCACGATGAGCGAGAGCGCCGGCTCCAAGGTGCGCGATCTCCTCGAGCGCGAGGTCGGCTCTGCGCCGGATGAGCACGCCGGCAAGGAATATGCGCTGAGGGTCGCGGTCCAGCCGGGCGGGTGCGCCGGGCTGCGTTACGCCCTCTATTTCGACGACCGCAAGCTCGACGACGACCGGGTCGAGAGCCTTTTCGGCGTCGAGGTGCGCGTGGACAAGATGAGCGCTCCCTATCTGGCGGGCGCCGAGATCGACTATCTCGACGGGCTGTCGCAGTCGGGGTTCACGATCAACAACCCGAACGCCAAGGGCTCATGCGCCTGCGGCGACTCAGCGAACTTCTAAGCGCCTGGCCACACCGCCTTTCGGCTAAGATGTCCCTCGCTCATGTAGAGCGGAGGAGGGACAGGCCCTAGGATCCCGCCGCAACCACCGATTGAACCAGGATCGGCAGGTGCGAAGCCCTGACGGATGAGCCGGCAACCACCTGCTGGATGCCCCTTTTCGTCCGGGAAGGATCTTGCTGCTGCCCGCGCCCCCTGCCGCGCGACGAAAGGGATAACACATGGCATTGCAGTCAACGGTGGTCGGCTCCTACCCAAAGCCGCCCGAGGAGGGCGGCTCGTTCGCGCTCCGCAAGACTCTTCAGGCGTGGCAGCGAGGCGAGGTTGGGGAGGCGGAGCTTGCCGGCGCCCGTAGAGACCTTGCCCGGGAGATCATCGCCGAGCAGGAAGCCGCCGGCATAGACCTCGTCACCGACGGGCACGTGTGGTGGGACGACATCCTCACGCCTTTTGCCGGCAACATGGCGGGCTTCGAGATCGGGGGGCTGCTGCGCTGGTTCGACAACAACGTCTACTACCGGAGGCCGGTGTGCGTTGACGAGATCGAGTGGCGCGGGCCCTCGTCGATTGAGGCCTGGCGATTCGCGCAGTCGGTGGCCGGGGGTCCCGTCAAGGCGGTCATTCCCGGTCCTGTGACCTTCGCACGTCTGTCGGTCGACGAGCACTATGGCGACCATGGCCGCTTCGTCGAAGCCATAGCTTCTGTGCTTGCACAGGAGGCCTTCGAGCTCGAGGCGGCCGGCGCCCGTTTCATCCAGATCGACGAGCCGGCCCTGCTCGGCGCGCCCGAGGACCTGGAGCTTGCGAAACGAGCCATCGGGCAGGCTTCAGGGCAGCTCGAGGCGGCCACGACCATTCTGTGCACCTACTTTGGTGACGCCAAGCGGCTCGGCGCCGAGCTCTTCGAGCTTCCAGTCGACTCCTTCGGGCTCGACTTCGTGGCCGGCCCCGACAACCGCGAGCTCATCGCATCCTTGCCGGCGGGTCTCGGCCTGCAGGCGGGGGTTGTCGACGCCCGCAACACGCGGCTCGAAACCACCGACGAGGTCGCGGCTACGATCGACGACCTTGCGTCCGGCGTTGGTGCCGACAACCTGACGGTGAGCCCCTCGGCCGGGCTCGAGTTCTTGCCGAGGGATAAGGCGAAGGCAAAGCTGGAACGACTGGCCCAGGCGGCAGCACGGGTGCAAGGGTGAGGGGGGGCGGCGTGACGCCTGTGGATCTGCCCGGTCCCGGTCTGTGGACGACCTCGGTTGGAAGCCTTCCCAAGCCCGACTACATCAGCTCGGGGCGCAGCCGAAGGGCGCGCGGCGAGATCGACAAGGCCGAGCTTGTGGAGCTCGAGCGTCGCGCTACCCGCGAGTGGATCGAGTTTCAGGACTCGATAGGCACCGACGTCCTCGTCGACGGCGAGCAGTATCGCGGCGACATGGTGGCCTTTTTTGCAGAGGCGCTCCCCGGGCTCGAGCTCGGCGGGCTGGTCCGCTCCTACGGGATTCGTTACTACCGCAAGCCGATTGCCACTGGGGCGGTTGGCCGCGACGATGCCGTCACGGTCGAGTGGTGGCAGTACGCGCAGTCGCTGACGAACAAGCCCGTGAAGGGAATGTTGACCGGCCCCTACACAATCTGTGACTGGTCGTTCAACGAGCACTACGCGTCGCGCCGGGACTTCGTCTTGGACCTCGCCAAAGTGATCAGGGACGAGGCTCTCGAGCTCGAGCGAGCGGGCTGCAGATTCATCCAGATCGATGAGCCCGCTGCCTCGACCCGCATGGACGAGCTCGACCTCGTCATCGAGGGCATGGAGGTCGTGACCGAGCCGCTCGGCGCTCACACGATCACGCACATCTGCTACGGCGACTTCCACCGCGCATATCCAAAGATGCTTGACATCCCGGTCGACCAGATCGATCTTGAGTTCGCCAACTCGGACTTTTCGCTGCTTGACGACTTTGCCGCCAACCCGTTCACGAAGTACATCGGGCTCGGGATCAGCGACGCCCATTCGCACGACGTCGAACCGGTCGAGGGGCTCGCCCACGGAATCAGGCGCTCGCTCGAGTACCTGTTGCCGGAGCGGACGTTCGTCGACCCGGATTGCGGGCTCAAAACCAGAAGCGTCGACGAGGCCAAGGGCAAGCTCAGCAACATCGCAAAGGCGGTCGAGATCGTCAGGGGTGAGCTTTAGGGGCCCGGCCCGGCCGAGCCACTTCCCTTTTGGGCCCCCGGCCGTGCCGGGGGCCCATTTGTGTTAGGAAACAACGGAACAGCGCGGGGGAGCTTCCAAGAGAAGCTGAGAGGCCCTTCAAGGGCGACCCCACGAACCTGATCGGGTTAGGACCTGCGAAGGGAGCCGCGATGAAGACCGAACCGCTCGACCCTGCTGGCCAACCTCCCGGCGCGCTCGAGCGCGCCGATGTCGTCCCCGATTTCGGCATCGAGCCGATCCCCGCTCGCTACCGGAGGCTGTCCGGCTTCGACCTCGCCGTTTTGTGGGGCGACCTCGGCATCGGGCTGCTCGTGCTCGTCACCGGCGCGCTGCTAGTCCCGGGGCTCGGATTCGTCCAGGCCATGTTCGCAATTGTTACCGGATCGGTGCTCGGAGTGGGGTTGCTCGCGCTTGTGGGCATGGCGGGGGCCGAGCATGGCGTGCCGACCATGGTGCTCCTACGGGCGACCCTCGGCCTGCGGGGTTCGTGGGCTCCGAGCGCTTTCAATGCCCTTCAGATGGTGGGGTGGACCGCCGTGGAGCTATGGGCGATCTCTTATGTGGCCGACCTCGTAGCGAGGCGCGCCTTTGGGTGGTCGGCCCGTCCGCTGTGGCTTGCCGTGGCTGCGGTGGTCTGTACGGCACTTGCGCTGTGGGGGCCCGTCGGGGTCACGCGGCTATGGCTCGAACGCTTTGGAGCATGGATGATCGCAGGCATCGCAAGCGCCGTGACGGTGCTCGTGCTCACCACTGAAGGAACGTTCGCCGCTCTCGGCGCGCCTGGTGCCGGTGGTTTCCCGTCCTTTGGCGTTGCGATCGATCTCGTGATCGCCATGCCGATTTCCTGGCTTCCGCTCGTCGCCGACTTCAACCGTTTCGGCGGACGTCCTGGAGGCGCCTTTGCAGGCACCTTCGCCGGATACCTCATCGCCAACATCTGGTTGTACACATTGGGCGCTTTGCTTGTGCTCGGCGCCGGGGCCGAGCCTTCGCCGGGAGGGATCGCCGCCGGCATCCTCGCGGTCGTCGGGGGCACGCTCGCAGGCATCCTGTTTCTCGTTGGCCTGCTCGTAGGAGAAACCGACGAGGCTTTCGCCAACATCTACTCCGGGGCCGTGACGCTTCAGAACATCTTTCCCTCCACCTCGCAGCGAACCTTGTCGGTGGTTATTGCCGCGATCGGCACCGGGCTCGCGGCGTGGTTGACGATGGAACGATACGAGACGTTTCTGTTCTTGATCGGGTCCGTGTTCGTCCCCCTGTTTGGGACCTTCATTGCCGATCACTTCGTGTCGAGGAGCAGGCGAATCGATGTCGGGGAGCTGTATCGAGCAGAGGGCTCATATTGGTTCTCGGGCGGAGTGAGGGTCGCCGCCTTGATCCCGTGGGTCGCCGGCTTCCTCGTCTATCACTGGATCGCGCCGACGGGACCCGAGTGGTGGACGACGATGATCACTTCCCTGTTCGGTGTGCCGCTGTCGGAGCAGCTCTTGTGGCTGGGGGCGTCAGTGCCCTCCTTCGGCGTGGCCTTTCTCATCGCAGCGGTGACTACTCGTCTATCATCCAGTTCATGGCGCGAGTAGCGGGGCCGTCCTGACGTGAAGATCGAGGCGCGGTGTCAGACGTGCGACAGGGTGTTTCTGCTGTCGCAGATCGGTCCCGATTCCGACGCGCCCGGACGCTGTCCCTTCTGCGGGGCCCGCTTTGGCCGGCACTACACGGGCGTCTTAATCGAGTCCGTCCCCCAAGCGGAAGCATCCGCCGACGATTTCATCCACGCCCTCGGCAAGATCCAGGCTATGGAAACCGGCTTCCAGATCGACATAGAGGGATTCCTGCGGGCAGTGGCCGAGCACGTTCGCGACAACGAGTCGCACCGTGCCACCGGCTGAGCCCGTGGGCCACCGGTAACGTGAGCGACTCCGCACCCGCTAGCCCGGACACGCAGATCAAGCCGGTCCGGGTGCTCGTCGTCACCGACGATGATCTTGTGCGCCACGAGGTCAGGTGGGGTTTTCCAACCGGCATCGATGTCGACGTGGCAGGAGACTCGCGCGAAGCGTGGGCCATGATGCAAAGCGTCGTACCTTCGATTGCAGTGATCGACATCCAGACGGGGAGCGCTGGAGGGTTCGGGCTTGCGCGTGACATGGCGCAGACGGAGGCGCTCGCTGCGGTGCCGATCCTGATGCTCTTGGAAAGAGATCAAGACTCCTGGCTCGCCGGCCAAGCGGGCGCGACCAGGTACCGCACCAAACCGCTTGACACCATCGACCTCGTAAGGGAAGCGCTCGGCCTGCTTCCCGGCTAGGCCCCCAGACCCCTGGCCCGGCGAGACGCACGACAAACGGGGGCCTTGTCCGCGAATGCGCAGGTCAGGGCCCTTGCGCTGCGCGAATAACACCTTTAGGATTACACAGATGTTATTCAGCGCTGACTGCCTGAGGCTGGCTTCCTAAAGGGTGATCGGAAAGGGGTCCCCTTCGAGTCCGCCCGACGTGAGCGGCGCGGTTCGCTTCTCCTAGCGGAAAGGTCCGGGGACATGCAAGGAATGCAGCGGATAACGACGAGGCTTCTGCAGCCGGTCGAGTGGCAGGGCGCTGCGCGCTGCGCTGAGGCCGAGCCCGAGATCTTCTTCCCGGAACGGGGAGGATCATCCAAGGCGGCTCGAGCGGTTTGCTCCAAATGTCAGGTGCGCGCGGAATGTCTCGAGTACGCGTTGAACAACAAGGAGCAGTTCGGCATCTGGGGTGGAACCTCAGAAAGAGAAAGGCGCCGTCTCCGCAGAGAGCGCGTTCGTCGCTTGCGATCCGTCTCGTAAGCCGAGGGCGCGCGTGCGCCGTGGCATTTGCAGGGAGTGGCCCCATGCCCGCACATACCGAAACTCAAAAACAATGCTTGCACCTTAGGCCAATGTGTGCGCCTAATAACTATGTGAACGCTTTCTTGGGCGTCTTGTAGCTCATGATCGGTGTACTTCACGGGGGAGCGTTCTGACAAAGGGCGAGACAACGACAGCTCTCGCACGAGAAGAGGAGGTGCAAGCAGGTGGCAGCGAAGAAGACAGCAGGCCGAAGAAAGACCTCGAGGCGCCGCCCGTCGTCCACGAGGCCGGCCTCGCGCAAGACCACGCGCAAGAAGTCGACGCGCCGTAGCCCTTCGGCACGCAAGTCGACGGGGCGCAAGAAGTCGACGGCAAGGAAGTCCACAGGACGTAAGAAGCCGAATGGACGGAGGAAGTCGACGGCCAGGAAGTCCACAGGCCGCAAGAAGTCGACAGGGCGCAAGAAGTCGACAGGCCGCAGGAAGTCGACGGGCCGCAAGAAGTCCACGGCCAGGAAGTCCACAGGCCGTAAGAAGTCGACCGGCCGCAGGAAGTCCACAGGCCGTAAGAAGTCGACAGGGCGCAAGAAGAGCACCGGGCGCAAGAAGAGCACCGGGCGCAAGAAGAGCACCGGGCGCAAGAAGAGCACCGGGCGCAAGAAGTCGACCGGCCGCAGGAAGTCCACAGGCCGCAAGAAGTCCACGGCCAGGAAGTCCACAGGACGTAAGAAGTCGACCGGCCGCAGAAAGAGCACGGGACGCAAGTCCACGGCTCGTCGTAAGTCGACTGCCGCCGGCTGATCAGCAGGTCCGCCGCCTAGGCGGGCAAGAAGTCCTCGAGCTTTCGAGCCGGGGTCAGTAGGAGTCTGGCTGCCGGAGCGCCTGGATCAGGCAGATGGCGCTCCGGCACCAGACCGACGAGCTCCGTTGCAACCACCGCAGCGCCGAGCTCCCAAGCGAGCCCCTCGATCATCTTGAACGCAGCGTCGATGCCGGTGTGTTGAGGGTCGGTGAGGTTCAAAGACACTTGCGCGCGAGGGGGCCGGCTCCTGATCGACCAACCGAGTGCGCGCACACCGGTCAAGCCTCCGCCTGAGGTTCTTGCTTTGGTGGCGATTCGACGTGCCGTGGCGGCGTCACAGTCAAGCCACACATTGAAAGCGATGAGGGTTCGGCGCGCTCCAACACACACCACACCAGTGCGAGGATCGATCGTCGCTGGGCCCTCGTCGGGAGCAAGTCCGCTTAGCGCTCTCGCACGAAGAGCGTTTAGGCCGCCTCGCCTCAGCGCCGGAAGCTCACTGGTCTCCGGCCTCAGCGCTGCAAGCCCGTAGAAGTAGACGGGTAGCCCACAGCGAAGGGCTATCTCTTTGCCCGTTTCGTGAGCAAGAGCCACAGCTTCTTGCATGGCCGACTCATGGGGAACGAAAGGGCAGACGTCGAGGCCGCCGAGCCTCGGATGCACGCCTCGGTGTGCTCTGAGATCAACAGAGGCCATGACGGCCGCGAGCGCAGCCATCGCCTCTGCCATCGAAGACGGAGTCCCCCACACCGTCAGGACGCTTCTGTTGTGCACATTGTCGGAGTGAACGTCAAGCACCGCGGCGCCGGCTGCTTTGACGGCCTCCCTGGAGACTGTAAGTTTATGGGGATCGCTCGTGGAGATATTCGGGATCGCAATAGTGACCATGGCGCGGTTACCGTAATCAGGAAGGCGGACGTGTGGTCGAGAGCAAGGATGAGGGTGTGGGCAACAACGAAGCAACCGTATCGTACGGCTTCAGCGTGCGCGTGCCGGAGGGCTATGACGAAGCCGTGATCAGGACCCGGCTTGCACTTAGAAGGGAAGGGTTCTCGGTCCTCACGGAAAGCCACGTTGGCGGGCTACTCGGAGCCGAGGCCGGAGCCGAACGCCAGTACTTGTTCATGGGGGCGTTGAGCTCGGTTGCTCACAAAGAGATCGGATCGGATCTTCAGGTCGCCGTTCACTTTCCCTGCAATGTGGTCGTCCAGGAATCCGGCTCAGCGGCGCTCGTTGCTGCGCTTGACCCGGCAGACGAGGCAGGCGCAGACACACCGGCCGAGTCGGTCGCCGCCGCTCGTGCGGCGCTAGCGCGGGTGCTCAGCAGCGTGGAGGAGCCTCAGTGATGGCGAAGATCGATGGAGTGGAAGCCATCGTCCATGGGTTGATGAATCGCATCGACGAGGTGGTGGATGGAGCGGTACGGGAGATATGGGAAACCATTCCTTCCTACGCTCGATATGGCGACGACCTGAGGTCCGAAGTGCGAGCTGCCTCGAGGGAGAATGTCACGACTTTGGCGCAGATCCTCGGGCAGCAGCGCGAGATATCAGGCGATGAGCTCGAGGCCATACAGAGGGTCGGTGCAAGGAGAGCTGAGAGCGGAATCCCGCTCGATGATGTTCTCAATGCCTACCGAATGGTCGTTCGATTGTGCTGGGACACGATCGCCGACGAGTGCAGACGCTTCAGGGGCAACGCGCTCGAGGCAACGATTCAGCTTGCGCAATCCGTTCTCCGCTACACCGACGAGCTGGCTTCAAGCGCGGCCGAAGGCTATGCGCAGGCGCAGCGTGCGATCGTGCGCGAGCAAGAAGGCGAGCGCCGCGATTTCCTTTCGGAGCTCCTCTATGGGAGCGAGGGCTCGGCGGAGGAAGTTCTCGGCCGGGCCCACACCTTTGGCTACGACCTCTCGCTCGATTATGTGGCGTTGGTCGGCATAGGGCCTGAAGGCGACGCGCATGCAGAGCAGGCCGTCGTGTCGGCGGCAAAGGTGGTTGCGCCCCACTCGAGTGCGGACCCCATAGTCCTGCAGAAAGGAAAACAGACGATCGCGCTCATACCCGGTGAGTCGCCGGCTGATCCCCTGTCCATGGCTGAGAAGCTCGTGACGGAGCTCGCTGGTGATTGGCGTTTCGGCATGGGCGGGCCTGCGCCTGGGCTAAAGGGCATCCGTCGCGCCTACGTTGAGGCGAGGGAGGCACTCGAGATCGGAGCTGCCCTGGAGCTGAGGGGTCCCATTCACCGCTTTGACGACCTGCTCCTTTACCACTTCCTCCGAGTCGAGCCCGCCCTTCTCGAGCGCTTCGTCGATCAGATGCTTGGCCCGCTCATTGCTTACGACGAGCGTCGCAAGGGCGAGCTCATCAAGACCATTGAGGCCTACTTCAGCGCAGATGGAAGCGTCAAGATGGCGGGCCAAATGCTGTTCGCGCACCCCCACACGGTGACCTACCGCCTCAAGCAAGTAGAGAAGCTCACCGGGTGGTCGCTGCGGGATCCGGAGGACAAGCTCCGGCTTCAGCTTGCGCTGCGTGCCGACAGGCTTGCCCGCGCCCGGCGAGCCTCCTCGCCCTGAGCTAGGCGACCCCGGTGTAACCTCCGCTGATGGCCAAACGCGTGTTGATAGTCGGCTGGGACGGGGCCGATTGGAAGGTTCTACAGCCCATGCTCGATGCGGGGGAGCTTCCGACGCTCGCCGCCATGATGGAGCGCGGCGCTTACGGCGACTGTCTGTCCTCGGTTCCTTCGCACTCTTGGTGCGCATGGCCTTCGTTCATGACGGCGCTCAATCCGGCCGGCCACGGAGTCTTTGACATCCTCGAGCACAAGCCGGGGGCCTCGAAGCGCCTCCCTGTGACCTATCGCTCGATCAAGGCGAGAACCGTCTTCGAGGATTTCTCCGACGCCGGCAGGACATCGCTCGCGATCAACATCCCGCTCACCTTTCCGACGCCGAAGATCAAGGGCAAGGTGATCGGCGGCGGAGTCCTGCCGGCGAGCCGCTCGCACACACATCCCGTGGAGCTCCAGAGTGAGCTCGAGAGAAACGGCGCACCCTTTCCCGTCAATGGGATGAGCTGGACGACCTTCCGGAACCGCCCCGAGCCCTTCATGCAGGAGGTCGAAGCCATCACGGCCAAGCGCCAGAAGTCGTTCGAGTACCTCCTCGACACCACGGACTGGGACTTTGGTGTGCTGGTCTACGTCTCAACGGACCGTATCCAGCATTGCCTGATGGAATACATCACGCCTGAGAACCCCACCTACCCACAACTCAAGGAGACGGCGGTCGGCAGGCGCCTGCGCGCTTTCTACCAGGAGCTCGACTCTGGCCTAGCCCGGTTGCTGGAGAGGACCGACGACGACGACCTCGTGATGCTGATGTCCGATCACGGCCATCAGCTGTGCACGCGCACCTGCACGATGGACCGCATCCTGCATCACCTTGGATGGCTTGAGTTCTCCCGGGGGTCGTTCGCGTTCAACCTCATCAGATGGGGTCCCGGACGGCGTATCGCCAGGCGGCTCTACGACATCTTCAAGCTCCACGGGAAGATATCCATCCCTGCCTCCCCAATCGACTGGTCCAAGACGCGCGCCTACACGAGCGTCGTCTCGACGGGCGAAGGTGTGTCGCTGAACCTCAAGGGAAGGGAGCCTGAGGGCATCGTCGAACGGCGCGACTACGAAAAGATACGCGATGAGGTTGCTGCAAGCCTGTCCGAGTTCCGCGACCCCGACACGGGCAAGGCGCCGATAGGCAAGATCTACAGAAAGGAAGAGGTCCTCTCAGGCGCCTTCCTCGACACAGCGCCGGACCTTCTGCTCGTTCCCGCGCCCCTGTACTCGCTGACCCACGCCAAGGGGATGGTCGAAGACGGTGACTGGCTTTCGGGCGATCATCGCCTGGAAGGCATGGTCGTGGCAACGGGTCCCGCGGTCACGCCGGGCCCGCTCCGTGAGACCGCGCATCTCATCGATCTCGCTCCCACCGCTATGGCGGCGCTCGAGGTGCCGAGTGCGGTCGCGCGCGACGGGCGCGCGCTTCCCTCGCTCGTCGGCGAGGGAGTCGAGCTGCGCGTGAGCGACGAGGGTGCAGCGCCGGCCGCGGCAGGCGCCGGAAGCGGGGGGCAAGGGGACGACTCGGGGCTTTCCTCCGACGAAGAGGGCGAGGTCGAAGAGCACCTGCGTGGTCTGGGGTACGTCGAGTAGCGGTGCGGCTTGGCCTCGCCTTACCGCATTACGACACCAGCCTCGCCGGGGCACCCGTCACTTGGGAGGGGATCCGGAGCGCCGCCAGGCTGGCCGAGAAGGGCGGTTTCTCGTCGGTGTGGGTCTCCGATCACCTCTTTCTCGACTGGTCGAAATACGGAGGGCCCCCAGACGTTCAGGGAGCGTTCGAATGTTGGACCACGACGACCGCCCTTGCTGCCTCCACCGACAGGCTCAGGATCGGGACCCTCGTCCTCAACAACGATCTCCGGCATCCCGGCCTTGTGGCCAAGATGGCAGCAACGCTCGACGCTTTGTCCGGCGGACGGCTCGAGCTTGGTCTCGGCGCCGGCTGGTACGAGCCCGAGTACGCCGCCGCCGGCATCGCCCTCGCCCAAGCACGGGAGCGGATCGCCCGTCTCGGGGAGGCGACCGAGATCGTCACCCGCCTCCTGACGGGAGAGGAGCTTGATTTCCATGGGTCTTTCTACTCGGTAAACGGCGCGCTCGTCAGACCCGGCCCCGTGCAGAAACCGCGTCCTCCGGTGTGGTTGGGCGGGAAGGGGGACCGCTTGCTGAGGGCGGCGGCAGCCTCGGCCGATGGATGGAACTTCTCGTGGGTGGGCTCTCTCGAGTCCTACCGGGAGCGGGCGCGCGCTGCCGACGCCGCCTGCGAGCAGACCGGCAGGGATCCGGCGACCCTGCGAAGGTCTGTCGGCGCCTACGTGCTGTGCGGTCGGAACGACAGGGACGTGAAGCGTCGCCTAGAGCGGTTAGCTGAGCGGGGGTGGCCGCGGCCCCTTCCCGATGGGAAGGACTCTGCTCGCTCCGCCATCGCCGGCACCCCTGGGGAGGTGCTCGAGGCGCTCGGCCGCCTCGGCGAGCTCGGCGTCGAGGAGGTCGTCGCCGGGCTCGGAACCGTTCCTTTCGAGGTCACCGACCTCTCAGACGTCGAGCTAGTTGGTGTAGAGGTGGCTTCGGCGTTACGCTGAACCCCGAACTTGACTAATCAGGAGGTCAAAATGGGGAGTCTCCCCGGCGGTGGAGAGCTAATCATCATCATGTTGGTGCTTTTGCTTCTGTTCGGCGCGTCACGGCTTCCCAAGCTCGCGCGCTCCATGGGCCAGGCCGGCAAGGAGTTCAAGACGGGGATGAAGGAGGGCTACAAAGAGGATCCCGAATCCGTCGAGGGCCCGTGCCCCTTCTGCGAAACTCAGGTAGCCGAAGGCGCGAAATTCTGCTCGAGCTGTGGCAAGAGCGCAGACGAGATCGTCGCCGAGCGCCAGAAGCAAAAGTCCGCTTAGCCCCCAGCTACCTTTCGGCCCCCACGGGCCGGGCACCTTCGGCCCCCACGGGCCGGGCACTGGCCGGCCCCCACGGGGCTCGGCTCCCTGGGAATCCCGAAACGCTTCGCCTGGTTGCACCTCTCTGAGAGAGGGGTGAACCGTTGAGCGACGAGATCCGGATGTACACGACGACCTGGTGTGGCTATTGCGTCCGCTTGAAAAGGATGCTCGAGGACGCCAAGGTCGATTACACCGAGGTGGACGTGGAGACGGATCCGGCGGCAGCGGCTCGCATCGTGGCGAAAACGGGCGGATATCGCACCGTCCCATCCGTCGAGGTCGGCGGCGCCATGCTGGTCAACCCTTCGCTTCAAGAGGTCCTCGAGGCGTCCTCATCTAATTAATCACTATTGTAAGGTAGTTATATGGCAAACTTCCGGGAGTTGTTGAACGAGGTCAAGTCGGAGATAGGCGAGACCACGCCTGAGGACGTCAGGCGTCGCCTCGAGGAGGGCGAGGACGTTCAGGTCCTCGACGTCCGCGAGCAGGACGAGGTCGAGGGGGGCATGCTCCCAGGAGCGCGGCATCTGTCCAGGGGCCACTTCGAGAGCCGCGTCGAAGACGTCGTGCCCGATAAGTCCGCCCCCGTCGTCGCCTATTGCGCAAGCGGGGTTCGCAGCGTCTTTGCGGCCAAGACCCTCACCGAGCTCGGTTACGAGCACGCCGAGTCAATGGCGGGGGGCTTCACGCGGTGGCGGGACCTCGGTTACGACATCACCATCCCAAGGGTGCTCGATGCGGCTCAGAGGGACCGCTACTCTCGTCACACCCTGCTCCCCGAGGTAGGGGAGAGTGGCCAGATCAAGCTGCTCGAGTCAAAGGTCCTCTGCATCGGCGCCGGCGGCCTTGGTTCGCCCGCCCTGCTCTATCTGGCGGCCGCAGGCGTTGGAACAATCGGCATCGTCGACGCCGACGTGGTCGAGGCGAGCAACCTCCAGCGCCAGGTCATTCACGACACCGACCACATCGAGGCTCCGAAGGCTGAGTCCGCCAGGGACGCCATCACCAAGCTGAACCCGGACGTCGATGTGGTCGTCTATCAGACTCGCCTCGACGCCTCAAATGCACGCGACATCATGGGTGGTTACGACGTCATCATCGACGGTAGTGACAACTTCGACACCCGCTATGTGATCAATGACACCGCAGTTGAGCTTCGCAAGCCGGTCGTGCACGGCTCCATCTTCCGCTTCGAGGGTATGGCCTCAACCTTTATCCCCTTTGAGGGCCCCTGCTACAGGTGTCTTTATCCGGAGGCGCCGCCGCCGGAGCTCGCCCCTACCTGAGGCGAAGCTGGTGTCCTGGGCGTGCTCCCGGGAATCGTAGGAAGCCTTCAGGCCAATGAGGCCCTGAAGCTCATCGCTGGATACGGCGAGCCCCTCGTCGGCCGGTTGCTCACTTTCGACGCGCAGTCCACTACATTCTCCGAGGTCAAGGCCCGGCGCGACCCAAGCTGCCCGGCCTGCGGTGAGGGTGCGGCTATACCCGAGCCTGGCATCGATGACGCGGCGACGCCCGGGTCGGACGGCGAGCGCGACGAGCGCGACCTTGCACAAGCCGTGGGCGCCTGACGCCGCAATCTGCGGTGAAGGTCGCCGTCTTGGCCGACACCCACACATTTGGACGCTCGCGGCCGCTGCCATCAGGCGCGTGGCCTTATCTCGACACCGCAGATCACATCCTGCATGCGGGCGACGTCTGCGATCCTGCGCTGCTTGACGAGCTCAGGGGCCTTGCTCAAGTCACCGTGGTGGCGGGCAACTGCGACGGGCCTGATGTGCGTGCGTGGGGGGCCCCCGAGGCAGTCGAGGTTGAGCTCGGAGGCGTAGCCATTGCAATGGTTCACGACGCCGGGCTGCGCCCCGGACGCCGGACAAGAATGCGCCGAGCCTGGCCCGACGCGCGCGTCGTGGTCTATGGTCACTCACACATCCCCGACAACGAAGATGAGGATGGGCTGCTGCTGTTCAACCCGGGGAGCCCGACATGGAAACGCCAGGCGCCGTTCACATCGATGGGGCTGCTGTGGCTCGAAGACGGCAGCGTCGAGGGCGACATCTTCTCCGTTTAGCGGGCGAAGGAGTAGTCGCCGCCATATCTGTACGGAAGGCGGGTTCTGTTTGAGGGCCGAGGCCGTGGCGACGACGCACGGTGACGTCTCAGTCGTGCTTGACGGCAGCGACGGGGCCGGCACGCTGGTCGTGCTCGCCCACGGCGCCGGCGGGGACATGAACAGCGAACCGATGTCTGCATTAAGCGCCGGGCTCGCGGGTGAAGACGTGGCGGTCTGCCGTTTCAACTTTGCCTACAGTGAGAAGGGGAAACGGTCCCCGGACCGGGCCGACGTGCTCGAGGAGGTCTTCAGGGCGGTCGCCGAGCGGATAAGAAGCAGCCACGGCGCTGGGCGCATTGTGCTCGGAGGCAAGTCGATGGGTGGGCGCATCGCCTCCCAGATCGTTGCCGGCGGTTGGCCCGCCGATGCGCTCTTGTTCCTCGGCTACCCGCTTCATCCTCCCGGCCGGCCGGAGCGAATGCGAGACGCGCACCTGCCGGGAATCGAAGTACCGATGTTGTTCATCGAAGGGACGCGCGACCCCTTCTGCCCGCTCGAAACGTTGCAGGTCGTCCTCGCCGGGCTCGGTGGTCGCGCCACGCTCGCAGTCATCGAGGACGGCGACCATTCCTTCAAGGTGCGCAAATCGTCGGGCAGGAGCACCACCGAAGCGTGGCAGGAGGTCGTTCGATTTGCCGACCAGTGGATCAGGGGCTTGGCGGCCTAGTCGCCGAGGATTCGCTCCATCCACGCAAACGGATCCTTGATCTCCTCCATGCTCGGAAGGTTGTCCGGTGCCTCCCATACCTTGTTGAGCGCCTGGATCCCCTTCAGACGCGCCACCGCCGCGCAAAACGTCGCGCCCGAAGACCTGAGGCTCGCCTCGGCCGAGAGGCCAACGATGGTTTCGAGCATCGCTCGACCGTCTGGCTTCGTTGCGCCGTGACGCGCCGCCGCCTCGTCAATCTTCGAAGCGCCGTCGCCGACGATCTCAGCGGCGACGGCCGCCGCTGAGTGCGCGGCGTACCCTTCCCACACTGCGACGAAGGCCCGCCAGCGATTAAGGGCGCGGCCGTGACGCTCTGTGGGGACGACGGGCAAAGCCGCGCTCGGCCCCATCCCTTCCTGGAGTGACTCCATGCCCTGTGACTGCAGCTCGACCAACCGGCGTTGGATGTCGGACACGTCGATCTCGATGGCGCCTATGACCTCGGTCACGAGACTGCGGAAGTAGGGGCTTATCCACGGCGCCGCCGACAACACCAAATGCCTGGCGACATCGTGCAGGGCGAGCCAGCGGCCCCAAGCCGCCTGATCGATGGAGTAGTCGGTGGCGACGGCTGCGAGATTTGGCTCGACCCAAAGCAGCATTCCGTCGTCGTCTCTTGGGATCGGAAAGTCGTAGCGTCCGAGGGCCTCCCCGGCGAGATGGCCGACGAGAGTCCCGGACTGCATGCCCATCAGCAGGGCAGCAACAGGCCCCATGGCCGCAGCCATTGGATTGCCTCCCTCGCCGGATTCTGGCCCAAGCTTGGCGAGCTCACCGGAGAAGCGCTCGGCGAGCTGCTCGAGCAGCCAGCGCCAGCCCTCGAGGGTTGTGTCGATCCAGGCCGTGCGATCCATGATCTTTGCCCTTGAGGGCTCCTCGAGAGGCAGCCTCGTGTAGCCGGCGAGGACAACCTCGGCGGGATGGACGGTGTCCTGCAGCGCACCTGTGGCCTCGGGAGAGCGCGCTCCAGAGGCCCCCTGCGAGGCGATCGCTTTCGCCACCTGGCGTGCGATGTCGAAGTTGACCGGCCCACCGTCGGAGGTGAGCAGTTTCTGTAGCTCCCGGAAAAGGGGTATGTCGCCAAAGGGCTGCTGGCTCATGGGTCCATTGTGACGCAACCCGGCGCTCACTCAGGGCCGCCCGAGGGCCGGGCCATGGTCGTTTGGACCCCGCCTCTGCTAACCTCCCAAGGTGTCACGAGACCTCGCGATCGATCTGGGCACCGCCAACACCCTGGTCTATCAAAAGAACAAGGGCATCTTGTTCGCAGAGCCCTCCGTGCTTGCGCTCAACAAGGAGACGGGGGCCGTGCTTGCGATGGGCGAGGAGGCGTGGCAGATGATCGGGCGCACGCCCGGCTACATCGTTGCGGTGCGGCCGCTGCGCTCGGGCGCGATCTCTGATTTCGACGTCACAGAGAAGCTGATTCGGCTGATTCTCCAACGCGCGGGCGTGGGCCGCTTCTCGCGCCCCAAGGTGCTCGTGTGCGTGCCGAGCGCGCTCACAGGCGTCGAACGGCGGGCCGTTGAGGAGGCGGCGCTCGCCGCCGGGGCGCGCTCTTGCAACTTGATCGAGGAGCCGATCGCTGCAGCTATCGGTGCCGACCTGCCGATCCAGGAGCCGGTTGGGAGCCTCGTGGTCGACATCGGCGGAGGCACCTCGGAGGTTGCGCTTATATCGATGGGCGGCATCGTCACCAACACCGCGGTGCGCGTCGGAGGCTTCGATCTCGATGCCTCCATCCAGAACTACGTGCGGCGCGAGTACGCCATGGCGATCGGTGAAAGGACCGCCGAACAGATAAAGATCGAAGTTGGATCGGCCTTTCCGATGCCGGCCGGCAACAAAGCGGAGATCAGGGGCCGCGACCTCGCAACGGGGCTTCCTAAGAACATCGTCATCACCTCAGAAGAGATTCGTGAAGCGATCGACGAGCAGATTCGGTCCATCATCGCGGCAACCGTCGACTGCATTGGCGCCTCGCCTCCCGACCTGGTGCAGGACGTCCTCACCGGCGGCATAACCCTCACCGGCGGCGGCGGGATGCTCGCAGGACTCGACATGCTCCTCTCGCAGGAGACCGAGGTGCCGGTGCGCGTGACCGACAAGCCCCTTGAGTCCGTCGTGCTCGGCGCCGGCCGGTGTCTCGAGGCCTTCGACGAAGTGAAATCTCTGATTCTGGGGAGCGGTGCCGGGTAGGTGCGGGCACAGCACTAGCGGTACCCCGGCCCTAACATTCGAAGATATGTCGCCACGCAATTCGTCGTCGGTCAGGTGGAAGAGGGTAGCGGCCGCAGGCGCTGTGGTGGCGCTTGCCTTCGCGGCGTCCGTCGTTCCCCTTCCTTTGCTCTATGCCTTTCTCCCCGGGCCCGTGCGGGATGTCGGGCGGCTGGTCGACATCTCGGACGCGAGCACCTATTCCTCCGAGGGCAAGTTCTTGCTCACGACTGTGAGCGTCGACACTCAAGTCACCCTTGCCGAATGGGTTGCCGCCGCCTTGGATCCAGACAAAGTCATCGTGCTGAAGAGCGAGGTGGCGCCTCCCGGAGTGACACTTGACGAGCTCGAAGAACAGCAGCGCGACGAGATGACCGACTCCAAGCAACATGCCCAGGAAGTCGCCCTTGTTGCCCTCGGTTATGACCCCCCAACCGGTGACGGAGCGCAGGTGGAGGAGACGATTCCGGGCAAGCCCGCCGACGGGCGGCTACAGCCAGGCGATGTGATCGTCTCGATTGACGGAGTTCCCGTCGAAACGACCTGTGATGTTGGCGCCGGCGTCGCCCGTCACCGAGTCGGCGAGAAGGTCGGCATTGGTGTGCGCCGGGATGGCCGGTTGCAGCGGTTTGATCTCGCCACGGCGGCCAACCCCGACGACCCGGGTGAATCCTTCCTCGGAGTGGCGATGAGCGACGTCGGCTACCATTTCGAGCCTGGCGTCGACGTTGCCTTCGAGACCGGCAGGATCGCAGGCCCCTCGGCCGGGCTCATGTTTACGCTAGCCCTTTACGATCGCCTCACCGCGGACGACCTCACGGCCGGGGGGAGCATCGCTGGAACGGGCACGATTGACTGCGATGGCGGGATCGGGCCCATCGGCGGGGTCGAGCAGAAGGTCGCAGGTGCGGAGCGGCAGGGCGCCGGCATCTTCCTTGCGCCCCAGGCGAACGCTGAGGCGGCCCGGCGGGCGGCCGACGAGCTCGACGTCGTCGCCGTGTCCACCTTTGCCGAAGCCGTGGACTACCTCGAGAACCTTGAATAGCTAGGGGGAGCGTTTAATCTGAGCTACATGGCCCTCCCCGGGACCCGCCGAAGAAGACTCGTGGTTGTCATCGCCGCCGTCCTTTTCGTCCTGTTCCTCGCGTTCAGCCTCGCCGGCTTCTACACCGACGTGCTGTGGTTTCAGGAGGTCGGTATTGCACCGGTGCTGTGGACGACGCTTGGAACGCAGTGGGGTCTCGGTGTGGTTGTGGGGGCCTTCATGGCCGTTCTGCTGTGGATCAACCTGGTCGTTGCCCAGAGGGTAGCCCCGCCCTATCGGGCCCCGAGACTTGAGGTCGTCGGACGCACCGATCCGCTCGATCAATATCGCGAGCTCGTGTCGCCGCACCTGAACACAGTACGCATCGCAATAGCCGGCGTGATCGGGCTGCTGACCGGCCTCGGCGCAAGCGCGGGATGGCAGACCGTTCTGCTGTGGATCAATCGCGTTGACTTCGGCCGAGTCGATCCGCAGTTCGAGCGCGACATCGGCTTCTACGTCTTCGAGCTGCCGCTATTCAACATGGTGTTGGACTATCTGTGGTTTGCTTTTCTCATCTCGTTTCTTCTTGCAATTGGCGCGCACTTCTTCCATGGCTCGATACGTCCGGAAGCCGGCCTCCCCGGCCTATGGCCGGGCGCGCTTGCACACCTCTCAGTTCTGTTGGGCTGCCTGGCACTTGTGAAGGCAGGCCAGTATTGGTACGGGCGCTTCTCGCTGAACTTCTCCGTACGCGGAGCCGTGACCGGAGCCAGTTACACCGACGTCAACGCGCACCTGCCCGCGCTCAGTCTTCTCGCAATCATCTCTGTCATCTCGGCGGTGCTGTTCATCGTCAACATTCGGTTTCGGCGCTTGTCCCTGCCGCTCGGAGCAGTTGGGTTGTGGATCTTCTTCTCGATCGCCGCCGGCGCCGTGTGGCCGGGACTCGTGCAGAGGTTCTCGGTCGAACCACAGGAGCTTCAGCGCGAGCGCGAGTTCATAGAGCGCAACATCACCTCGACGCAGGAAGCCTTCGGCTTGTCCGACGTCAAGACTCAGAGCTATCCCGCAACCACGGACCTCACCGGCGAGCAAATCCAGCAGAACGAAGGTCTCGTGCAAAACGTCCGGGTATGGGACCCGGGCATCTTGCAGACCGTGTACAGGCAGCTGCAGGCAATCCGTACCTACTATCAGTTCCCCGACGTGGACATCGATCGTTACGAGATCGGCGGGAGGTCGCGCCAGGTGTTGCTCTCGGCGCGCGAACTGTCGGTCGCCGACCTTCCCGAAGGCTCGAGGAGCTGGGCCAACCAGCATCTCTTCTATACCCACGGCTACGGCCTCGTGGCGAGCCTCGCAAACGAGCAGACTTCGACCGGCCAGCCGAA
>JACCZU010000141.1 GCA_013695835.1 Candidatus Aridivita willemsiae
ACCGGCCAGCCGTTCTTGGCGTAGCCGAGCGCGGGCTCGAGGACGTCGGCGAGGTGCATGGTGCCGAGCTCCTCGAGCAGAAGCATCCAGCCGCCGAAGGCGCCTGGGACGCACGCAGGCAAGAGCCCATCTCCAGGTATCTCGTCAAGCCCGAGACCCTTGAAGTGTTCGATGGTGGCCGCTTGCGGAGCGAATCCCTGCCCGTTTACGACCTGCACGCGCTTGCGCTCCGCGCTGTAGAAGATGATGGGCACCTCACCCCCAGGACCGTTGAGGTGAGGCTCGACAACTTGAAGCGTGAACCCGGCTGCCACCGCCGCGTCAAAGGCGTTGCCGCCCCGTTCGAGAATCGACATACCGACTGCGGAAGCAAGCCAGTGCGTCGACGCCACCATCCCGAAGGTTCCGAGCAACTCCGGCCTTGTTGTGAACACCCGTCGCCGCGCTAAGCAGGACTCAGGTAGCGGTTGAACCATTCGAGGATGATCTCGAAGCGTTTGACGCGGTGATAGGGCGACCCTGCGCGCGACAGCTCGTGGCCCTCCGCCGGGAAGCGCACGAGCTCGACCTCGCGTTTGAGCGTTCTCAGTATGGAGAAGAGCTGCTCTGCCTGCTCGACATCGCAGCGAAAGTCGTTCTCGGAGTGCATGATCAGAAGCGGCGTCGTGATCTCGTGCGCCGACATTATCGGGGAGATCTGTGCGTATGCGGCACGGTTCTCGAACAGATAAGCGCCGACGTAGCTCGCGAAGGACGGACCGAGATCGCTTGAGCCGTTCATCGATCCCCAGTCGTTCACGGCGCGCTCGGAGCAGGCGGCCTTGAAGCGTTTGCTGCGCCCCACGATCCAGGTGGTCATGAAGCCGCCGTAGGAGCCTCCAAGAACGCCGAGCCTGTCCTCGTCGACGAAGTCGAAGCGGCGCGCGGCGGCGTCGACCACGGCCATGCAGTCCTGGTAGTCCACGGTTCCCATCCCGGGGCCGTCCGCAACCGGCCCCTTGATCGCTCTGGCCCACGGCTCGCTGTAGCCCGACGATCCACGCGGGTTGGACAGGAGCACGACGTAGCCGGCCGCAGCGTAGACCTGGGATTCGTCGAAGAAGCGGTTGCCGTACTGGGCAAAGGGCCCTCCATGGATGTTCAGCAGCGTGGGGTAGCGCCGGGAGGGCTCGAAATCCGGGGGCCTCAGGATCCAGGCTTCGACCTCAGAGCCGTCGTCGGAGATCACGGGAAAGCGCTCGGGCTCAACCAGCTCGCGGCCCCCTCTGAAGTCCTTCGAGAGATCGGTCAGCTGGGTTTTTCCTGCGAAGAGCTCCGCCGGCATGGTGGGCACGGTTGCGCAATGAACGATCGTTCCGGCAGCGGCGTGGAAACCGGTGAGGTTGAGCTCGCCCTCGATAACCGGCTCCGGTTTGCCCGACCCGTCGCCTGGAACGCAGTACAGATGGGTATTGCCGCGGTCCTCGACCCCGAAGAGGAGATCGTCACCGTCCCACACCGGTTTGCCGATCGATGGATAAGGCGCACAGTTGCGATCGAGCGCTGTCGTGAGCAGGGTGCGCTCGCCGGATCCCACATCGATGACGGCGACCTGGCCGTGACGCGGCTCGTCCCAGACGCCCGGCGAGTAGTAGCAGGCTATCTTCGACCCGTCCGGTGACCACACCGGCGAGTCGTGCGTCCCGTCGCCACCAGTCAGAGGGCGCGGTGTGCCGCCGGAGGCGTCGACCAGGTAGATGTCGGTGTAGGGCTCGATATCCCAGTCGTCCTGGCGCGCGGAGGCAAACGCGACCTTCGAGCCGTCGGGGGCCGGAGCAGGGCCCGAATCCTCGAAGTCGCCATCGGTGATCTGTGCCGGTTCGGCCGATCCGTTTGCGGGAACGGTGAAGATGTGCACGCGACGGTCCGCCGTCCAGCCAACGTTGTCGAGCTTGTACCAGAGGCGCGTGATCCTGCGCGGGTTCCGCTTCTTGTCATCGGTCTCGCCGTAGTCTTCGTGGCGCACCCGGCACGAGAAGACGAGGCCCCCGCCGTCTGCCGACCATTCGAACTCATCGATGCCCTCGTCGAGGTCGGTGAGCCGGCGTGCCTCGCCTCCGGATGCGGGAATGACGTAGAGCTGCTTGGTGTCGGCGCCTCGGTCCGAGGTGAAGGCGAGGGCCCCGCCGTCCGGAGACCAGCGCGGCGATGAATCATGCTTGGCCCCCGAGGTGAAGCGGCGCGGTGACTGCGATCCGTCCGCCGGGACCAGCCAGATGGCGCTCCTGTAGTCGTTGGCATCGCGGTCGACGGTCGTGGCTACGACCGCGACAGTGCTCCCATCCGGTGCCACGCGCGGGTCCGAGGCGCTGGCCAGCTCATAGACGTCTTGTGGCACCATTCCCGTCATTCGTCCTCCTTTTCGCCTCTGCTATCGTGGAGCACCGAAAGCCATGCCGCGGCCGGGGCGCACCGATCGTGCTGTCCACTCCTCGCGCGCCCCGTCGGAGGGGCCGCAGCGATGACGGTTCCGCCACCTTATAGGGGGCGCGGGCGCCGCGCCGCACGGACCGGCGCACTCAGACGTGGCTCGCCGACTCGAAAGGAAGGCACGACCGGCCTGTGAGCACTGCATCAAAGGGCCAGCGCACGGTGTTGCTCCGTGGGCTCGGCGTCCTGAGGTCGTACGTGGGAAGCCACCCTCTGCCGTTTTCGGTTGCTGTGCTTGGGGCCTCGACCTACGCTGGCGCAACCGTGGCAAGCGCAGTTGTGCTCGGGCGCGTTACAGACTCTGTGATCGTGCCCGCCTTCGACCGGGGCGTGGACGCAGCGACGATCTGGGCCGGCGTAGCGCTCGTGTTTGGAGTCGTCGCTGTGCGCGCCGGAGGAATCGTCACGCGCCGCTACTTCGCAGGCCTGACCCAGGCGCGCACAGTCAGAACCCTTCAGGCACGTGTTGCAGACCGCTACCGCCGGCTTCCGCTTGCTTATCACCAAACCCGTCCGCCGGGAGAGCTTCTCGCCCACGCGGAGGCGGACGTGCAGGCGGCAACCGACGTGCTCTCCATGGTCCCGTTTTCTACCGCTGCGATCCTGCTTGTGGTGATAGCGACCCTGCTGCTGCTGTGGACCGACTTCTTTCTCGCAGCCATCGGTCTGCTGGTCCTGCCGCTGCTCACTTTCCTCAATCGCGTTTACGGCTCCAAGGTCGAGCCGCCTGCCAGTCGCGCCCAGGCCAAGATCGGGGATGTCTCGGCAGTCGTCCACGAGTCGGTCGACGGTGCGCTCGTCGTCAAGACCCTGGGCCGGGAGGCGTCTGAGGTCGCCAGGCTCGAGGCGCAGGCGGAGGGGCTGAGGCGTGCCAGGGTCGAGATGGGAAGCCTGCGTGCGGGCTTTGAGCCTGCCTTCGAGGCGCTTCCCAACCTCGGCATCGTCGCGCTCGTGGCGGTCGGTTCGTGGCGGCTCTCGACCGGCGCCATCTCGACGGGCACCCTGGTGCAGTTCGTGAGCCTCTTTCAGCTCCTGGCGTTTCCTTTGAGGCTGATCGGATTCGTGCTTTCCGACCTCCCGCGCGCGGTCGTCGGTCGCGACCGTCTCGAGGGAGTTTTCAGGGAGCCGATAACGCTGACTCCGGCGGCCGAAGGCCTCGATCTTCCCGAGGGTGCGCTCGGGGTTTCGGTGCGCAAGCTGTCGTTCTCATTCGGCGGGGGCAGGCGCGTTCTCGACGATCTCTCGGTGGAGGTCGCAGCCAACGAGTCGGTTGCGCTCGTCGGCTCCACGGGCGC
>JACCZU010000189.1 GCA_013695835.1 Candidatus Aridivita willemsiae
GGGGGCTTTTCGGTCGTGCTCTCGGGCAACGCTGCACGCCTCGATTATCGGCGCACCCTCATCGTGTCTCACGGCGACTCGCCGGGCGCTCAGCGATCTGCAGATCGGGCAAGGGAGCTCCTCGGCGTCGGCGAGGTACGTGTGTCCTCGGCGGAGCAGGGTATCGTTGACCTGACCATCGTCGTTGGAAGGGACTTTCCGCGAGAGCGCTGAAATCGACCGAGATCGCACTCGAAGCCGCCGAGGCAGCCGCCTCGAAGAAGGCCGCTGGTGTCGTCGTTATGGACGTCTCCGAGCAGCTGCGAATAACCGACCACTTCGTCATCTGCAGCGCCGGCAACGAGCGCCAGGTTCGCACGATCGCGGAAGAGGTCGAGCGATCGTTATCGCTGGGCCGCAATCTCAAGCCGTTTCGAAGAGAAGGTGAGCGAGAAGGCCGGTGGGTCCTGCTTGACTACGTCGACTTCGTCGTTCACGTTTTTTTGGCCGAAGTGCGCGACTACTACGACCTCGAGCGGCTCTGGTCGGACGCCCCTGTGGTCTCGTTAGCGGAGGATTCAAAGGGGGGAGATGACCCAGCCTCGCAGGAGGCGGCGCGGACGCCGCAAAGGACGGGGCACGCCTAGCTCTGGCGCCGCGCAGCCACAGGCCTCACAACCGACGTCCGAACCGAAACCTCCGACCCCGAGGGCGCGCTCCCGCAGGTCACGCAGCCGCAGGAAGGGGCGGGCTCAGGAGGGGGGCCCGGCGGTCACCCGGCCCTCTGTGCAATCCTCTGAGGACCTCGTCAGGGCCGGCCCAAGGCCCCGACCGCAGAACCTAACGGCGCCGCCCGACGGGCAAAGGCTCGAAGACATCATCAAGGACCTCCAGTCGGATTTCGGGGTTCCCCAGTACCCTCAGGAATACCGCATCACGCTAAAGGTCGCCGATGACAAAGAGGCGCGCATTGACCGCAGTACTCCGGGGAAGCGCGAGGCGAGAGCTGCCTTGAAGGAGAAGGAGGATGTCGCGCCCCGGACCGCCTCGCTCCAAAGAGCGGAAGGGCCGGGAGGCAATGGCGCCCCTAAGCGCGAGAAGGCTCCTGCGGCGCCTCGACTGACGACCGAAGAAGGGGCCGCCGGCGAAGCCGCCCCGGCCACCTCCCGCAGGCGCTCGCGCGGCCGGCGCAGAGGCCGAAAGAAGAGCTAGTCCTCAGCCGTGACCCTGGCGGCCCGGCGCAGGCCGTCCTGAAGAGTGAGCAGCTCAATGGCCTCTGCCGGGGTCCTGCGAGGCCGCGCCTCGCCTCTCACGACTGCCGCGAAGTGCTCGACCATGCCGCCGTAAGTGTTCCCGCCCCCGCAGTCGATCGATTCCATTCGACCGCTGCGGTGCGTGAGATGGATGAAACGGTCCTCCTCGGTGGGCGTGAAGGGGCGTTCGTCAATGGTTATAGCTCCGTCCGTGCCGATGGCCTCGAAGCGCTGCATGAACGGTGCCTCGAACGAGCACACGAAGGCAGCGGAGAGGCCGTTACCGAAGTCGAGCCGGCCCGAGAACGTCCCATCGACGCCCGCTCCCCCCACGGTCATCGACGCATCGCTGCGAGCCGGCATGGCTTCGCCGGCGGCCAGCAGCGGGCTCAAACAGTAGACGCCGAGGTCGAGGAGCGCCCCGCCCCCCATGTCGGGATTCCAACGGTGGTCGTCGGCCAGTGGAAAGGTGAAGGTCGAGCACGCCCACCTGAGCCGGCCGAGGCGTCCCGCGGTGAGCACGCTGTGGAGGCCCTCCGAGCGGGGATGGAAGGGGGTCATGTAGGCCTCCATCAGCGTCACACCCGCCCGGGTGCAGGCCAGCGCCATCTCGGTTGCCTCGGCGGCGTTCGAGGCGAGCGGCTTCTCACACAGCACGTGCTTACCGGCCTCGGCTGCCCTGACGGTCCACTCCAAGTGCAG
This sequence comes from Candidatus Aridivita willemsiae, assembly GCA_013695835.1. Lineage (GTDB taxonomy): Bacteria > Actinomycetota > CADDZG01 > CADDZG01 > WHSQ01 > JACCZU01. The sequence continues at coordinate 1,935 of JACCZU010000189.1, forward strand.
GCTGTTCGGCAGCGGGATGTAGACGGCGTCGACACCCTCATCGTCAAGGAGGGCCTGGTAGTCGTCATACGAGCTCTTGGCCCCAAGGGTGGGGTAGTCGCCTCCCGAACGGCTCGCTACGGCTGCAAGCTCGGAGGAGCCGTCGGCCACTATCGCGGGCATCACGGCCTTTTGAGCGATCCGAGAGGTGGCGCCGAGGACTCCCCACCGAAGCGGCTCTGCCACTCGTATCCTTCCTGGTCGCTCTGGGTCTCAGGCTTGTTCGGCCCCTTCGAGGCGCAAGGCTACCGTGATCCCCTGCCTCGCCCATTCTGAGGACCGGCAACCACCTGTGACGTGGTCGTTGGGGCCGAGAATGCCGGTCGCACCAGACCGTTTGCTAGGCTCGGGAGGGCCCGGGCCCGTAGCTCACTTGGTAGAGCGCCGCCATGGCATGGCGGAGGTAGTCGGTTCGATCCCGATCGGGTCCACCAGGCGGCACCAGAGCGCCCACTTCCTTTCCCCACGCGCGAAGGCGCCACTCGCTCATCGCTGCGCAAGCCGCGCTCTACCGCAGGTATGCGAATGGAACACCCTTCGATAGGTCGTCGACAGATGGTGAGCGAACGCTCCTTTGGTGGCGCAGGGACGCCCCGGAGTCCTCTGCCTATGGGATAGCACTAATCTTAGGGCTATGGCTCGCACCCGGACTATAGTCCAGTTGAACGACCGGCTCCTTCACCTGCTTGATCGCCACGCAGCGCGCAGAGGGATATCCAGGTCGGCCCTGATCCGGACGGCCCTTGAGGACTATCTGAGAAGGGATCAAGAG
>JACCZU010000186.1 GCA_013695835.1 Candidatus Aridivita willemsiae
TTCATCAAGGACGAGCGCGACCTCCTGCTCGAGGCGACCAGGCTGCCCGCCGTGACCACCGATTTCGACGGCCGGCACGTGCTTGTTGTCGTGCGCGGCTACGACTACAAGGAGGACCTGAGGGCGCTGCGCGCCTATATCCGGGAGCTGCGGCCGCTCCTCGTCGGAGTTGACGGCGGCGCCGACGCCCTCGTCGATTTCGGCTACAAACCCGATCTCATCATCGGCGACATGGACTCGGTCACGACCGAGACGCTGTTGTCGGGAGCCGAGCTCGTGGTCCACGCCTATCAGGGCGGGGTCGCGCCTGGCTACGAAAGACTCGAAACCATGGGCCTTGAGTGCACGAAGTTCGAGTCGGCGGGGACCTCAGAAGACATCGCCATGTTGCTTGCTTACGAGCGCGGCGCCGAGCTGATCGTGGCGGTCGGGACCCACACCAACCTCATCGAGTTCATGGACAAGGGCAGAAAGGGAGGGGCGTCGACGTTCCTGGTTCGACTGCGCGTTGGATCCATCCTCGTCGACGCAAAGGGTGTGAGCCGTCTCTATCGCGGACGCGTTCGGCGCGGAGACATCCTGCTGCTGCTTGCGGCTGCGCTCGTGACCATGGTGATAGTCATCGCACTGTCTGAGACGTTGCGGCTCGAGCTTGCCCTGTGGTGGATCCGAATCCAGAACGCAATCTCGTGATCGATTTCCGCTATCACCTCATCTCGCTGGTCGCAGTCTTTCTTGCACTCGGGATCGGCATCCTCCTCGGGTCGGCAACGCTGGGAGGGGAAAACGTCACGGGCCGGCTCGAGACAAGCATCGAAAGCATCAGGACCACAAACGACGAGCTCAGGGCGGACAACGCCGAGTTGATCGACAGGCAGAGCCTCAGCGAGGAGGCCCTCCAGGTGCTGGCTCCTACCGTGCTCGACGGGGCCCTCGCAGGAGAGCAGGTCGTGCTGTTCGAGTTCGAGGGGAGCGACGCTGGGCTCATGGAATCGGTGCGTGGGGCCGTGGAGGTCGCCGACGGCTCGATCGCTTCGACGGTGACGTTGACCGCGAAGCTTGCCCTTGAGGACCCTGAGGCGCGCACTGAGCTCGCCCGGATATTGGGCTCGGCGTCCGTCGAGCCCGATGAGCTCCGCGCAGAGGTAGGCGCCACTCTCGGGCGCAGGGCGGCGACCTCTGCCGACACGCCCGGATTCAACGTTCCGGATGGGAACCCGTCGAACCGTCTTCAGTTGTTCGTCGACGAGCTCGAGGCGGCAAACTTTGTGACCGTCGAGCGCGACGAAAATTTGGATCTTGCCCCCGCAGGGGCGCTGTTCGTGCTGGCAGGAGGCAACCTCGACGATCCGCTCTTCGACATCGGTCCGCTTACCACCTCGCTCGCCGTGGGACTGGCCGGCCGAGAAGCGGGAGTGCTCGCCGCTGAGCCACGCAACAGCCTGTGGGGCCCTGCCGCTGCTGTGCGCGCCGATGGTGAGGCCGGCGGCATCATCGCGACGGTCGATCAGGCCGACATCGTCCTCGGTCAATACGCAGTGGCAATGGGGCTTCAGCTCGCCGAGAGCGGCGCGCCGGCGCACTACGGCTCGGAGGCCGATACCGTGCCTCTTCCCGAGCCGAGCCCAAGCAGCTAGTGTCTCGGCCGGAGGCTGACGAACGCGCTTCGCTTGCGCGCGGAGCGGCGGCCATAACGCTATTGACGGCGGTATCGAGGCTTACCGGCTTCGTGCGAGTCCTCGTCGTTGCGGCGGCCATGGGAACCACTTTCCTCGCCAACACCTATCAAACGGCCAACACGGCGCCGAATGTGGTGTTCGAGCTCGTCGCTGCCGGGGTGCTCACATCCATTTTCGTGCCCACCTTCGTCGACTACCTCGTTGCCGGGCGCCGGGAGGAAGGGTGGGACGCGGCCAACGCACTTGCTTCGGTCGCCTTCGTCGCGTTGTGCATCCTCGCCCTTGTGCTCGGGCTTGCGGCGCCGCTGGCGATGCGCCTCTTCACAGTTGGGGTTGGGGATCCAGACCTGCGTGCACAAGAGATCGCGCTCGGCAGTACATTCCTGAGGTTGTTTGCGCCCCAGGTGATCTTCTACGGGGCCGGCATGGTGATGACGGGAGCGCTTCACGCACACAGAAGGTTCGTTCTGCCGGCCGTCGCGCCGATCGCAAACAACATCGTGGTGATCGGGGTCTACCTGACCTATGCGGCGATGCGTTCTGGACGGCCTCCATCGGTGACGGGGGTGACCGGCGCTGAGGTGTTCGTCCTCGGCGCGGGTACGACGGCCGGCGTGGTCGCGCTCACCCTCGTGCTCGTGCCCGGGCTCAGATCGCTTGGTTGGCGCTTTCGCTTCAGCTTCGCCCCAACGCATCCGGCGGTTCGCAAGGGGGCGAGGGTCGGCGCGTGGGCGCTCGGATATGCGGGCGGCTACCAGGCCGGGCTGATAGTGGTGCTGATGCTCGCCAACGGTGTGAAGGGGGGAGTCGCCGCCTATCAATGGGCCTACACGTTCTTCTACCTGCCGCACGCCCTGTTTGCCGCGCCCATCTTCCATGTGGTGTTCACAGCGATGTCGGAGCACGTCGCCAAGGGGGAGGAAGCCGCTTACCTGGCGCGGCTCCAGAGCGGCCTTGCAATGATGGTCTTCATCCTCGTCCCGACCGCCGCCTTCTTGCTCGTGGTGGCCGGCCCGCTTGCCACGGTGTCGCTCGAGTATGGGGTCATGACGGGAACCGGGGCGGCCCTGGTGGCGCGCGTGCTCGCCGCTTTCGCTGTGGGGCTGCCCGGCTACTCCGCTTTTCTAATTCTGACGCGCGCCTACTACGCGCTTGGGGATGCCAAGACCCCCGCTCTCGTCAACGCAGGAACCGTGGTGACGAGCAGCATCGTGGGAGCTGCGCTGTTCTTCGTGCTCGAGCCTCGATGGGCGGTGCCCGGGCTCGCAGCCGGTCATTCCGTTGCTTTTCTTGCCGGCGCTGCAATGCTTGCCGCGCTTCTGTCCCGGCGCGCGGGGCGCGTGCTCGGCCCCCAGCTCATCGGCGCGATGGGACGCTCGGTGGGCGTCGGAGGGGCCGCGCTTGCGGTCATGGCGCTTGCCGCCGCCGCCGCCCCAGACACGTCGAAGGCGGACGCTGTGATGACCCTCGCCCTCGCGGGAGGGGCGGGGGCGTGCGTCTACCTCGGGGGGATGAGGCTCCTGCGCTCGCCGGAGCTCGCCCGGGTCACGGCACTTGCTTTGGGTCGCAGGTGAGCACCCTGGGAGTGCTTCAGGTTCTCGGGCGCTCGGCCGGTGGAGTAGCCCTTCATGTCGCGCGCATAGCGAGCGGGCTCGACGGCGTCGACGGCCTTGTCGTCGAGGTCGCGGGCCCGAGCGATGGCCCCGTGGCCATGCCCGTGCCGGTTAGGGAGGTGCTCATACCCAACGGCGCCGCGAGGGGACATCCGCGCGCAATCGCGCGGCTTCGCTCGATCATGGCGACCGGCGGCTATGCCCTCGTGCACGCCCACGGCCTGCGCGCCGGGATCGACAGCGCGCTCGCGGCCAGAAGCGTCGCCCGTCCTCCCGAGGTCGTCGTGACCATTCACAACCTCATGCACTCCGGCGTCCTCGGTGACGCGCGGGCATCGGTATACCGGCGTGCCGAGTGGCTCGCCGTGATGTTGAGCGCGCACGCATTCGCTCCGTCTGAGCAGATTGCAGATCATCTCAAGGCCACGATCCCGCGCGCCGCAGACAGGATCGAGGTGCTGCATCTCGGCGTTGGGTCCCCGGACCCGGCGCGGCCGGCGGCTGAGGTCAGGCGCGAGCTCGGCGTCCTCCCTGGGGGCCGACTGGTCGTGACCGCAGCGCGCCTTGCACCGCAGAAGGCGCTTGAGGTCATGCTCGAGGCGGTGGCCAGGCTGCCCGGCGACGTCGTCCTTGCCATCGCCGGCGAAGGGCCACAGGAGGCCGAGCTGCGCGCCCTGGCGGCCGATCTGGGCGTAGCAGACCGAGTCGTCTTCCTCGGATGGACCGATGATGTCGCCGGCTATGTCGCTGCCGCTGATGTCTTTTGTCTCTCTTCGCACTGGGAGGCCGTCGCGCTCGCAGCCCAGGAGGCGGTCGCAGTCGGTACGCCGGTCGTGTCCACGGACGTTGGAGGTATGGGCGAGCTCATCACCGACCGGGAGTCGGGACGGCTCGTGCCGACGGGCGACCCAGATGCGCTGGCTGAGGCCCTCGCCGAGGTGCTTGCGTCCGAGGCCACCGGGCGACGCTACGCTGCGGCCGCCCGCCTGCGGCTCGAAGCCGAGTTCTCAACCGAAGCCATGCTCGACCGCCTCGGGGGCTTCTACCTGGAGCGCCTGCATGCGCCCTAGACGCCGGCTGGTCGCCGGGGGCGTGATCGCGATCGCAATCTTCGGAACGGCTGGGAGCGCGGCGCCGGCCCCCGGGGCCGCAGAACAAACGGCGCCGGCCCCCGAGAGGCCAAGCGCCGGCGCCGGGTGCAGGCGCGCGGTCGTGTTCACGCTGCCCGGCGTCACCTGGGCCGACGTGGCGGCTACGAGGCCCCCGGCGCTGCTCGAGGCGGTGAGCGAGGGGGCGGCGGCATCGATGTCGGTGAGGACCATCGCTTCGAGGACGTCTTATTCCTCGGGTTATTCAACTCTCGGAGGGGGCAGCCGGATCGACGGAGGCTTCGTCTCAGGGGCCCCTGCGGAGCCTGGGACGCCGGGCGGGGTCTTCAGGCGCGCTGTGGCCGCCGCCGGGCTCGCCGAGCTTACCGAGCGCGCCAACGACGCCGGCTACAACGCCAGACCGGGCGCGCTTGCCTCTGCCATGGGATCCCGCCCCCTTATCGCAGTGGGCAACGCAGATCCCGGTATGCCCGCCCCGACGCCGGGGCAGCTCGGACGCTGGGTGCTCTACGCGGCGATGAACACGGACGGCATCGTCGAGTTGGCGGCGTCTGAGCCTGATCTGTTGGAGCGGGACCGTTCCGCCCCCTTCGGAGTTCGCACCGACGCCGGCGCCATCACTGCCGCCGTCGACCGCGCCCTCGAGGTCCCCTGTGCGTCGGTGATCGTCGACCCCGGCGATTTGACGAGGGTCGATCGGTACGCCCGCGCCCTCGGCCGCGCCCTGCCCGGCGACAGGCGACGGGCCCTCGAGGACGCCGACGAGCTCCTCGGCCACATCCGGGCCGCGCTCGACCCACAGCGTGATCTCTTGCTGATCACCTCACCGACCTCTCCCGCGTGGGCGCCGCAGGCGCATCTTGGCGTTGCCGTTGCAGCCGGGCCAGGCTTCGCCAGCGGGACGACGCTTGAGTCCGCCTCGACGAGGCGACGGGGTGTTGTGACTCTTCCCGACGTTGCGCCGACGGTGCTCGAGCACCTCGGGCTTGGCCGCCCCCCTTCGATGACGGGGCGTCCGTGGGTCGACGCTTCAGCCGGGGGCGTCGACAGGATCTCGTCGGCGATCGCTTTCGATAAGGAATCTGTGTTCGTCGGAGCGATCCAGGCGAGCGTCTCGACCGCTTACGTGATCTTCCAGGTGGTGATCAACCTCGCCACCATCGCCCTGCTTGCCTGGCGCGAGAGAGGCGGTGCTCACGCCGCAGGCGGGTTTCTAGAGACCGCGCTAGAGCTGGCCGCTCTTGCCGTTGTCGCGTTCTTTCCCGCCACCTACCTGCTCGGAATCGTCGACGGACATGCGCTGGGTGCAGTCGGGTTCTGGCTTGCGCTTCTCGGCCTGGACGCCGCCCTCGTTGCAATGAGCGCGCTCTCCCTTAAAGCGCCGCTCGACCGGCTGCTTGCGCTCACCGCGCTTACGACGATCGTCATCTCGGGCGACCTGTTCGTTGGGGCCGGCCTTCAGTTGAACACTGTGTTCGGCTACTCGCCCATAGTCGCAGGACGCTTCGCCGGGCTTGGCAACACCGGCTTCGCCGCCCTCGGGGCGGCGGCGGTTGCGACCGGAGCGCTCGTTGTCCACAGGTTCAACGGCAGCGGCCCGGCTCTCGCTGCGGTCGCAGCCCTGTTCGCTTACGTCGTCATCGTGGACGGCGCACCTCAGCTCGGCAGCGACGTTGGAGGGGTGATAGCCCTCGTCCCCGGACTGGTTGTGACGTGGGTGTTGCTTGCAGGGCGACGCCCGAGCCTCTTGCTGATCGCTGCAAGCGCTCTCGGAGCGGTGCTGTTTTTGGGTGCCTTTCTGGCGCTCGATCTCGCCAGGCCGCCGGAGGCTCAGACGCACCTGGCGCGGCTCTTCGAAGATGTGCGCGACAGGGGGGGCGCGGTTCTCGTCGATACGGTCCTTCGCAAGGCCGAGTCGAACCTCAGGGTCTTTCGCACCACGATCTGGACCTACTTCGTGCCCCCTGGGTTGGCGGCGCTTGGATGGCTGCTCGCCCGCCCTCGAGGGCGATGGGCGCGCTTCGCGCACGCCTTTCCAAAGCTGAGAGCGGGGCTCGTCGGGGGGCTCGTGTTGGCGCTGCTTGGTTTCGCTCTCAATGATTCCGGCATCGTGATCCCCGCCGTGATCCTGTCTTTCCTCATCCCTCTTGCCGTCATGGTGCATCTTGCACTCGAGCGCGAGGAAACGGCGTGACCGTCGAGGTGGCGATGACCATGCTTGCGGCGGGCCTCGTCGGGTTCGGGGTTGCCGGGCCACTCGCGCGCCTTCGGCTAAGGGCACCGCCGCGCTGGTCGGTGCGGACCAACGTGCGCGGCGTCAAGGTTCCTGCGGTGCTCGGGGGGCCCGTTGTAACCGGCGCCCTCGTTGCGCTTGCAGGCACGGCTTTCGCAGGCGCGCTTGGCTGGGGACCGGCTCGAACCGGGGGCGCCGGCCCGGCAGTAGCACTCGTGCTCGTGGTCATGTTCCTCGCCGGGTCGTGGGACGACCGGCGCGGCGACGAGCGCGAGCGCGGCTTCGGGGGCCATCTCAAGGCGGCGCGCGGGGGCCGGGTAACGGGTGGTGTGGTCAAGCTCGGGGCCGGCGCCGTCTGCGGCCTCGGCGCGGGGGCGCTCGTTACGGAAGGGGGCGACGGGTGGTGGCCGGCGCTTGCTTCGGGTGCGATCGTCGCACTCGCCGCCAACCTCGTGAACCTCACCGACCGAGCGCCGGGGCGAGCCGGGAAAGTGACCCTCGTAGCGGGGGCCGCGCTGATGGTGTGGGGCGGGGCGGCGTGGGCTGTGACGGCCTCAGGGGCCTTCGGCGCGTTGATTGCCTGCCTGGCCCTCGATCTCACTGAGAAGGGGATGCTTGGTGACGCCGGCGCCAATCCGCTCGGGGCGTTGCTCGGGGTCGGCCTCGCCGGCTCCGTCCAGGGCGGAAGTGCGGCCATCGCCGTCGTCCTGCTTGCCGTCGTGAACCTCGCCTCGGAGAGGTGGTCGTTCTCGGAGGCCATCGAGAAGAGCCCCCTCCTGAGGGCCGTTGATCGATTCGGCCGCAAATGACCGGCGCCCCATGCCCACCGGGGTATCGTGGCGTGACATCCACGAGCGGCCGTGAGAGGTGCTTGCCCGGATGCCCGCCTGGGGCACCGGCATGGGGGTTGCAGGAGTTGCCCATGGTTGTCCGTCTCGCAGGCCTGGACGTCGCAAACTGTTCGAGGGCAGCCGGCGGGTTGTGGCGTATGCCCGTGTAGATAGGAGGACCGGTGGCGAAGTTCGTGTTCGTGACGGGCGGGGTGGTCTCGAGCCTAGGCAAGGGCCTCACCGCAGCGTCCCTCGGGCGTCTGCTTAAGACCCGTGGCTTGAGGGTCATGATGCAGAAGCTCGATCCTTACATCAACGTCGACCCGGGGACCATGAACCCGTTCCAGCACGGGGAGGTGTTCGTGACCGAGGACGGCGGTGAGACCGACCTCGACCTTGGACACTACGAACGGCTCATCGACGAGAATCTGTTCAAAACCTCAAACGTCACCACGGGCGCTATCTACCAGTCGGTCATTGCAAGGGAGCGCAGAGGCGAGTTCCTCGGCGACACGGTCCAGGTGATCCCCCACATAACCAACGCCATCAAGGAGCGGATCCTCGCTCTTGGCGAGGACTCGGCCGCCGATGTCGTGATAGTTGAGATAGGCGGCACGGTCGGCGACATCGAGTCGCTGCCCTTTCTCGAGTCCATACGCCAGCTCCGCATGGAGCTTGGGCGCGACGAAACCTGTTACCTGCACGTCACCTTGGTCCCTTACATGGCCCCGGCCGGCGAGATCAAGACCAAGCCGACGCAGCACTCAGTTCGGGAGCTACGAAGCATAGGGATCCAGCCGGACGCCATAGTGTGCCGCTCGGACCGGCCCATAAGCCCCGACCTCAAGCGCAAGATCTCGCTGCTGTGCGATGTGCGCACGGACGCAATCGTGTCGGCGGTTGATTCACCGAACATCTATGAGATTCCGCTCGTCATGCACGCCGAAGGGCTCGACGATTTCGTGGTCGACCATCTTCGGCTTGCAAGCCCACGGGCGGCCGACCTCACAGGCTGGAAGGAGCTAGTCGCGCGCATCGACGACACCGCAGCAGGTACGAGAAGTGTTCGGGTAGGGCTCATCGGCAAGTACATCGGTCTTCCCGATGCCTACCTGTCCGTCGTCGAGTCGCTGAAGCATGCCGGTTTCGCACACGGTGTGCGCGTCGACATCGACTGGATCGCATCCGACAGCCTCGAAACCGCCGACCTCGACCACGCGCTCGGGCATCTCGATGGCATCCTCGTCCCCGGTGGGTTCGGCGTGCGCGGAATCGAGGGCAAAGTTCAAGCGATTCGCTTCGCGCGCGAGCGCGGCGTCCCTTTCCTCGGGCTTTGTCTTGGGCTTCAATGCGCGGTCATCGAATACGCGCGCAACGCCGCCGGCTGGGCCGGAGCAAACTCCACCGAGTTCGATGCGGCCACCCGTTATCCGGTTATCGACATCCTTGCCGGCCAGGACCTCGGTGCGCTTGGGGGCACCATGCGCCTTGGCGCCTATCCGTGCCGCCTCAAGCAGGGGTCGGTTGCTGCGAAGGCGTACGCGGCGGAGCTCGTCTACGAGCGTCACCGCCATCGTTATGAGGTCAACCCGCGCTTCAGGACGCGTCTGGAGCAAGCGGGCCTCGTTGCCTCGGGAGACTCCCCCGACGGGACGCTGGTCGAGATCATCGAGCTCGAGGGCCACCCCTTCTTCGTTGGAACGCAGTTCCATCCCGAGTTCAAGAGCAGGCCGGACCGCCCGCATCCGCTCTTCCACGGCCTCATCGGCGCCGCCACCAGGACCCTCCCGCAGAGGCCTCTGGAGGAGGACCTGACCAAGACCCGGCTGTAGGGTTGGCTTCGCGCAAGCAGGCCGAAAGGGGCGGTGACAAAAAGTGATTGTTGGCGTTCCGCGAGAGCTCAAGGACAACGAGTACCGTGTAGCGATCACCCCGTCTGGCGTCCGTGAGCTTGTGGTTGCGGAACATTCCGTGCTCATCGAGACTGAGGCCGGGGTGGGTTCAAGCATCACCGACGCTGGGTTCGAGCGCGCCGGCGCCTCCATTGTCCCCGATGCCGACACCGTCTTTGGTGAAGCGGACATGGTCTTGAAGGTCAAGGAGCCGGTCAAGGAAGAGTGGCACCGGCTGCGCGAGGGACTGGTCCTGTTCACCTACCTTCACCTCGCCGCAAGTAAAGAGGTAACAGGCGCACTCGTTGACTCCGGAATCACGGCCGTGGCATACGAGACGGTCGAGCTTCCCGACGGATCGCTCCCGCTGCTTGCCCCCATGAGCGAGGTCGCAGGCCGCATGGCACCGCATGTCGGCGCCAACTACCTCGAGCGAGAGCGCGGAGGCCGCGGCGTTCTGCTCGGCGGGGTATCAGGGGTCCGCCCTGCGCGCGTTGTGGTCATAGGCGCGGGGATGGCGGGGGCGAACGCAGCTTGGATAGCCCAGGGCATGGAGGCCGAGGTGCTCGCGCTCGACACCAACATCGACAAGTTGCGGGCCATCGACCAGATCCACCAGGGAAGGATCCTCACCCTGTCCTCGAACCGGCTTTCGGTCGAAGAGGCGGTCACGTCGGCGGACCTGGTCATCGGCGCTGTGCTCGTTCCGGGTGCCTTGGCGCCACGAGTCGTCACCAAGGAGATGGTGTCGGGTATGCAGCCCGGCGCGGTTGTCGTCGACATCGCCATCGATCAGGGCGGCTGCTTCGAAACATCGAGCATGACGACACATTCGGATCCCACTTTCGTCGTCGACGATGTCGTGCACTACTGCGTCGGAAACATGCCGGGCGCGGTGCCGCACACGTCGACCTACGCACTCTCGAACCAGACCTTGCCTTACGTTGTCGCACTCGCCGAACGTGGGGTCCAGGACGCGGTTAGACAAGACCTCGCTCTGGCAAAAGGCGTCAATGTGTACAAGGGGTCTTTGGTTAATGGTCCCGTTGCTGAGGCCCATGGGCTCGACTGCGTCGATCTCGCCGACGTCATCTGAGGCCCCGCCGCAGGATGCGCTCGGCGGCTGGATCGAAGAGTTCATTGCCTACGTGCAGTTCGAAAGGGGCTTGTCGGACAACACCATCGAGTCTTACCGTCGAGATTTGGTGAGGTGGCGCGCATACTGCGCGATCAGAGGGATCGGCGGGGGCGAGGCAGAACCCAAGGACGTGACCGACTACCTCGGACGGCTGCGAGATGGCCGGCCGCCTGCCGCGACCGCGCTGAAGAGCTCCTCAGTGGCGCGCATGGCCGTGCCCGTGAAGTCGCTTTACCGGTGGCTTGTGCTTCAAGGCCGCATCGCGGACGACCCCACCGCCAAGATGGGTACTCCAGCTCGCCTGCGATCGCTTCCAAAGGCAATCTCCGTGGCCGAGGTTACGAGCCTCATCGAGCAACCAGGCGCCGACCTTCTCGGAACGCGCGATCGCGCGATTCTCGAGACGCTCTACGGCGCCGGACTGCGCATCTCCGAGCTCGTCGCCCTCGATGTCGACGACATCGACCTCGAAGGGAGGTCGCTTCTCGTGCGCTCGGGCAAGGGCGGCAAGGGCCGGGTTCTCCCCCTGGGAGGAGGCGCGGCACGGGCTCTGGAGGCCTATGCGGTGACGTCGAGACCCGAGCTCGCGCGACGGTCGCAGTCCGCAGGGCCGGGCGGGGCGCTGTGGATCAATGCGCGCGGGGGCCGGCTCACACGCCAAGGCTGCTGGATGATCCTCAAGCGGCACGCCTCTCTCGCCGGGCTCGAAGCGCGCATCTCCCCGCATACGCTCAGACATTCGTTCGCAACCCACATGCTGGACGCGGGGGCCGACATTCGCGTTGTGCAAGAGCTGCTCGGCCACGCGAGTCTCACGACCACCCAGATCTACACGTACGTGAGCGACCGCCGCCTCAGGGAGGTATACATCACCTCTCATCCCCGCGCCGGCCGTTACACCACACCCGGCTGAAGACCGAGGCGGTGCGATACGCCGCACGGGCCCGCGCCGGCGGACCCGTTACCTTGTTGCGATGACGACGATCGCCGCGCGCGCTGTGATCCTCATCGTCCTCGACTCGGTCGGCATCGGCGACGCCCCCGACGCCGCGGACTTCGGCGACGAGGGATCGGCCACGCTGCCCAACTTGGCCGCCGCCGTCGGGGGGGTGGAGTTGCCCAACCTCGAGCGGCTCGGCCTCGGCAACATCGTCGAGGCTCAGGGCCTCGTGCGGGTTGAAGAGCCGGAGGGGGCTTTCGGTGTGATGGTCGAGCGCTCCCCTGGCAAGGACACGACCACGGGCCACTGGGAGCTAGCCGGCGTTGTGCTCGAGCGGCCGTTTCCCCTCTATCCGGGCGGTTTCCCGGCCGAGGTCATGGACGCCTTCGAGGCCGCCATCGGGTCGTCCACTCTCGGCAACGTGGCCGCGTCGGGGACGGAGATCATCGATCGCCTCGGCGAGGAGCACATGGCGACGGGCCGTCCGATCGTCTATACGTCGGGCGACAGCGTCTTTCAAATCGCTGCGCATACTGACGTCATTGCGCTCGAGCGCCTGTACGAGATGTGCGAGGCAGCTCGGGGGATCCTGAGGGGCGACCACGAGGTCGGACGGGTGATCGCAAGGCCCTTCGCCGGTCCTCCCGGCGGCTTCGAGCGCACGCCGGATCGCCACGACTACTCGGTAGCGCCGCCGCACGAAACGATCCTGGACATCATCTCAGGGGCGGGGGCCGAGGTGTGGGGAGTGGGCAAGATCAAAGACATTTTTGCGGGCAGGGGAGTGACCACCTCACGGCCGACCCGGTCCAACGAGGCCGGCGTTGACGCGATCATCGATGCGACGCTTCGGATCGAGCGGGGCCTCGTGTTTGCGAACCTCGTCGACTTCGACCAGAGCTACGGGCACCGCAACGATCCGAAAGGATACGCAGCCGCGCTCGAGGCGTTCGACCGGCGCCTGCCGGAGGTTCTCGCTGCGCTCGGGCCTCGCGACGTCCTGATAGTCACGGCCGACCACGGCAACGATCCAACGACACCGTCGACCGACCATTCACGCGAACGTGTCCCCGTTCTGTGCGCCGGCGACGCGCTTGCCGCCGGGGTCGACCTCGGCGTAAGGGCCAGCTTTGCCGACTGCGGGGCGACGGTGGCCGAGCTTCTCGAAGTGGCGTCTCCCCGTGTGGGGACTTCCTTTGCCGCCGAGCTCGGGCCCGGGCGGCGAGCCTGACCAATTAAGTTCGCGTTCTCGTCCGCCCAATGATGGGCGTGCGCTAGCCTGGGCCACGCCGAGGGTGACTTGTCAACAAGTTCCCTTGGCTACTCGGAGACAGGAGTGGGAGGCGCAGGTGGTGGACATGGAGCGCGGGGCGCGCATCATCGCCCTCGCCAATCAGAAGGGCGGCGTGGGAAAGACAACCACCGCCGTCAACCTGTCCGCCGCCCTCGCGGAGCTTGGTCAAAAGGTGCTTCTTGTCGACTTCGACCCTCAGGGGGGCTGCGCCCTCGGTTTCGGCATCGATCCCGGCGCCCTCGATCTCACCGTCTACGACGTGCTCCTCGACAGCACCGTGAATGTCACCGACGTTGTGCTGCCGACCTCGGTCGAGGGCCTCGACCTTCTTCCCTCCAACATCGACCTTGCGGCGGCCGAGCTCACGTTGGTGCAACAGGTGGCGCGCGAGCAGGCGCTTGCGCGTGCCCTCGCGCCGCTGAGGCCGCGCTACGACCTCTTCCTCGTCGACTGTCCTCCTTCGCTTGGGCTCTTGACCGTCAACGCGCTCACCGCCGCCGACGGCGTCATCGTGCCGCTCGAATGTGAGTACTACGCGCTGAGGGGAATGGCGAACCTGATGCAGTCGATCGAACGAGTCACCGAATTGCTTAACCCTAAACTGGAGGTGGATGGCATCGTCGCCACCATGTTCGACGGCAGGACCCTCCACGGCAGGGAAGTTCTCGACAGGGTCAAGGAGGCGTTCGGCCGTTACCTCTTCGACACGGTGATCCGCAAGACCATCCGGTTTGCCGAGGCCCCCGTAGCGGGGGAGCCGATCTTGACCTACGCGCCGACCTCGACCGGGGCGGTCGCCTACAGGAAGCTTGCCCAGGAGGTGATGGAGCGTGTCTCGCCGCGCGAGCCTGCCAGGAGCTGACGAGCTGTTTCGCCGAACCTCGGAGGAGGGCGGTCCCGGGCGCCGCAAGGTGTCTCGGGAGCGACAAGACGACAACGCGTCAAATCTACAAGTAGCCGAAGAGACAACGACGGACGAGCCGGCCGGCGGGCGCAAAGCCCCGAAGCACGAGGAAAAGATAACCTTCTACTGTACGGCTAGTGATCTCATGGCCTTGGAACGCGCACGCCTCGGGTTGAGGGCGGATCACGGCATCGCCGCCGACAGGGGCCGTATCGTTCGAGCCGCACTTGCCTACGTGCTCGAGGACTTCGAAGCGAGGCGCTCAGACTCCGTCCTCGTGCGTCGCCTGAACGACGAGCCCCGCTGAAGCCGGCGGGTGCCCGGCCGGCCCTGGGAGCGTTTACCCGTTTGGTGCGGCCGCCGAGAACCCTACACAGCGCCCGTAAGGGTGAGGATCCAGCCCTGAACCGCGACGATCACGGGGAACAGGAACTCGAAGCCCGTGAAGAACAGCAGCACGAGGAGCACGACGAAGCCGTAGCGGTCGAGCCAGAAGATGACCTTCTGCTGCGAGGGCGGCAGGAAGATCGTGAGCAGCCTCGAGCCATCGAGCGGCGGCAGTGGAATCAGGTTGAAGACGGCGAGCAGGACGTTGATCGACACGAAGCGGCTGAGGAACTCTGCCGCGAGCTGGGAGCCCCCCAACAGGGTCAAGCCGAACGCCCCGATGACCGCGAGCACGAGGTTCATGCCGGGCCCTGCGAGGGCAACTATGGCGGCTCCGAAGCGCCGGGATGCGAGTGCTTCGGCGCGGAACTCGACGGGCTTGCCCCAGCCGAAGCCGACGAGCAGGATGGCGATGGTCCCAAGGGGGTCGAGGTGGCGGGCCGGGTTGAGGCTGACCCTGCCCATGGCGCGGGGCAGGCGATCGCCCTGCAGGTCCGCAGCGTAGGCGTGGCCGAACTCGTGAAGGCTGATCGCCCCAACCAGGGAGATCGCTAGCAGCACGAACGTAAGGGGCTCGGATCGGAGCAGCGAGATTAGTCCCATGATTGCTTTGTAGTCTAGGGCCAGGCTGCCCGAACATCACTGCTTGGGCAATGGTAGATCCAGACAACCTACCGACCCGATCCTCTAGATAAAGGAGAGCTTTAGGTATGGCCCAACGGGAGGCCCGAAGTGGGCGGGTCTTTAGCGGGATTCAACCGAGCGGTGAGCTTCACCTTGGGAACTACCTTGGGGCCGTGCGCCACTGGGTCACCGCTCAGGAAGCTCGAAACGCCTTTTACTGCATCGTCGATCTGCATGCCATGAGCCTTCCATGGGAGCCGGCCGAGCTGAGGGCCCGCACGGTCGAGACGGGTGCCCTGTTGATCGCTTGCGGGCTCGATCCGAAGCGTTCCGGGCTGTTCGTTCAATCGCAGGTCCCCGCCCACGCCGAGCTGTCGTGGATCCTGAGCTGCGTCGCCCGCATGGGTGAGCTCAGGCGGATGGTGCAGTTCAAGGAGAAATCCATGGGCGCCTCGGAGTCGGTCGGGGTCGGGCTGTTCACCTATCCCGTGCTCCAGGCGGCAGACGTGCTCCTTTACAGGGCGTCGGGCGTTCCGGTGGGAGAGGATCAGCGGCAGCACATCGAGCTGATGAGGGATCTCGCCGTCCGTTTCAACAGGCGTTTCGGCGATACCTTCGTGGCCCCCCACGCCGAGATCGCTGCCTCGGGCGCTCGCATCATGTCGCTCGACGACCCGACCCAGAAGATGAGCAAGTCCGTGGGGGGGCCCGGCTCTAAGGTCCTGCTCATCGATCCACCCGAGGCGATCACCAAGAAGATCCGCTCGGCGGTCACGGACTCGGGGCGCCGGGTGGCAGCGGGGGAGGGAAAGCCGGCGCTCACGAACCTGATAACGCTCTATGCGCTTGCCGAGGGCTCGAGTGTTGCCGCAGTCGAAGAGCGATTCTCCTCGGCGGGCTACGGCGAGTTCAAGAGCGCCCTCGCGGATCTGCTCGTCGCCACCCTTGCGCCCATCCGGCAGCGCTACGACGAGCTCATCTCCGATCGGGCCGAGACCGAGCGGTTGCTCGGCTCTGGGGCAGCGGCGGCGGCCGAGGTGGCGGAGACGACCATGCGTGACGTCAGGGCGCGTGTCGGGCTGCCCGAGCGCGCCGCGCCTTCGTGATCGCCTAAAGACGTTTTCTCCGGGGGCGGCGGACATAGGCTTGAGGGATGCTCGGCGATGCGATGAACCCCCAAAAGTAGTGGTGAAGTTGCTAAGTCGACAAGCAGACAAGTCGTCACACTTGGCGACAGTGAGTGCGCGCATGGGACCCCGCCACGACCTGAGCGCGACATGACCTACGAGGTCAAGGCGGGGGCCTTCGAGGGGCCCATCGACCTCCTTTTGAACCTGATCACCCGCAGGCGGGTGGACATCTACGAGGTCTCGTTGTCGGCCATAACCGACGAGTACATGGCGGTCCTCGACGACATGCCGGAGCTCGACCTCGAGACCGCCACCGGCTTCCTGGTTGTGGCCGCCGCCTTACTCGAGCTCAAGGCTGCGCGCCTGCTGCCCACCCAGGCGGCCGAGGGGGCGGTGGATCCCACGCTCCTCGAGCAGCGGGACCTGCTGCTTGCCAGGGTGGTTGAGACGGCAACGTATAGGGAGGCGGGGGCGTTCATCGCTGCCGCCCTGCAGCGCGGCGAGGGGTGGCACCCACGGGTGGTGGGCCTCGAGGAGCGCTACGCTCACCTCGGACCCGACCCCCTGGCGACGACGTCGGTCGCCGACCTCGCGCTGGCGGCCGCTGCAGCGCTCATCCCCCGGCCCCGCCACGAGCTTGATACCTCCTACGTTGCCCCGGCGCGGGCTTCTCTGCCCGAGGTCATAGCCGAGCTGGCGCGCTCCCTGGCGGGGCGTGATGGCGCAACCCTCGAGGAGCTGTGCGGGCGCGCAGCAGGACGGGACGAGGTTGTGGTGAGGTTTCTCGCTCTGCTCGAGCTCTACAAGTCGGGCGCGGTCGAGCTCACACAGCAGGGGCGCTTCGGCGACATCCGGGCGGCGTGGACGGGGTCGGTCGCCGTTGGCCATGTCCACTTGGACGATTTACCTGGATGAGAGAGGAGGGCGCATGACCGTGCCGGACCGCAAGATCGTGGAGTCGATCCTGCTGCTCGCGGGTGACCCGGTGCCCGCAGGGGCGATCGGGGAGGTGCTCGAGAAGCCTAAAGCCGAGGTCGAGGTTTTGCTGAGTGACCTGGCCGCCGACTATGAGTCCGCCGAGCGCGGATTCGTTCTGAGGGAGACGGCGACCGGTTGGAGGCTCTACACCCACCCCGACTCGGCTCCGTGGCTCGAGCGCTTCGTGATCGGCGACCGGGCCGGCAGACTGTCGGGCCCCGCCCTCGAGGTGCTTGCGATCATTGCTTACCGGGGGCCGATCGCCAGATCGCAGATCGCCGAGTTACGGGGTGTCGACTCGGATGGGGTGGTGAGGACGCTCGTTCACAGGGGCCTTGTCGTCGACACCGCGCGCGCTCAGGGTCAGGGGGGTCCGAGCCTGCTCGTTGTTAGCGATGACTTTCTCGAGAAGATGGGGCTCAGTTCGATCGAAGCGCTCCCTCCGCTCGCCGGGTTCATGCCCGATGCCGAAGCGATCGAGGCAATGGAGGCGAGGCTGTCTCCGGGGGCGTGAGCGGTGAGGGGCAACGTCTCCAGAAGGTGCTCGCACGCGCCGGAGTGGGCTCGAGGCGCACGGTCGAAGAGTGGATATCGGCGGGAAGGATAAGCGTCAACGGGAGCACCGCCCGCCTCGGGCAAAGGATCGACCCCGCGAGCGACGTGGTCGAGCTTGACGGTTCACGCGTGCCGCTTGGGGCCGAGCTCGTCCACTACTTGCTCAACAAGCCCCCCGGCGTCGTCACCTCAGCGGCCGACCCCGAGGGGAGGCGCACGGTGCTCGACATCGTCGACATACCGGTGCGCGTGTGGCCCGTCGGCCGTCTCGACATCGACACAGAAGGGGCGCTCCTGCTGACCAACGACGGCGAGCTCACGTTCAGGTTGACCCATCCAAGCTATGAGGTACCAAAGACCTACCTTGCCGATGTGGCGGGCGCGCTCGGCGCGCGGGCCGTCAAGGAGCTGTCGAGGGGTGTGCCGCTTGAGGACGGTATGACGAAGCCCGCCGAGGCGACGCTGATCGAGCGCTCGACCGGGGGGAGCCTCGTCCGGCTTACGATCACCGAGGGTCGCAACCACCAGGTGAAGCGCATGTTCGATGCCGTCGGCCACCCGGTGACGAGGTTGGTGCGGATCGGAGTCGGGCCCGTGAGCTTGGGCCGCCTCAAGCCCGGCACCGTGCGTCGGTTATCAATGGCGGATGTGCGTGCTCTTTACCGCTCCTGCAATCTATAGACATATCGATCAATCCACTCATAGATAAGGGAACGAGTTGATAAGTAGGCCGGGGAGGGCTCGTTGAGCGGCCGCCTCACGGCGTTGAGGGGGGCAACGACCGTGGTTGGCGACGAAGCGGCCGCCATCGTTGACGCCACGGTTGAGTTGCTCGAGACCCTTTTCGATCGCAACGGCGTGAGGCACGACGACCTCGTGAGCCTGGTTTTCACTGCGACTCCCGATCTCTCCGCAGAGTTCCCAGCGGCCGCTGCGAGAAAGATCGGCATCTCCGAGGTGCCGTTGCTTTGCGCCCGCGAGATCGAGGTTCCCGGCGCCGTGGCGCGCTGCATCCGGGTGCTCGTCCACCTCTACAGCGATCGAGAGCGGGCCGAGCTCCGCCATGTGTACCTGGGCGAGGCCCGCCGGCTACGCACCGATCTGAGCGAATGATCCCTCAAGTAAAGGTTGAGGTGTGACCGAGCAGGTAGCAGTAATTGGTACAGGGCTGATCGGCGGCTCGATCGCGCTCGGTCTGCGCTCCGGGCAGCCTGAGCTGCTTGTGTCCGGCTATGACGCCGACCCCGATGCTCTGGCGGCGGCGGTGGCCTGTGGCGCAATCGGCCGGCCGGCGCCCTCGGCGGCCTCGGCGGTGAAAGGGGCAGGGCTTGTGGTAGTCGCGACTCCCGTGGATGCGATCGCCGACGTGTGCCGCGACCTCGCCGGAGCGGTATCGCCTGAGGCGGTGATCACGGACGTCGGCAGCGCAAAACGGGAGGCGGTGGCGAATGGTGAGGACGTCTTCGGCGATCGCTTCGTGGGAGGGCATCCCATGGCCGGTTCCGAGCGACACGGCGTCGGGGCCGCCGACGCCGGGCTGTTCGATGCGGCGTGGTGGATCCTCACGCCGACCTCCACGACGTCTGCAGACGCCTACTCGAGGGTGGCGCGGCTCGCATCGGGGCTCGGCGCCAAGCCGGTGGCGGTGGATGCCGTCGTGCACGACGCCCTCGTCGCGCGGCTCAGCCATGTCCCGCAGCTAACCGCAAGCGCCCTGGTCGACGTCGCGGCGGCGGCGGGGGACCGAGACGCCCTGCTCGAACTTGCTGGGCCCGGGTTCAGGGACGTCACCAGGATCGCAGCGAGCAGCCCCGACCTCTGGATCGCGATATTGCGCTCCAACCGTGAGGCGGTACTTGAGGCTTTGGACGGGCTGCGGGGGCGCCTCCATCGCATCGCCGGGATGATCGCGCAGGAGCACTGGGCCGAGCTGCGCGCTTTCTTGGAGTCGTCGCGCAGAGCGCGACTCGGCCTCTTCGCCAAACCCGAGTACGGCGGCCCGCCTGTGACCCTGAGCTTCATGGTGCCGGACCGGCCCGGCGTGTTCGCCCAGGTGACGACTGCGGCAGGCGAGCTCGGCGCGAACATCGAGGACCTCAGGGTTGTGCATTCGACGGAGGGTGGGGGCGGCCGCCTGGAGTTGGTCATCACGGGCGAGGACAGGGCGGACGAGCTGACGGAGGCGCTAACGATCCTCGGCTACCGAGTCGAAAGGTCGGCGGGGTCCGGAGACATGACCACTAGTCGACTTAGCGACTAGGTAACTAAATAACTAGGCGATGAAGCCCCTAATGAATAAATCGTCGGATCGCCAATCCTTCACCTCCCTCGGCCCCCTGGTGGGGGAGCTTGGCGTCCCCGGAGACAAGTCGATCACGCACCGCGCCCTGATCCTGGCGGCGCTGGCGCGCGGCCGCTCGGTTCTGACCGGGGTGGGCCGCGGCCTCGATGTCGCGGCAACCGCCCGCATCCTCGGCTCCGTGGGGGCCGTCGTTGCCGGCGACCCTGCAAAGTCTCAGCTTGAAGTTGAGGGTTGTGGATGGTCCGGCCTGACCGAGAGCACAGACGTGCTCGATGCAGGCAACTCGGGGACCACCCTGCGACTCATGCTTGGGGTCTTGGCGGCCGCTCGAGGCGCCTTCTTTCTGTCGGGTGACGCTTCGCTCGGGGGACGGCCGATGGGGCGGATCGTGGCACCCCTCAGGGCCATGGGCGCCACCATCGACGGGCGCGCAGGGGGCGACAGAGCCCCGCTCATGGTCAGGGGCTCGGAGCTCACAGGGGTCGACCACGTCCTTCCCGTAGCGAGCGCTCAGGTGAAAAGCGCCTTGCTCCTTGCGGGGTTGCGGGCCAACGGACGCACCACGGTCACCGAGCCTGCGGCCAGCCGTGACCATACCGAGCGGATGCTTGCTGCGGTCGGTGTTCCCATCGAACGGCGGGGGCAATGGAGCTCGGTGGCGGGCCGCCATGAGGACCTCGCGCCCGTCGCCAGGAGGATCCCCGGCGACATCTCCTCGGCGATGTTCCTCGTCGTCGCCGCAACGCTTGTGCCGGGCTCCGATGTGACCGTCACGGGGGTTGGCCTCAATCCCACCCGGACCGGGGCCCTCGAGGTGCTCGAGGCCATGGGTGCCCGGATCGAGGTCGGCTCGCCCGTGGATCTGGGCGGGGAGCCCGCCGGCTGCATCAGGGTGCGGGCCGGTGAGCTCGGTACAGCCGCCATCGACGCCGCCATCGTCCCGAGGCTCGTCGACGAGCTTCCGATCCTCGCGATCGCTGCAACGCAAGCGACCGGTGAGACGGTGATCAGCGGCGCAGCGGAGCTAAGGGTCAAGGAGTCGGATCGGATCGCAACCGTCGTCCAGGGCTTGAAGGTTTTGGGTGCCGACGTCGACGCCCTCGATGACGGGTTGGTGATAAGGGGCCCCTGTGCCTTGCGCGGAGGGGTCGTCGACTCGCACGGCGACCACCGGGTGGCGCTGGCCTTTGCGGTTGCGGGGCTGATTGCCAAAGGCAAAGTTGAGGTCGAAGGTTGGCACGCCGTCGACTCATCCTTCCCTGAGTTTCTTGGCCTCCTCGACCGGGTCGGCAGGGGAGGCAGTCCCCGATGACGGTGATAATCGCGATGGACGGGCCCGCCGGAGCGGGGAAGAGCACGATCGCACGTGAGGTCGCCCGCGCGCTCGGCTTCAAGCACGTAGACACTGGCGCCATGTACAGAGCCGTCGCCCTCGGCGTGCTCGATCGGGGCCTCGAGGGCGAGTCGAGCACGGCCATCGAGGAGCTTGCGTCCACGCTTGACATCGAGGTGGATGGGAACAGGGTCTGGATCGACGGCGTCGAAGCGAGTGCGCGCATAAGAGGGGCCGAGGTGAACGGCGTCGTGTCCGCTGTGGCCGCCCGGCCCGGCGTGCGCCGGCATCTTGCCGATCGCCAGCGCCGTCTCGCTGCCGGCGACGGCGTCGTGATGGAGGGCCGGGATATCGGCTCTGTGGTGTTCCCAGACGCTGCCGTCAAGCTCTATCTCACCGCGGCCATCGAGGAGCGCGCCCGCCGGCGCCTCGAGGAGCTTCCCGCAGGCGCTGAGTCCTCGCTCGACGAGACGGCGGCGGCGATCGCGACACGCGATGCCGCCGATGCCGGACGGACGGAGTCGCCCCTCGTGCGGGCCCCGGACGCCGTCGTGGTCGATTCCACGGGCAAAGACGTCCGTGAGGTCGTCGACCAGGTGCTTGCCATCATCACCCGTGCTGTGCCCGGCCTCATCACAGTGCAACCAGAGGGGTGAGCGTGGCCCAGGCTCGCCCCGGCGAGAGCGGAAACGCCGGAGGCGGGGTGCCGGTAGTGGCGGTGGTGGGACGTCCCAACGTCGGCAAGTCGTCGCTTGTCAACCGCATCATCGGGCGGCGCGAGGCGATCGTCGAGGCCTCCCCCGGCGTCACGCGCGATCGCCGAGCCTTCAACGCTGAGTGGGCGGGGCGGCGCTTCGAGATCATCGACACGGGTGGGCTCGAGGCGGGGGTAGAGGGACTCGAAGCGCAGGTCGCAGAGCAAGCTCACATAGCGATCGCGGTCGCAGACCTCATCCTCTTCGTCGTCGACGCAGTCGCAGGTCCCACGGAGGACGACCTGCGCGTCGCCGATCTTCTGAGGCGCTCGGGCAAACCCGTGATCGTGGCCGCCAACAAGGTCGACGGCGCGGCCGATGAGCCGGGGGCGGCGGACTTCTACCGGCTCGGGCTCGGGGACCCCGTTGCCGTATCGGCGGTGCACGGACGGGGCTCGGGAGACCTTCTCGAAGCCGTCATCGGCCGACTCGCTCCCGGCGACCCAAGCCCCTCCCGGGAGTGGGCGGCGGCGGCCATCGTGGGCCGGCCCAACGTCGGCAAGTCGTCCATCCTCAACGCCCTCCTCGGCGCCGAGCGCTCGATCGTCGACGCCTCCCCCGGCACGACCCGCGACCCCGTTGACTCTCACCTCGCCATGCCCGACGGGCGTGTCCTTCGCATAGCGGACACCGCGGGGATGCGAAGGCGCGTGCGCATCGAGGATCCCATCGAGTACTTCAGCTGGCTCCGCTCGAGGGCGACGCTTCGGCGCGTCGACGTGGTCGTGCTCGTGGCCGACGCCTCGACCGGGATCACCGCTCACGATCAGCGCATTGCTCAGGAGATCGTGGCCGAGGGCCGCTCCTGCGTCCTCGTGTTCAACAAGTGGGATCTCATTCCCTCCGATGAGCTCGAGGTGGATCGACTCGAGCGCGACCTGACCGCGCGTATGCGCTTTCTCGACTGGGCGGTCGTTGTGCGGACGTCCGCCGTTACCAAGCGGGGGATGGCCCGGCTGCTGCCCGCCGTCGACGAGGCGATCGCTTCGCACCGGTACCGTCTCGCTACGGCTGAGCTCAACCGCCTTGTGCGCGATGCACAGGAGCGTCGCCCGCACTCAAGGACCGGAGGGCGGGCAATCCGGATCTTGTACGCGGTCCAGGCACGTGTGTCCCCGCCGACGGTTGTGCTCTTCACCACGGGAGCGATCGAGACCGCCTATGTGCGCTACATCGAGCACCAGATCAGGGCCACGGGGGCATTTGCCGGGAGCCCGATCGCCATCAGGGTCAGGCAAAGAGCCTCAGGGGACACGCCGCGCCGGCCCTGAGGCCCGGCCGCGACGCCAGGTCTCCGCGCTCCGTGACCCGTGGTGGGACCCGCCGCGACGCCAGGTCTCCGCGCTCCCTGAGCCGTGGTGAGGCCCGGGGGTATGATTGCCTCACGGGACGTGGCGCAGCTTGGTTAGCGCACTGGTCTGGGGGACCAGGGGTCGCCGGTTCAAATCCGGCCGTCCCGACCAGATCGTGTTGTTCTCCACCCACTAGAGGGAGGGCGAAGGTGACCTCGACTCCCGGAGCGGCCACTCGGCGCGTGCTCACGGTCCCCAATGTGCTGTCGTTCGTGCGCCTTGGCACCGTGCCCATCTTCGTGTGGTTGTTCGTGTCGGGGAGGACCGAGGCGGCCGTGATCCTGTATGCGGTGGGAGCGAGCACAGACTGGCTCGACGGCTATCTCGCGCGCCGGATGGATGCGGTGTCCGAGCTCGGCCGCCTGCTCGACCCCGTGGCGGACCGGATCTTTATCGCCGCCCTTGCTGTGGCCCTCGTTGGCGCTGGTGAGCTTCCCCTCGCGGTCGCCGCTGCGCTCGTCGCACGCGACGCTCTGCTCGTGGGGGGCTGGCTGCTGCTCGAAGGGCGGGGCAGCAGGGCGATACCCGTCAGCCTGCCGGGCAAGGTCGCCACCGCGGCGCTCCTTACAGGGCTTACTCTGATGGCCGTAGCGGCCACGAGCTGGGGGTTTGGTGAGTCCTGGCGCACGGCCGGCCTGATCCTCGTGCTGATCGGGACTGCTCTGTATTGGGTCGTCGGAGCAGCCTACGCACGCAGGGCCTTTGGTCCGTAGATTCGTTACTTAGATATTTGCCGACAAGTCAACAAATATACTTGTGGAGGAGGGAAAAGGGTGGGGGAGGGAAAGAGGGTGGAGGAGGGAAAGAGGGTGGAGCTACCAAAGGATCGCCGGTACTCGAGCGAGCACGAGTGGGCGCAGGAAAATGGGGGTCGTATCGTCGTGGGTATCACCGACTACGCCCAGGACCAGCTCGGCGACGTCGTCTATGTCGGGCTCCCCGACGACGGCGCCGAGGTTCACGCCGGCCAGCCGTTCGGCGAGGTCGAGTCGACCAAGTCCGTGTCCGACATCTACAGCCCGGTGTCGGGAGTCGTGGTCACGACCAACGGGGCGGTCGAGTCCAACCCCGAGCTCATCAACTCCGACCCATACGGCGACGGATGGCTCGTCGTCATCGAACCGGCAGACGGGCAGTCGCTCGATGCGCTCATGGACCCTTCGGCCTACGAGCGGCAGATCGGGGAGGGCTCCTAAATGTGCGCGCCGAGGCTTCCCAACCCTAAAGTTTCGCTATAGGGTCGGCTGAGATGTTCTGCACTAACTGCGGCCACAAGAACCCTGAAGGCTCCAACTTCTGCGCGTCCTGCGGAACCCCGCTTGCCGAAGGCGCGGGACCGGACACCACGGTCAATTTCCTTCCCGCAGAGCTCGAGTCCGACCTCGACGAAGAGGTGCACATCTCCCCCGACGAGCTCGAGGGCGGCAGGGGAGTCCTCATCGTCAAGCGAGGGCCCAATGCGGGCAGCAAGTTCTTCGTCGACAGCGCAGGGGCCGCCCTTGGACGAAGCCCCGACAACGACATCTTCCTCGATGACATCACGGTGTCCCGCCGCCACGTCGAGATCACAAGGCCGGGGGAGTCATTTACCCTTAAGGATGTTGGAAGCCTCAATGGGACCTACATCAATCGCGAGCGGGTCGAAGAGGCCGAGCTGCGGTCGGGGGATGAGATCCAGATAGGCAAATTCAAGATCATCTTTCTCACCGGGAGCTGAGAGCGTGCCGTTGTCGAAGTCGCGCGACTACCTGAGTATCGGGGAGGTCCTCGAGCTGTTGAAAAAGGACTTTCCCGATGTGAGCGTGTCGAAGCTGCGCTTCCTGGAGTCCGAGAACCTCGTGGCGCCCCCCCGCACGCCGTCCGGCTACCGGAAGTTCTTCGCTGGGGACGTGGACAGACTGCGTTACATCCTGTCGCTGCAGCGTGATCATTTCCTGCCGCTCAAGGTCATTCGCGAGCGCCTCGAGGCCATCGACGCAGGGAGCTCAGGCTACGACGTGAGCCTCGTTGAGGCAGGAGAGCCCCCGACGGCCGCTCCGGAGCGGCCGCGCGGGACCGCGGAGCACTACGACGTCGATCTCACAGGGACTCAGCTGAGCCGCAGGGAGCTCACCGAGGCCACCGGGCTCACCGAGGAGCAGCTGACGGGCTTGGAGGAGTTTGGGCTTCTGGCAAGGGCCGAAGGGGGCTCCTACGACGAGAACGACCTGATGGTGGGGCGGGCCGCCCGTGGCCTTCTCGAGCACGGCCTCGAACCCAGGCACCTCCGGATGTACAGGCAGTTCGCCGACCGGGAGGCGGCTTTCTACGAGCAGATCGTGTCTCCGATCGCCCACCGTCGCGATCCCGATGCGCGCAGCCTGGCCTACAGGTCGCTGCAGGAGCTCCTCGAGCTGTCCCGGCAGATGCGAGAGGCGGCGCTGCGCTCCAGTCTGCGGGGCCTCAGATAGAGCGGGGCACTCGTAGCTGAATGCATTTATCGATTTATCGCTTTGTAGTCTTGTGCACCTCGGTCTTCCTTGGCCTCGGCCCCGGCGGGCCGGCGCAGGCGGGGGGGCCAAGGGTGACCTGCCGGGCGTGTGTGCTCGTGGACGAAGAGGGACGCACGATCTGGGGACGTGACGAAAACCTGCCGCTTCCCAATGCCAGCACAACGAAGATGGCCACCGCCATCCTTACGCTGAGCCGCGTCGAGGCCCATGCCGCCGTGACGGTGTCGGCCGGCGCGGCCTCAACGGGCGGCGGCGGCTTCGATCTTGCGGCGGGGGACCGCTACTCGGTCGCCGAGCTGCTCCATGCGCTGCTGCTGTCGTCCTCGAACGACGCCGCCGTGGCGCTCGCCGAATATGTGGCAGGCTCAGAAGCGGCCTTTGTCAAAAGGCTAAACCTCACCGTCGATCGGCTGGGGGCCAAGCACACGCACTTCGTCACCGCTCACGGCCTCGACGAGCCTGGGCATCACGCATCGGCTTCGGACCTCGCCCGCATTGGCGATGCTTTGCTCGAGCGTCCTCTTCTGGCTCGCATCGTGGGGACCTCGGTTACGACGGTCGGCCGGTTCGGTGGCCGGCGAGTGGAGAACACTAATCCTCTTATCGACACTTATCCGGGGGCCGTAGGAGTCAAGACCGGTTACACGGCCGCCGCCGGAGAGGTGCTCGTGGCCGCCGCCGAGAGAAAGGGACGGCGCCTGATGGCCGTGGCGATGGGCTCAGACGACGCCGCTGCGGATGCCAGGCGGCTGCTCGATCACGGCTTCCGGCAGCTCGCAGAGACGGTCCTGCTCGATGCGAGTAACCCGGCAGGCGCGCTCGTGTTCGACCCTGCGGGAGCGATCGCGGCCACGGCAGCACATGCGGTCACCGGCTCTGCGAGACCCTCCGACGTCAAGATCGCGCTGTCTCCCTCCGCCCGGGTATCCCCTCCCTTTCACTCGGGGGAGCAGGTCGGCATCTTCGTGGTCACGGCGTCGGATCGCCACGTCGCCACCGTGCCTGCGATCGCAGGCTCTGGGCTGAGCACAGGGGGTCGCGGCGCTCGGGCGGGGTGGACCGCAGGAGCGCTTGCTGGGGTGCTTGGAGCCGCGGCTCGTATGCTCGGCTTTACCGGAGGGTAGATGGCGTCCAGAAGCGGCCCGGGGGCCGCCGAGATCCTCATAGGGCGGCACGACATTAGCCGGCGAGTCCACGAGCTCGCAGCGCAGCTCCAGGCGGATCTGGCCACCGCCGCCGGGCCGCCGATCCTCGTCGGCGTTCTCAAGGGCTCGACCCTGTTTCTGTCCGACCTCGTACGCGCGATGGACATTGACGTCGCCGTCGACTTCATGTCCATCTCCTCCTACCGTTCGACCGTGGCTCAGCCTGGAAGTGTGCGCATTATCAAGGACCTCGACTCCGACGTGACGGGCCGAGATGTCGTCATCGTGGAAGATATCGTCGACACCGGTCTCACGCTCAACTACCTCAGGCAGACGATCCTTCAGCGAGGCCCGAGGTCCGTGAGGGCTGTGACGCTCCTGAACAAGTCGGTGCGCCGCATCGTCCCCGTCCCGCTCGAGTATGTGGGCTTCGACGCCCCCGATGTCTTCGTCGTCGGATACGGCCTCGATTTCCAAGGCAACTACAGGAATGTGCCCGACATCATTGCCGTAAGGGATGTCGCGCGGCTGGTCGAGAACCCCAGGCTCCTGGTCGGGCCGCTGTTCCTTGGCGATTAGCGATGGATGCGGTGGTAGCCTCGCGTCGCAATGATTGAGCTGTCGCTGATCGGTGTGAGAGTTGAGCTGCCCTCGAACCAGCCAATCGTGTTGCTCAAGGAGGCCGGCGGTGAACGCTACCTTCCCATCTGGATAGGAGCCGTCGAGGCCACCGCAATCGCGTTCGCGCTGCAGGGAATCCAAACGCCGCGGCCCATGACGCACGACCTGCTGCGCAACATCCTGACCGAGACCGCGGTCGAGGTCGAGCGCATCCTCGTGAGCGAGCTCGTTGACCAAACCTTTTTTGCGACCATCAGGATGCACAGCGATGGGAAGGTGGCCGAGGTCTCGTCCCGTCCAAGCGATGCCATCGCCTTGGCGGTTCGGATCAACGCGCCGATCTACGCCGCTGAAGAGGTACTCGAGCAGGCGGGCATCGAGCTCAAAGAGGACGAGGAGACCGAGGTCGAGAAGTTCAGGGAGTTCCTCGACCAGGTCGATCCGGAGGACTTCGGCGGGGGCCGCTAGGGCACAGGGCCCACGACCCCTCCGCAACCCTGCATCGCCGGCCCCCCAACCAGACACGCTCGTTCCAACCCTCAACTACCGGGTTCGAGATGGCTCGGCATCGTTGACAACCTGTGGACATTTTCCGTAATCTGTTCGAGTTACGCTGTTGTACTTTTGTGCTTGTCATCTCGCAGTAGGCCTTCGGGATAAGTGGGGCCTTTGGGATAAGTAGGGCCTTGTGAATCAGTGGCCTTGTGGGCGAGCGGCGCCGTCGGTCGTGCCTCCAGGCCACGGCCGGAAAAAGAGAGCAGAGGGTGAAGATGGACGAGAGCGGCTATCGAGGTCCTCAGACCTGCAAGATCGTGGGTATCACCTACCGCCAGCTCGACTACTGGACGCGCACCGGCCTCGTCGTGCCGACGGTTCAGGCGGCCAAAGGGTCGGGAACTCAGCGAATGTACGCGTTCAACGACCTCCTGCAGCTCAAGGTCATCAAGAGTCTGACCGATGCTGGGGCGAGCCTGCAGAAGGTCCGCCAGGCGCTCGACTACGTACGCGACGAGCTGAAGGGGGATTGGACGAAGTTGACGATCGTCACCGACGGTGCAGGCGTGTACGCATGCACTTCCGACGCCGAGGTCATCGATCTGCTGCGCTCGGGCCAGGGCG
Source organism: Candidatus Aridivita willemsiae (assembly GCA_013695835.1). Classification (GTDB taxonomy): domain Bacteria; phylum Actinomycetota; class CADDZG01; order CADDZG01; family WHSQ01; genus JACCZU01. The sequence goes on from JACCZU010000186.1 coordinate 28,426, forward strand.
TGCTCGGGGCGGTCGTGGCCGTCGATAAGGTTCGCGATCAGCTCAGGGGAACTCTGGGGCAGCTTCGCTCGGCGGCAAGAAACGGTGGTCACGAGGTCGTCGGGGCTGTGCCCGTAGTCAGTGCAAAGGAGAGCTAGTCATCGGAGACGTCCTCGGTCCAACCTGTCACACCGGGCTCTTGCCTCACGAAAGCGTAGCCTTCGCCCACAACAGCGAGCGCCAGTTCGCGAGGCTCCTCGATTTCTACGTGATTGATTGGGAATATGAGCCGACGACGTTCGAGATTGCGTGGGACGGCGGCGGGGCGGCGACGCAAAGGTTCTCTCCAGACTTCTACCTTCCCGCCTTCGACATCTACATCGAAATCACGACGCTCAATCAAAAGCTCGTAACGAAGAAGAACCGGAAGGCCAGGAGGCTGATGGACCTCTACCCCGACGTCAGGTGCAAGATCCTCTACCAGCGCGACTATCTTCACCTCTTGATCAAATACGGGCTGGAAGAGCCCTCTCAGGGGCCCCTGCTCCCGGCGGCCTCCGAGGACCGTCGGCCCAACTACGCCTCCTTTCTTGCGGGCTAAGCATTCAAGCACCGGCGGGGCGAGGTTGGCTCGCATAATGGGTGGATGACCGGTCATGAACGCGGCACACCACTGCTGGCAAAGCACAAGGAGCTGGGGGCCAGGCTCACCGAGTTCGGCGGCTGGGACATGCCGCTCCACTACAGCGGCGTCATAGCCGAGCACAACGCGGTCAGAACGTCTACGGGGATCTTCGATGTCTCGCACCTGGGTAAGCTGCGCCTCGTCGGCGACGGCGCCGGCCCTGCCCTGCAGCGTGCGCTCACCCTCGACGCCACCGCCCTCGAGCCCGGGCGGGCCAAGTACGCACTCGTCCTCGCCGAGGACGGGGGCTGCATCGACGACGTCTTTTGCTATCGGATCTCGGACGAAGAATGGCTGGTCGTGCCGAACGCCGCCAACAATGCCGCGGTCACGGACGCGATCGAGGTTGCGGGCGGCAGCCCGCTCGACGAATGGGACAAATGGGCGATTCTCGCAGTGCAGGGCCCGACCTCCTTCGAAATCTACAAGAGGGTCTTCCCCTCCAGCGGGGCATTCGATCTGACGCTTCACGGTTGGTGTGCTCAGGATGTTGGGGGCCAGGAGGGCATGGTGGCGCGCACCGGGTACACGGGGGAGAAAGGCTTCGAGCTCTACGCCCCCGCAGCAACGGCGACCTGGGCCTTCGAAGCGCTGGTCGAGGCCGGCGCGGTGCCGGTCGGGCTCGGCGCGCGCGACACCCTGCGTCTGGAGATGGGGTATGCGCTCTATGGTCACGAGCTCGATCGCGCTACCAACCCGCTCGAGGCGGGGCTCGGTTGGGCACTAGCGTGGGACACGCCCTTTTGCGGGCGCGAGGCACTCGAGGCGATCAGGGCACGGGGCCCGGCCAGAAAGCTTTTCGGCATCGTGGGAACGGGCCGCGGCGTCCCCCGGCAAGGGTACGAGGTTCGACGCTCCGGTGCTTCGGGGGAGGCTACCGGCGTCGTCGTCAGCGGGAACTTCTCACCCACCCTCGGCACGGGCATAGCGCTGGCCTTTGGTGCATCGGAGGACGTGCCCGGCGTCGGCGAGGCCGTGGAGGTGGCCGCGCGCTCGCGCACCATCGAGGGTACGGTCGCGAAGCCCCCCTTCATAGGCAAGAGCCGCTAGGGGAGACTCATGCATTTGTCGTCAACGACACAGAAAGACAAGTAGATATATGGACTTTTCACCCCATACGCCGGAAGACATCGCCGGCATGCTCGAGGTGATCGGGCTCGGCAACCTCGAGGATCTCTTCGAGTCGATTCCCGAGGGGGTGCGACTCGATCGAGAGCTCGACGTGCCGGGAGCGTTGTCGGAGCCGGAGCTCGTTGACCACCTCTCGGGGCTTGCGGCACGCTCCAGGGGCGCCGGCGAGCTGGTCTGCTTCGCGGGAGGCGGCGTCTACGACCACCACATTCCCTCAGCAGTCAAGGCGCTTGCCTCCCGGGCCGAGTTCGCGACCTCCTACACCCCCTATCAGGCGGAGCTGTCCCAGGGGATTCTCCAGTCTCTATATGAGTTTCAGTCGCTCGTGTGCAGCCTCTACGGCATGGAGGTCGCCAACGCCTCGCTCTACGACGGCGCGAACGCAGTCGTAGAAGCAGTGAACCTCAGCGTGAGGTTTACGCAAAGGGAACGGGTCGTGATCGGGGCAACCGTGCACCCGCATTATCGAGACGTGCTAAAAACCTATACGGCAGGTTTAGGCTTAGACATCATCACCGCCCCGTTTGATCCGGCGGCCGGTATCGTCGACTGGGACGAGGTCGATGTCGAGGGTTGTGCAGCGCTGGTCCTCGCTTATCCCAACGTCTTCGGCGGCCTCGAGGACGTGCGGGGGGCCGCCGAGAAGGCCCACGGCGCTGGCGCTGTGGCGATTGTTGCTGCCGACCCGACTGCGATGGGCGTCCTCGAGGCGCCCGGCGTGATGGGCGCTGATGTCGCCGTGGGGGAGGGGGGAGCGCTCGCGACCTCGCCGGCCTACGGCGGTCCCTACGTCGGATTGTTCGCTACGAAGTCACCCTTCGTGCGCCAGGTCCCGGGGCGCATCTCGGGCGAGACCGCCGACGCCGACGGCCGGCGGGCCTTCGTCCTCACCCTTCAGGCGCGTGAGCAGCACATCAGGAGGGCCAAGGCGACGTCCAACGTGTGCACGAATCAGACGCTGCTCGCCGTCGCCACCGCCGTCCACCTTGCGTGGCTCGGCCCCCACGGCCTGCGGAGGCTCGGAGAGGTCTGCGCGCGCCGGACCGCCTTTGCCGCGCTTCGCCTTGGCGAGATACCGGGATGCGCGCTCCGGTTCGAGGGCCCGCGCTTCAAGGAGCTCGTGCTCGAGACGCCGGTGGACGGGGGTGAGCTCGCGACAAGGTTGGCCGGCCGGGGTTTCCTTGCGGGGCCCGGCCTCGGCAGGTGGTGGCCCGAGCTTGCCAACTGCCTCCTCGTCGCCGTGACCGAGCGCAGGACCGAGGATCACATCCTCGCCTTTGCAGAAGCCATCGAGAAGGAGCTTGCCGAGCTGTGACCATGCACGCCACGGCCGGGGCGCGTGCCGGCGACGGTCCTTCGCCCGGGGGGCCCACGATCTTCGAGCGCTCGCGGCCCGGACGGAGGGCGTGGTCGCTTCCCGACGCCGGGTTGGCCGCGCCGGGGATCGAGGAGCTAATCCCTGCGGAGCACCGCAGAGCTGAGCCCCCCGCACTTCCCGAGGTCAGCGAGCTCGAACTCGTCAGGCACTACACGCGGCTGTCTCAAGAGAACTGGGCGATCGACGTAGGTGCCTACCCGCTCGGCTCATGCTCCATGAAATACAACCCGAAGGTCGCTGAGGATGTGGCCGCGCTGCCCGGTTTCGCCGGGCTGCACCCTCTCGCTGACGACGATCTCGTGCAGGGGGCGCTTGAGGTGCTCGGCGTCCTCGGCGAGGCCCTGTGCGAGCTCACGGGAATGGCTCGCCTGACCTTCCAGCCGGCGGCGGGAGCCCAGGGCGAGCTCACCGGCCTCCTCATCATGCGGGCTTACCACCTCGCTCGGGGGGACGTCAGGAAGCGGGTCATCGTGCCCGATTCCGCCCACGGCACTAACCCCGCAAGCGTGACCCTCGCAGGGTGGAAGGCGCAAGAAGTTCCGTCAGACACAAGGGGACTTGTCGACTTGTCGGCACTCGAGGAACTTCTCGACGACGACGTCGCCGGGCTGATGCTCACCAACCCCAACACACTCGGGCTTTTCGAACGCGACATCAAGCGCATCGCCGCAGCCGTGCACGAGGCCGGGGGACTCCTCTACTACGACGGCGCCAATTTCAACTCGATCGTTGGCAAAGTGCGGCCCGGCGACATGGGCTTCGACGTCGTGCACATGAATCTTCACAAGACCTTCGCCACGCCTCACGGCGGCGGGGGCCCGGGCTCGGGGCCGCTCGCCGTGACCGAGGAGCTCGAGCGCTATCTCCCGGCGCCGGTGCTCGCCTGGTCCGAGCCGGCGGGCAGATGGCGCTGGGACAACGATCGACCTCACTCGATCGGCCGCATCCACTCCTGGCACGGCAACTTCGGCATCGACGTGCGCGCCTACGTCTACCTGCGCTCGCTTGGCCCCGAGGGTCTCAAGCGCGTTGCCGAGCGCGCCGTCCTGAACGCCAACTACCTCAAGACGCTGATCGAGGGCGCCTTTCCCACCGCCTATCCGGGGACCTGCATGCATGAGTTCGTGTCGACCGCAAAAGGCCTGAAGCCGCACGGTGTGCGCGCAATGGACGTCGCCAAACGCCTAATAGACCATGGCTTTCACCCACCCACCGTTTATTTTCCGCTCGTGGTGGAGGAGGCCCTCATGGTCGAGCCGACGGAGACCGAGTCCAGGGAGACGCTCGACGAGCTTGCTGCGGCCTTCAATGCCGTGGCCGCCGAGGCGGCAACCGACCCCGCCGCGCTCCACCGTGCGCCGACCTCGACCCCCGTGCGCCGCCCCGACGAGGCAAAGGCCGCTCGCCACCTCAAGCTACGCTGGACCCCCGATGACTCATCCAACACATGAGGGTTACTGCCAGACCCCCACAGCGCCACCTACATCAACCTAAAGCAGGACTTTAGGTCTGCAGAGGATGAGGGCTCCGCGCTTCGGCCGGGGGCCCAAAAGACCGATTTAGGCGCGCAGGCGGCGCCGGACATCGCGCAGGGGCGGGCGCTCCGGCAGGTCGACCAGGGTCGCGTTCCTGTCTATGAGAAAGGCGCGTCTCGTGATCGCCCTCATCTGGGGGATATCGAGAACGGTGTTGACGAGACGGTCCATCATCGGGCCCAAGACGATGACGGGCAGGAGGAATATCGCGACGGCAAGGATTGCGGCGAGCACCTCTTTCTCCCTCCTGTGCCTGCGGTTGCCATCATCCTATCGGGACCGACGATGAACTTGACGCCGTTTGGGGCCTCAGGGGGCTCAAGGCCATCGGCCCTGTGTCGACAACCGAGGTGTGTCGACAACAACGCGGTCCCGTGCTCGAGATCCAAGGCTCGCTTGCCTGTTGTTGGTCCTCCCACTGACGGCCGCCGGGTGTGTGCCCGATTCCTCTGCCTCCGGCGAGGGGGGCGGGGCCGAGGTGGCTGCGCAGCCAGACCCCGATCGTTCGGTCCCCGTGCGAAGAACCGCTCTCGGCGGGTCCGCTCGCACCAAACGCCAAGCCGCCGGCAACACGCTGAGAGACGAGAACAAGGACGAACGAGAGTCCCGCCGTAGTCAAGAGCTCGCAGGGGAGCGCCTTCTTCGCCCCGGCCACAAGGGAGCGTCGGTTCGGAGCCTGCAACAGCGGCTCGAGGAGCTCGGCTACTGGCTCGGTCGCAGCGACGGCGTCTACAGCACCCTCACCGAGCAGGCCGTGGTCGCCTTTCAGGGAGCAGAGGGGCTGGTGCGCGACGGCGTGGCCGGGCCCAAGACGTTCGCGAAGCTGTCGAATGCAGGGCCGCCAAGGGCGCGCAGCACCAAGGGCGACGTCATCGAGATCGACAAGAGCCGCGGGCTGATCCTCATCGCAGAGGACGGGAAGGTGAGGTGGGCCTACCACACCTCGACGGGCACCAATGAGCCGTACCAGCATCCCAACGGTCAGACCTACGACGCCGATACCCCGAGCGGGAAATGGAAGATCTACCGCCAGATCGACGGCTGGACGACGGCGCCTCTCGGACGGCTGTGGCGACCGAAATACTTCCACACCGACGGCATCGCCCTCCACGGATTCTCTTCTGTGCCTCCGTATCCCGCATCGCACGGCTGTGCACGCCTCAGCATGCAGGCGATCAACTTCATCTGGAGCCATGACCTTGCGCCCAAGGGAAGGTCGGTCTGGGTTTACTGACCGGCGCCTTCCAGCGGCACTCCGGTTCGCTCTCCGCCGCTTCGACTAACAGCCTCCCAGGGGGGCAGCCGGATATCTCAGATTGCCGTCCCGCCCCCCAGCGTGCATTCTTTGATCATGATCACGTGGGGCGAGTTCACGAAGGCCGAGCCCGAGCTTGCGGCCTTTGGTGCGGGCCGCCTCGGACTACTACCGTCGTACTTGGCGACCGTCCGCAAGAGCGGGGCACCGCGCGTTCACCCTGTGACGCCGATCGTCACGGGCGATGGACTGTTCCTGTTCATGGAGCCGACTTCGCCCAAGGGAAGGGATCTGCGGGAGCGCGGCTGGTACGCCCTCCACAACGGGGTCCCGGACACAAGTGGCTCGGGCGGCGAGTTCTTCGTCGGCGGGAGGGGGTTCGCCGTTGAGGATGCTGCGAGTTGGGCGATGGCCGCTGAGGCGGCAAGCTACGAGCCCGCCGAAAGCTACGTCCTGTTCGAGCTAAAGCTCGGTGAGGCGCGCTGCAACGGCTACGGCGATGTGCCCCTACCCGCCCGCCGCCGTTGGCCGGCCCCCCCGAGCCCGCCCCCCGCGTCCTAAGGGGGTCGCGGGACCAACCACCCGGGATCCTCGCCGCCGCTCCGACTAACCCTTCTGGTGGGATCGGGCGGGCTGTTGCGTGCGGGTGCAACCTGCTCCGATTGCGGTGGAAGATGTGGTCACTGTGGTCACACGCATGGGTATTCGACAGCTTCGCGACACTCTCACTTCGACGATCCGAAGGGTTCAGGGAGGCGAGACCATCGAGGTCACGCACCGCGGCGCCCCCGTTGCCGTGCTCACCCCGGTTCCGAGCGACCGTTTCGACCGTCTCGTCGCAGGGGGCGACGTGACGCGGGGCAAGCCCCTGGGGCAAGCGCCAAAGCGGTGGCCCACTACGGGTGAGTTGACGGCGAGCCAGGCGATCGAGGACGACCGCGCTGAGCGCTGAGCGTCCGCTCCTCTACGCCGATTCCTCGGCCCTCGTCAAGCTCGTCATCGAGGAGCCCGAGAGCGCCGTGCTCGAGCGTCACCTCACGGGTGCTGTGCTCGCAACAAGTCGCATTGCGCTCATCGAGGTGCCGCGTGCGACCGGCGCCTCCTCGAAGCGGCGGCCGCACATGGGCTCAGCGTCTCGAGCCCAGGCGGCCACTAGTCACAGGGCCGTCACCTTGCCACCTTGCCAAGGTGTGGCAGGATCCGCATCTAATGGCACACCACCAGGTCGAGGTTCAAATTGGGCCCCAGGGACGTATCGTCATTCCCGCTGAGCTTCGCCGCGTCCTCAATCTGCAGCCGGGGGAGGTAGTACTTGCTCGGGTCGAGGGAGACCGCCTCGTTCTCGAGCGGCGCCAAGAAGTACTCAGGAGGCTGAAGTCCAGGTTCGACGAGGTGTCCGGCGACATCAGCCTGGCTCAAGAGTTGATAGCCGACAGAAGGGTGGAGGCGCGTCGCGACGGGCACTCGTAGGTCGAGGCGCCAAAGGAGGCCGTGTTGGATGCCTCGGCCCTTCTCGCCATGCTCCACACCGCGCCCGGGGGAGGGGGTCGAACTCTGATCGCCGGCGGCCTCATGTCCTCGGTCAAGTGGTCGGAGGTCGTTGAGAAAGCGGTCGCCGGGGTGAGCCAAGCGTCCTTGGTGGGTGAGTAGCGGGTGAGGGTGTTGGTGCTTGGGGGCACCGAGTTCTTGGGACGGCATCTCGTTGACGCTGCGCTTGAGCGCGGCCACGACGTTGTGTTGTTCAATCGGGGCAGGACCAATCCCGATCTCTACCCGCAGCTCGAGCTTTTGAGAGGGGATAGGGACGGCGAGCTTGCGGCCCTCGAGCGTCGCCGCTTCGACGCAGTCATCGATACTTCGGGATACGTGCCGCGCGTGGTGGGGGACTCTGCGGAACGGCTCGCCGGCACCGCCGGCGCGTACGTATTCATCTCGAGCATCTCGGTGTATGCGGACTTCAGCGTTGAGGGGATCGACGAATCGGCCCCCGTGGAAAGTCTCGAAGACGAGTCCTCAGAAGACGCCGAGGGGGATTACGGCGCGCTCAAGGCCCTGTGCGAGCAAGAGGTGCTTCGGGTCTTTGGCGAGCGCGCGGTCATCATCCGGCCGGGACTGATCGTCGGGCCTTTCGATCCCACCAACCGATTCACCTACTGGGTGACCCGCGCCGCCCGGGGTGGGGACATCCTCGCGCCCGCGCCTAGGAACGGCCCCGTCCAGCTCATCGATGCGCGCGATCTTGCGGCGTGGACCATCTCGCTGATCGAAGGGGAAGCTTCCGGTGTCTACAACGCAACCGGCCGGCCGGGGCAGCTCAGCTTCGCCGACGTCGTCGGGGCCTGTGTCGCGGCGGCCGGCACCGCAGCCGAAGTTACCTGGGTCGACGCCGGATTCCTGTCCGAGCACGGCGTGCGCCCGTGGTCGGAGCTGCCGCTGTGGGTGCCTGAGGGCGAGTGGCAGGGCTTCGTTGCCCTCAACGTGTCGAGGGCAACCGCCGCCGGGCTCGAAGCCCGCCCCATAGAAGACACGGTGCGGGCGACTGGTGCCTGGGTGAGCACCCTCGAGGCGCCCCCTGGGGATGCGGGCCTAGCGCCCGAACGCGAGAAGGAGCTGCTCGCTGAGTGGCGCGCGGAGCACGTCTAGTTTACATAACGTCCATTATGGGAGGCCAGGCGAGCGGGAGGGGGCTCAGCGCTTGGACCTCGCCCACAGCCGGTCGCCGAGGGCCCACCAGGTCACGGACACAATCGCTTCAGCAACGACGGCGCGCGACAGCTTGGACGTTCCTGCGGCACGCTCGGCGAAGGTGATCGGCACCTCGACGACGCGCGCTCCTGTACGCCGGGCGCGCCGGGTGAGCTCGATCTGGAACGCGTAGCCCTCCGACGTCAGGGTGCCGAGCTCGGCTGCGGCAAGGAAGCTCGCCCTGTAGGCCCTGAAGCCGCTGGTCGAGTCCTCGATCCCGAGACCCAGGGCCGCCTTGGCATAGAGATTGCCGGCGCGCGACAGACCCCGCCTGAGCGGTCCCCAGTGCGGGACGCTCCCGCCTGAGACGTAACGGGAGCCGATGGCGACGTCGGCGCCGGCGAGGGCCCCGAGCAGCAAGGGCACGCCCGCCGGGTCGTGGGAAAGGTCGCCGTCCATCTCGACGACCGCCCAGTAAGCGCGCTCGAGGGCCCACCTGAAGCCTGTGACGTAAGCGGTCCCGAGACCCAGCTTTGCCTCACGCCTGATGAGATGGACGCCGGCGTTGGAGGACGCGAGCCGCTCGACCGCATCGCCGGTTCCGTCCTCAGAGGCGTCGTCGACCACGAGCACCTCAACGCCGCCCTCCCCCGCACCGATGAGGCGCGACAGCACCTCCTCGATGGTGGCGCGCTCGTTGTAGGTGGGCACGATCACGAGCGCCGCCGAGTCCGTCATCCCAAATACCTACCCAGAGCGCCGGGCGCCGGCGGCAAGCCCGGCGAGCGCCACCAAGGCGGACCCAAGCGGCAGCCAGTCTCCCGTGCGGGCGTAAAAGGTCGCCCTCGTCGCGAAGGCAACATCGCCCACAAGCGTCGTCGCAGTCCACAACGGCGTCGAGGCGGCGACGGTTCCGTCGGGCCGGATGAATGCGGAGATGCCGCTCAATGCCCCATGGGCGACCCAGACGCCGTTTTCGACCGCCCTTATCTGGCTAAAAGCGACATGCTGGGCGGAGTTCCAGGTGTAGCCGAAGGTCGAGGTGTTGGTGGCGACGACCAGAAGCCGGCCCCCGGCAGCCATGCTCTCGCGCACCAGCGATCCGAAGTCGCCCTCGAAGGAGATCACCGTCGCAACGGGCCCACCGGCGAGGTCGAAGACCTCTGGCCCGGGTCCGCCGACCGCGTCCTGCGGTATTTGATCGAGCATCGGGATCCAGTCGAAGAGAGGTCGCAGGGGAATGTACTCGCCGAAGGGCACATGGTGTCGCTTCTGATAGAAGCCCTCGAGCTGTCCGTCGCGGGCGACATGGACGACCACGACCTTGCGATGGGACTCGTCGATGTCGAGTTCGCTGCCGACGAGCATGGGCGCATCGACCGCGCGGGCGGCGGCAGTAAGCGCCCGCCGGATGCCGGCGTTGCGGTAGGGATCTAGCGCGACGGCTGACTCCGGCCACACCACGAGATCGGGCGAGGCGCCGGCGAGGCCTGCGGTGAGGCGGCCGTGCCTGCCGACCAGGTCGCTCACGTAGTCGGTGAAGTCACCCTCGAAGTTGCGCTCGACATTGCCCTGGACGAGCGCAAGCCGGGCACGCTCCCCTCCGGCGGCCACAGACGGCAGCGCTGCGGGGGCTGCAACGACGGCAACGACGGCGCCGAGGTACGCCGGTGCCAGCCTTGTACGCCGCGCCCTGATGCAGGCCCACAGCTCTGCGGCAAGGCCGTTCAGGACGGCGACCTGCAACGACACCGCCCATCCGCCGGCCCACGCTGCCGTCCTAATGAACCACGTCAGGTCGTGCTGGCTCTGCACCAGCTGCCCCCAGGTAAAGCCACCAAGGGGGATGACCGAACGGAGATACTCGACGGCAACCCACAGCGCCGCCCCCACGGCGATGCGCACGATCGCATTGCTGCGTCGCGAGGCAACCGCCCAGGCCCCGCCGAAAAGCGCGATGAAGAGGCTCTGCAGAGTCACAAGCAGCGCCCACGCCAACCACCCCACGAGGCTCTGCCAGTAGAGAAGGACGCCGAAGAAACCAAAGCCGTAGATAAGGCCCAAGCCGAGCCCCCGACGGAGTGGCGCGCCGCGTGCGGCAACCAGCAACGGAGCAAGTGCCACCCATGCGAGGGGCGCTACATCCGGCTCGGGGAACGCGAGCGTCGCAATAGCGCCGGCTGCCAGCGCAAGCGCGTAGGCGCCCGCGCCCGTCATGGATGCTCAGTTATGCGCAATCGCGACACAAAATGCGTGCCGGATCGGCCAGCTGGCTCCTTGCTTTGACGAGGCGGCACCGGCTGCAGACGAACTCACTGGTGCCCTTTACGGGGATCACCCGGCCGGCAAGCGCCTCCCCCGCCGAAGCGTCCCGTTCAGGGACGACGGCCAACATGTGCTCGATGCCGTCCTCCGGCTCCCCCGTCGTCCGCGCGAGGTCGGCGCGCCTGGCGAGGAGCTCATCAAGGCTGGTTGAGGATTCGTCCCCGGCCAGGGGGACATCATCATCATCGTCGTCTTCGAGCTCGGCCTCCTCGGGCTCATCCTCGAGCTCAAGGGGGGTGGACTCTTCGAGGTTTCTTTCGGAAGACACCGGCGGGGCTCCTTAGGGATTCTGGACACACCGAAACAACAATCCACGGACAACTTTACGCTGGCCTGGTTGGAAAGTGGGCGGATGAAAGTGGAAAGACCCGAGTGACCGTAGGGGCCGCTCGTTAGCCGGCGGGGCCGGTTATTGGAGCGTTATCCTCGGGCCTCTCGGGTCTTTCCTTTCAAGTCCCAAGCAACCGATCCGTCGAGCCTTGCGGCGGCGTGGCCGCCGGCCGGACCGGGCGGACCCGGCCCTGCTCGCCGGTCTTCGGCTTCCGAGGCATCGATGTCGCCGGAGCGAACCGATCCCCCGTCTGCGCCGGGACCAGCAGGTCTTCGAACGGTTAGGCTGCTTGGGACTCGGGAAACTCTAGAGATCTGCAACCGCAGTGTCAACCGTGACGCCCGACAAAGTCCTGGTGCGCGAAGAAAAGCCGGGTGTCCCCAGCCCATGCACACGTTGTTAACAGCGCCTCCCCGGTAATGGCAACATCGGCTGTGCAAGGTCCACCGAGAGAGTGAGAGCCTGATCAGTGTCGAAGAACCAGTTACCCGATCCCAATCGGGACTTTCCGGCGTGGTACATCGAGGTCGTCAAGCGCGCCGGGATGGCGGAGCATTCGCTCGCCAAGGGCACCATGGTGGCAAAACCTTACGGCTACGGGATGTGGGAACGAGTGCAGCGAGCGCTCGACGACCGCTTCAAGCTCACGGGGCACGAGAACCTGTACTTTCCATTGTTCTTTCCCGAGAGCCTCCTGTCCAAGGAGGCAGAGCACGTCGAAGGCTTCTCGCCTGAGCTCGCCATAATCACTCACGGCGGCGGCGTCGAGCTCGAGGAGCCGCTCGTCGTAAGGCCCACGTCCGAGGCGCTGATCTGGTCGACGTATGCGAACTGGATACAAAGCTACAGGGACCTCCCGCTTCTCTATAACCAGTGGGGAAACGTCGTGCGGTGGGAGCTTCGCACGCGTCTGTTTCTCCGCACCAGCGAGTTCCTGTGGCAGGAAGGTCACACCGCGCACGCCACGGCAGAGGAGGCGCACAGGGAGGCCCTTCAGATGCTCGAGGTCTACAAAGAGGTGGCCGAAGAGGTGCTTGCGATCCCTGTGATCGCCGGGCGCAAGTCCGAGTCCGAGAAGTTCGCGGGTGCAGCAACGACCTTCACGATCGAGGGCCTGATGCGCGACGGCAGAGCGCTTCAGTGCGGGACCTCGCACTTTCTCGGCCAGAACTTCGCGAAGGCCTATGACGTCACCTTTCTAGGGAGCGACGGCGAGCGGCGCCACGTGTGGGGCACATCGTGGGGCGCATCATGGCGGCTCATCGGCGGTGTGGTTATGACCCACGGCGACGAGCGCGGCCTGCGAATCCCGCCGAAGATCGCGCCCGTCCAGGTCGTCATCATCCCCATCTACAGATCCGACGAGGAGCGCTCGGCGGTGCTCGAGGTCGCGCACAAGATTCGCGACTCGCTCACGGGTCAGGGCCTGCGGGTGCGCGTTGACGACCGGGATCACCATCGCCCCGGGTTCAAGTTCAGCGAATGGGAGCTCAAGGGCGTGCCCGTGCGGATCGAGATCGGACCCAAGGATGTTGCTGCGCACCAGGTCGTCCTTGTGCGGCGCGCCGGGGGCGCCAAGGAGCAGGTGGCCACGAGCGCGGCCGTCGACGGGATGGCGGGCGAGCTCGAACGAGCGCAGCAGGACCTCTATGACGACGCCCTCGAGTACAGGAATGCGCACACTCACACTGCCTCCACCTACGACGAGCTACGCGACGGGATCACGGCCACGGGGGGCTTGTGGGTGGGTCCGTGGTGCGGCCGGGGGACGTGTGAGGAGCGCGTGACCGCAGACACGAAGGCGACCATACGAACTCTCCCACTGACGCCCGAGGATCCCGGTGCGCCGTGCGCCGTCTGCGGACAGAAGGGCGCCGAGACCGCTACCTGGGCGCGCGCCTATTGATCGTCAAAGGTTCGGTCTGTGCGCGACTCGCCAAGTGGCGCGGAGTGGCGCTCGAAGGCGCCGGTAACTTACGCGGCGGACCCTATCTCAGGCCGAGAACATCGAGGAGCTGTTCGTGGCGGTCAAGGATGATCTCGGCCTCGGTTGCATCCGAACGGTCGTCGTGCACTCCGCGGAAGCGGGCCGCGTGCATCCCCATGTCGTGCGCGCCTGCGATGTCTGTGCGGCGGAGATCCCCAACGTGCACGGCCTCCGGGGGCCGCACGCCGAGCCCCGCAAGTGCCTTGGCGTAGATATCGCCACCCGGCTTGGGGACGCCGACCTCATCGGAGAAACAGGTGACCTCGAGGAAGCCGATCAGGTCCGCTTCTTCGAGGAGCCGGCGAACCACGCGCCCAGGAGTAAAGCCGGTGTCGCAGACGAGCGCCCTCCTGATCCCAGCCGCCTCGAGGGCCGCTAGGGTCTCCCCCGCCCCCTGCACCGGATCGACTCCTGTTTCTATGCTCGCCTCTTCGAACTCCTTCGTGAGCTTTGCGATTGGCTCGTCCTCGAAGATTCCCCTTGCCTCCAAGCAGTAGGCGGCCATGCGGCCGGGCCCGAAGGTCTCGATCTGCTTCCATGCGTCATCGTGCTTGAGCCAGGCTTCCCGCAGGAGACCCTCCGCTTGGTCTTCGTCCAGATCCACCATGTCCCTCAGCGCCGCCGCCCGCCGAGCCATGGCTCCCTTGAAGTCTCTGTCTTTGAGGAGGGTCCCCCAGCAGTCGTAGGTGACCGCCTTGATGCCTTCCAGCCTTCTCGTCACTGACATCACTCCATCTCTTGGCCGCTTTCTGTTCTCCGTTGCTTGTCTTTGCCGACCACGCAGGTGCAGCCCGCCTTCGCCACCACCTCGGGCTCATCGAGGAGGTCGACGGCGGAGTCTGAGATATCGGCCCGTGGCCGAGCGTACCTGAGCACGACGAGCTCCATCCGCCGGGAGGTGCGCCCCGCCCCGCTGATCGACCCCCGCACCTCGATGAAGTCCCCCGCGTGGACGGGGAGGAGGAACTCGACCGAGTGGTAGGCGGCGAGCAGGCCCTCGTCACCGTCCGAGGCAACGCAGAGCTCGGTTGCGAGGTCGCCGAGAAGCTCCATGAGCCGTCCGCCCGCCACGAGGCCGCCCCCGTAGTGAGCGTCCCCGGCCCCCAACCTCAGACGATGCGATGCGGTGATCCCCTGCGGCGCGCCTCCGGCCCCGGGGTCCTTGGATGAGACGCTGCGCCCCGAACTCACGCGAGCGTGGCCGCCCGGGTGAGGTCGGCTTCGCTCAGCCCGGCACGGCGGCCCACCTTCCACGCCAGGTAGGACGCCACCTCTGAGGGCTTCGTCCCGCGCCCGAAGATGCGATCGAAGCCAAGGGCAGGGGCCTGGTCCGGCGAGAAGCGGGGGCCGCCCCCGACCAGGATGAGCCTGTCGCGCAGCCCGGCTTCCGTGAGCGCAGCGTGCACTTCCTGAAGGTGGAAGATGTGTGCGTCACGCTGGGTGACGACCTGTGAGACAAGCACCGCGTCGGCCGCATGCTCGTCGACCGCTGCGACGATCTCGCCAGGCGACACCTGCGCGCCCATGTTGACGATGCGCATCTCCTGCCAGTACTCGAGACCCTTATCGCCCGCGAAGCCCTTCATCGACAGGATCGCGTCGAGCCCGAGGGTATGGGCGTCGGTCCCCGTGCAAGCCCCAACGACGACGAGCTGGCGCTTGAGTGAGTCCCTGATGATGCGGTTGATCTCGGGCGACGGCAGCAACGGGAAATCGGGTTCGGCGACGGTGAGCCCGGCCGGATCAACGCTGTGCGCCGTGGCCCCGTAGACGATAAAGAAGCTGAAGTCGGGCCCCATCTCTTTCATGTGGACGACCTGCGGCTCGGCGAAGCCCATCTTGCGGGCAAGCTCGAGCGCGGCCTGCCTGGCCCGCTCCGAGGACGCGATCGGCAGGGTGAAAGAAAGCTGCACCCGCCCGTCTCCGGTGGCGTCCCCGTACGGCCTTAGTAGTGCGCTCATGCACCGATACCAAGGCGGCGCGACAGTTCATCCGCCACCGGATTGACGTAGCCGGGGGCGCGCTGCACCACCCCGGCCAAACCCTTTCCGCCCGCCGGCGTCCGCACCGTGTCCGCGAACATACCGGCCTCAATCGCGGCGAACATGCCGATGTCGGCGACCTTGCGCAGCATCTGCCTGCATTCCTCGAGCACCTGCGCGGCGCGGCGCTCCACGGCGCCGCCGGCTTCGTAGCGGAGCTCACCGCCAAGCCCGGCTGCGCCGCCGAAGATGTAACGGGCGTTCTCGAGCGCAAGGTCCCGGTCGGAGAGAAACGGCGTGTGGATGCCTTCGGTCATCATGCCAAGCAGGACGATGTCCTGGCCGGTGAGCGCGCCGATGAGGTTGAACATGCCGTCGTACAAGAAGCCCTGAAAGATATTGCCCGTCATGTGCTTGGTCGGGGGCATGTACTTGAGGGGCGCATTCGGGAAGCATTCTCTGATGAGCTGGGCGTGGGCTAGCTCGAGCAGGATCTGATCCGGCACGTCGGGGTCGATCTCGAAGGCATGTCCAAGGCCCATCTGCTCCTCGCTTAAACCGGCCGTGAACGCGAAGCGCTCGTTTAGGAACTGCGAAGCGAGCACGGTGTGTGCGGAGTCGACCGCGTCTGCGGTGGTGAGGTAGTTGTCCTCTCCTGTGTTGATGACGATGCCTGCAAGCGCATGCACCATGCGCGAGAAATGCTGATCAATGAATGTGCGCTGCATGTTGATGTCGCGGAACATGATCCCGTACATGCAGTCGTTGAGCATCATGTCGAGCCGTTCCATACCCGCCATAGCGGCGATCTCGGGCATGCAGAGGCCGCTCGCGTAGTTGGTGAGGCGCACGTAGCGCCCGAGCTCCTCACCGACCTCGTCGAGCGCGGCGCGCATGAGCCTGAAGTTCTCCTGGGTTGCGTAGGTTCCTGCGAACCCCTCGGAGGTCGCGCCGAAGGGTACGTAGTCGAGCAACGATTGCCCGGTCGAGCGGATCACAGCGATGACATCGGCGCCGTTGCGAGCCGCAGCTTGAGCCTGGGGGATGTCTTCGTGGATGTCTCCCGTGGCGACGATGAGGTAGAGCCACGGGCGCTCCGCCTCGCCGACGCGCTCTACGACGTCTCTGCGAGCCGTTGCTGCTGCCTCGATGCAATTCACGGCCGCTGCAGCCGCTTCCTTGGCGCGGCGCGCAGCGTCGTCGCGGTCGGCCCCTTGAGGCCACCGCGGGGTGAGCGCGCGGCCCGCTATGGCGTCTGCCGCTGCATCTATGTCGCCGCCGCAGCTTGCGACTGCGTCGAAGAAGGGGATGAGCGCTCCGCGCTCGAGGCCGACGGACGCGCCGATCTCGTCCACGACGCGATTTGGTATCGGGACCGCCTCGACGCCCCGGCCCTCGATGCCGTCGACTCCGACGAGTCGCAGGCACGCCCGCTCGATCGAGGTCGTTGTGTGGGTTGCGGCGAGGTGGTCGACCGGGGCCGCAATCTCTGTTGCCAGCTCACGGCACTCGGCAAGGACGCCCTCGTCGATGCGGAGGCGCCCAAGCGGGCGAAAGAACGGGGCCGAAGTCCTCACGTCGCCTCGGCCTCCCCCGGCGGCCACACGCGCCGCCCCGAGGCCCACGTCCCGATGATCTCGGTGCCCCTTAGCGCCTCGGGATCGACCTCGAGTGGGTCACGATCTACGACCACGACGTCGGCCTTGAGGCTGGGCTCGAGGCTCCCCCTGGCGTCCCCCCCGGCGAGGCGATGGGACCCGACGGTATGGGCGAACAGGGCATCGGAGGCGCTCAGAGATTGCCCGGGCAGGTTGTGTGCCCGCAGGGCAGCCATCTGAAGCCATGGGTCGAGCGGGGTGACGGTCGAATCCGAGCCCGCTCCCACGATCAGGCCCCCGTCGAGCATCGTCTTGAAACGGTTCATGCCCGCTGCGCGCCTCGGCCCGACCCGAGTTGCGTACATACCGTGCTCGCCGCCCCAGAAGGCGTCGAAGGCGGGTTGCACGCTTGCCCTCAGCCCCAGCAGCGCGGCCCTGCGCACGTGCTCATCGGAGGCGCACTCGAAGTGCTCGATGCGGTGCCCGAGGGCACGCACGGCCTCGGTGCCCGCGGCGGCGGCGACGGCCTCCCAGCAGTCGAGCGCCTGAGTGATCGCCGCATCGCCGATCGCGTGAACTCCGACCTGCAGCCCGGCGGCCTGGGCGCTGCCGAAGAGCTCGATGACCTCTTCGTTTGTGTGGTAAGCGATGCCGCGTGGGGGCGATCCCGGTGGCGGGGGCGCGTCGTAGGGCTCGGACAGCCAGGCCGTCTGCGAGCCGAACGAGCCGTCGAGAAAGAAGTCCCCCCCGATGCGCTCGAAGCCCATGTCGACCACGCGGGCCACCTCTGCCGTGGCGACGTAGAAGACCACGTCGAGCGCGCTCGTGGCTGCGACGTCGCGGACGATGTCGAGTGAGGGCCACCCCCGCCACTCGACGACGTACATCTCGTGCACGGTGGTTACGCCCTTCGAGTAGGCGAGCTGTGCCGCCGCAGTGATCGCGTCGCGTTGCTCCTGCGCAGGGAGCTGCGACTCAAACCAGCGCCACGCCCGCCCCGCAGCCTGCTCCCTGAGATAGCCGGTGGGCTCTCCTTGCTCGGAGAGGTCAACGCCGGCGAGGCCGTCGAGGTCGAGCTGCTCGAGGACCGCGCTTGAAACGATGCAGGAGTGCATGTCGGCGCGCGCGAGGAGCGCGGTGCGCCCCCCTACGGCGGCATCGAGATCGGCCGCCCCAAGGGGCCGGTCGAGCGGGTCCTCGAAGTTGCCGCCGAACAGGAGGCCGCCAGTCCCTCCTCCACCGCCATTCCCTCCTCCACCCTTCGCACGGGCGGCGAAGGCGTTCATGATCGCACTGCTCGAGCCCTCGCCCCTGAAGTCCATGCCGAGCGCGTAAAGGCCGGTCGCAGGGAGATGCACGTGCGCATCGCAGAACGCAGGCAGGGCCACGGCCCCAGCGAGATCGATCGTGCGGTCGGCGGCCGGAGTCTCGGCCGTCGTCCCCGTCGCAACCACAGTGTCGTCGTCGCACAAGAGCCAGTCAGCAGGCGCCGCTTCGGGGTGGGCCCTGACCCTTCCTCCGGTGAACAGCGTCGTGGTCATCCCCCGAAGGCCTCGAGGAGAAGCGGCTCGCTGCGGACGAGGTCGAGCGCAAGCCTTGCGTGCCCCGGCACGTAGCCGTTGCCTATGGTCATGTCACAAGCCTTGCCCAAACCCTCGGCCGTGAGCGCAGCCGCCGTGAACGAGGTCGCCATGGAGAAAAAGACCACCCGGCCGTCGTCATCGCACGACAATATTGCCCCGCCCTCGCAGCCCGGCACGCTGGCACACACGAACACGAGGTCGGCGAGGGCCCCGTCGAGCGCCGTGGTGACTGTCTCGAGAACCTCAATCGGAGCGGTGCAGTCGACCGCCACGGCTTCCGCCCCGCCGCCCTGTGCGGCCGTGGTGGTGTCCGGAGGCCAGCACAGCCCGAGCACGCGGCCCTCAGGCCCCGCCGAGCGGACTGCCTGCGCGCACACAAGCATTCCGGACTTACCGCCCGCCCCGATGACGGCGACCTTCATCCCGGGCCGGACGAGGCGGTGGGCCCATGCGGGGGCGCCGCAGACGTCGAGCACGCCGAGCGTCACCTCATCCGGGAGGTCGTCGGGTACGGGCGTGTAGATACCCGATCCGAACAGGATTGCCCGCCCTTTGACCCTGACCTTCTCGGAGCTGGGATCGAGTTCGAGGATGGCATCGAGGCGCAGCGGCGTCAGCGTGAGCGAAACGAGCGAGGCGATGCGCTCCCCAATGGGCGGGTCGCTCCTATGCGCGCCAAGAGCCGCGACGGTGCCAACGAGCATTCCCCCCGATCCCGTCGCCGGGTTGTGCATCTTGCCCGACCGTCCGACGATGTCGATGATCCTTCGCGCCATGGCCTCCGGCGATCCGCCGGTGCTTGTGCGGATCTCCAGCCACGACGCTGCGTCGATGTTGAGGTAGTCGACGTCTATGGCGACTTCGTCCTCGCGCAGCTCTGAGTCGACGTCGAGGCGATGAGCTGCCTGCGGCAGCGTGCCCTCGGGCTCGATGGAACGATGAGTGCCGAACAGCTGCATCCGGTTCAGGCGCTCATGGGCTTGGCGGCGGGACTTGGGTCGTCCCGCAAGGACGAGCCCTGCGCCTCCCAGTAGATCTTGCCGGCTTCGGGAAGCGCCCAGATCGGGTCGTAGTACGCATAGGTCTGCGCAAGGGCTCCGGGATCGTCGAACTCGATGCCCGTCCGATAGTTCTTGGTCC
>JACCZU010000192.1 GCA_013695835.1 Candidatus Aridivita willemsiae
CCGTGATCTGGCCGGCGCCCGCCTGGATGACGTGGCCCATGATGACGTAGTCGATCTGGGCTCCGTCGACGCCGCCCTTCTCGAGCGCGCCCCTGATCGCGCGCGCCCCGAGATCGACGGCAGGGACGCCGGCGATCGCTCCTCCAAACCTTCCGATTGCCGTCCTTGCGGCAGAGACGATGACCGAGGCCGACATTGGACTTGCTCCTTTCGCTGGCCCCTCCATGGGCCGTCCATCTTAGGGGGGCCGAGCCTTGCAGCTTGGAGTGGTCGGCTAAGCTGGCACCGGATGGGTGAGCCAGCAGTCGAACCGCAGGCAGTCGAACCGAAGGCGGACGAGCATCAAGCAGGCGACCGGCACGAGGTCGACCTGCTCATCGTGGGCGCGGGCCCGGCAGGGCTCTTCGGCGCTTACTACGCAGGTTTCCGCGGCTTCTCGATCGCGATCATGGATTCACTCACGGAACCGGGCGGACAGGTCACCGCGATGTACCCGGAGAAGCTCATCTTCGACGTCGGGGGCTTCCCCGAAGTAAAGGGTCAGGTCCTCGTCGACAACCTCGTCGCACAGGCCGAGCCCTTCCACCCCACCTACCTGCTCGGCCACCTGGCCAAGGAGCTAACCCATGGCGAGGATGCCGTGACGGTCACCAGCCACAAGGGGGCCGAGGTGGTGTGCAAGGCCGTGATCATCACGGGTGGGATCGGCAACTTCACGCCGCGCCCACTGCCCAACGCCGAGGAGTTCGAGGACAGGGGCCTCCGCTACTTCGTCCCCAAGCTCGACGAGCTCAAGGACCTCGACGTGCTCATCGTCGGCGGGGGGGACAGCGCCTTCGACTGGGCCGTCAGCCTCGAGCCCCTGGCTCGCTCCATCACGCTCGTGCACCGGCGGGATAAGTTCCGCGCCCACGAGACCACCGTCCAAAAGGTCCTGGCGTCTTCGGTCGAGGTCCTGACTTTCACCGAGGTCAAAGAGATCAGGGGCAACGGCAGCGTCGAGGCCGCAGAGATCTTCCACAACAAGACCGACGAGCACCGCACGCTCGAGGTCCAGGCGGTCGTTGCCGCGCTCGGGTTCAAGGCGGACCTCGGCCCCCTCAAGGAGTGGGGCCTTGAGCTCATCAAGCGCCAGATCGCGGTCGACACCAAGATGGCGACCAACCTGGCCCGGGTGTTCGCTGCAGGCGACATCACTGAATACGAGGGCAAGCTCCGCCTCATCGCCACCGGTTTCGGCGAGGCCGCCACCGCAGTCAACAACGCCGCCCCCATCATCGACCCCTCGCTGAGCCTCTTCCCCGGCCACTCGTCCAACCAATAGCCGCTTCGCCCATTGTGCTATCATGTGCTACATGAGTGATCAAACGACGGTTGGGGTCAGGGAGCTGAGGCAGAATCTCAGCGTTTACCTGCGCCGGGTCGAAGAGGGCGAGACGCTGCGGGTCACGGACAGGGGTCGTCCGGTCGCCGTGTTGTCGCCTCTTCCCGAGAACATGACTGCCCTTGACCGGCTCATCGCTTCGGGGCGGGCTCGGCCTGCCACGGGGAGCCTGGCCGAGCTTGGCCCCCCTTCGCCCGCACCCCGGGGTCTTTCCATCACCCGGGCCCTCGAGGAGCAAAGAGCGACAGAACGCTAGGTGGATGAGGAGCTCACCTACCTGGATTCATCGGCGCTCGTCAAGCTGGTCGTCGAAGAGCCTGAGACTCAGGCTCTCAGGGAGTGGCTAAAAAGCGGCGGGCGTTTCTTTTCGAGCGCGATAGCCGCCGTTGAAGTGCCGAGGGCGGCACGGTGCTTCGACGAAGACACGCTCGGCCGGGCTCGACAAACACTTGAGAGAGTGGCTCTGCGAGATGTCGACGACCAGGTCGTCGCCCTGGCGGCCACGATCGAGCCGGCCCTGATGCGCTCTCTGGATGCGATTCATCTAGCGACGGCGATGCTGGTGAGGGATGATCTCGGAGCCTTCGTCGCATACGATCTCAGGCTCTTGCGAGCGGCCCGCGCGGCCGGGCTCCCCA
>JACCZU010000202.1 GCA_013695835.1 Candidatus Aridivita willemsiae
ACGGGCGCCGAATCTACGAGGTGATGCTCTACTGGGAGACCGCGCACACCGTCGCCGGCCAGCCACCCTTCATTCAGGACTACGCTGCCATATGGCAGGCGGCCGACAAAATCGTTTACTCGAAGACCCTGGAGACCGTATCCAGCGCCAGGACGCGGATCGAGCGAGACTTCGACCCGAAAGCGGTACGGCAGATGAAGGCTTCGGCGGGACGTGACATCACCGTGGGCGGTTCCGACCTCGCCGCCCAGGCGCTCAGGGCCGGGTTGGTCGACGAGTGCCACCTGTTCGTCTCGCCCGTCGTGGTGGGAGGCGGCAAACGGTTCCTCCCCAACAATGTCCGCCTGAACCTCGAACTGCTCGACGAACGCCGTTTTAGCAACGGCGCGGTTCACCTCCACTACCGCACCAGGACCTAAGGAGCCGGGCGAACGCTGTCCGGACCTCTAGGCCTGGCTCCCACATTCGCAGACGGGTGAGCATCGGCGCTCATGACCTCGTTGCCCCTGATTTCGCCGATAATCGAGTGTGGGGGCCGAGCAGGCAGGGCCGAGCAAGCAGGAAGGAACGTATCAGTGACTTCGACGAAAACGCCCCCCGAGAAAGCAAGCACAACGGGCAGCGCCGATCGCACCCCCGCCGACGTTGCGGAACGGGTCTGGGCACGTCTGACGGCAATAGATACGCGCTTCCTCGACATCCTGTCCAGGGTGAGCATCCCCCTTTTGAGGGTCTCTCTCGGGATTGTGTTCATCTGGTTCGGGATCCTGAAAATCGCGGGAGAGACGCCGGTCACGGAGCTCGTCGCCAATACCGTCTACTGGGTGGACCCAGATTGGTTCGTCCCCGTCCTTGGGGCCTTCGAAGCAGTGGTTGGGATAGGGCTTCTGCTTGGCCGGGCGATGCGCATCATCCTGTTTCTGTTCGTACTTCAGATGGCCGGGACGTTTCTTGTGCTCGTCTTGCAACCAGACGTTGCGTTCCAGGGCGGGAACCCGCTGCTGCTCACAACCGAGGGCGAATTCGTGATCAAGAACCTGGTTCTCCTGTCGGCGGGCCTGGTCCTCGGATCCCATCTCCGGCGCATTCGGCCCTGGTTTGGTACGGGCGAGCAGGCGAGGCTCGAGAATGAGGCGCCGGCCTAAAGGGGCCGGCGCCGCGGCCGTCATCGCAAAATGGCTCGGGGCCTCGGGCCCTAACGGTCTTCGAGCGCGGAGGCGTGCGAATCGAGGGCCACGCGGAGCGAGCTCTGGATCTTGGAGATCGTGAAGTCGCCGCGCGTTCGTTCGACGATAGACCGGGCGACGTCGGTCAGGCGCCTGAGTCCCTGGGTGATCCCGTCCGGGTAGTCCATCGTCGTCAACAGGTAGTAGATGTCGTCCATCTCGGCGAGGACCACTTCGCAGCGCTCGAGGTCGCCCCTGCGCATGAGATCGAGGAGGTGGCGCCGGAGCTCACCGATCGCCTCGGCCATACCCTTAAGGAAGGCCGCAGGCGGTATCCCCAACTCCGCCGGGTTGGGAAGGGAGGCCCCCGTAACCAGGGCGAAGGTGATCCTGGCCTCCGCGAGCTCCTTCTCGGCATCGTGGACGAAGCCGGCGTGGAGGACGTCGAGGTGCGCCGCAAGGGCAGCACGGGCCTCATCGAGCGCCTCCTGAGCGTCATCGAGAAGAGCGGCGGCACCCGGGATCTCGCCTCGGTGCAGCGCCCTGATTGCATTCCCACACGACCTGATGGCGGCGCGGCTGCTGGCCAGGCCTCGCTCGCGCGCCGAGGTCTTATCGTCGAGATGCTCCCTGAGCTGCTCCCCAAGCTCGCGGGCGTCCATGGCCGGTTACCCTAGCTCGCTCTGTCCCTGCCCGCCGCTGGCGATCGGCCGCTTGTGATCGCCTCAGGCGCGCAGGCGATCGGCCGGCTCGTCCCGGCGTTCTGATCTCGTGAGACGCCTCCGCGCTCGCTCGAGGGGACTCACGGTGGCGGCGTGTTGGGCGCGCCGTTTCTTCGCCTCGACGAGCAGCACGACGTAGACGGCAAGCGAGGCGTCAAAGGCAAGGTGCACCTCCCACATCGCGCCCCCCACGATCGCCCCGGCAAGCGCCGAAGCGACCACAGCGACCACAAGGACCAGAAGCAGATACTTGCGGCGGCGCTGGGCCTTTTGCCAGGCGAGCCGCCGGACACGGTCGGGAGATTGCGGCATCACGACCCAGCGGCCCTTGCCCTCTGCCGATCGCCCGCCTGAAGCCGTGCCCCCGCCCGCCCTCACCTCCCGTCCGGCGCCGGGGGCGATGGAGCTCATGCGCTTCCTGAATCCCTCGGTGCTAAAAAGTGGGGAGCTCCGACGGGCCCGCATCACCGACGGCAAGAACACGGTGAGCCAAGCAACGACTAGCACGAAAAGAAACAACAGAGTCAGAGCCGTTACCTCGTTTCCAAATCTTGCAGACGCGGTCGAATCCTCGAACAGGACCACGCTATCAAGCACACGAGCTCCCAACGCGGATCTCAGGCGAGGAGGATGGGCGGCCAGCCTTAGCATGGCCCCCTACTTAGAAGGGAGTTCCGAGATGGCAGTCGCCATAGAGGTGTCCGAGGAGTCCCCCCAGGCCGTAGCCTGCGACGCCCTTGTCGTTGGGGCCCATTCCACGACCGAGGGCGGCTTCGACCTCGTTGCTCCGGGGCCGGCCGTCGACGAGGCCACCGAAGGTCACCTGCGCGGCTATCTCACCTCCGCCGGATTCAAAGCCAAGCTCGGAGAGGTCGTGATCCTGCCCTCGTTCGGACATCTCGTGGCGCAGGCCATCGCAGTCACAGGTCTCGGTCCGGCCGGGACGGCCGGCGCCTCAGAGGTCAGGCGGGCAGCGGGCGCAGCCGCACGCCATCTCTCGGGACGCGCCGTGGTTGCCTCAACCCTTCACTCCGCCGTGGAAGGCAATGGCGCTGCGGCCGCCGCAGAGGGCTACCTTCTCGGTTCGTACAGGTTCACGGCCTATAAATCCCGCGTCGGCGACCACAAGCTCGAGCGAGTGCTGTTCTTGGGCTCCGGGGCCGAGGCGATCGAGCGAGGCGTCGCCTACGCCTCGGCAACGGCGCTTGCGCGTGATCTCATCAACGAGCCGGGCTCCGCGCTTACGCCCGAGCTGCTTGCGGAAAGGGCCGTCGAGCTGGCCGCCGGCGCCAACCTCGACTGCACGATATGGGACGTGGCCGAGATGTCCGAGCGGGGCTTCGGCGGGATCCTGGGGGTCGGGCGCGGCTCGGCCAACCCCCCGCGTTTCATACAGGTCCACTACAAGCCGCCGTCCGCTACCGTCAAGCTCGCGATCATCGGCAAAGGCGTGACGTTCGACACGGGCGGGCTGTCGCTCAAGGACGCCCGCAACATGGAGGAGATGAAGACCGACATGTCGGGCGCGGCGGCTGTGCTCGGCGCCATGAGCGTTGTGGACCAGCTTGGTCTTGCCGCCGAGGTCATGGCCTTCATACCTGCGACGGAGAACATGCCGGGACCGACTGCGATCAAGCCCGGTGATGTCATCGCCCACTACGGAGGAACGACATCGGAGGTGCTCAACACCGACGCCGAGGGCCGGCTCATACTCGCCGACGCCCTTGCCTTTGCATCGCAGCAGAAGCCGGCGGCAATGGTCGACCTCGCCACACTCACAGGATCAATCATGCTTGCGCTCGGCCGAAAGTGCAGCGGTCTCTTCGCCACCGACGACGCGCTTGCGCAAGAGCTGATCGCAGCGGGTGAGGCGGCCGGAGAACGTTACTGGCGCATGCCGCTGTTCGACGATTACAACAAAGAGCTCGAGTCCGAGACCGCCGACATCAAGAACATCGGGACAAGGTACGGCGGTTCCATCTTTGCTGCACTCTTCTTGAAGAAATTCGTGCCGGAGGGCGTGCCGTGGGCGCATCTCGACATCGCCGGCACCGCTCGCAACGAGACCGCGACCGATGAGGTGCCAAAAGGAGGTACGGGCGTCGGAACGCGCACACTGCTCGAGTGGATCTCCTCCAGAGCCGGCGCATGACCGGGCGCTCGGGCGAGAAACTGCGCATGATCGTGGTGACGGCCATGACTATATTCGCCGTCGTCGGTCTGATCTCCCTGATCGCATTCGTGACCGTGGGCTGGCCGGGCACGGTGGGTCGTTATGTCATTGCCGTGACGATCGGCTGCATCATCGGCCTGGTTGGGTGTGCCGGCGCCGCCATCTTCATCGCAGCGCGCGACACCTACCCACATCGCCGATCAGGAGACTAATGAGGATCTGACAGAAAGGCAGAGTTGAGTACGTCTTCCCTGCTGTAGTGACCGATCGAGTCGAACCATCGCTTCGCGTGCAGGGTGACACGGAGATCACAGTCTGCGACGACGATGCCCTCGTCGTCATAAAGAGGGCCGGCGATAACCGTGCCGGTCAAGGGCTCGACGATCGCCGCTCCACCGCGTCCGAGGATCTCGTCCTTGGGTAGCTGCGCCGGGAAGTCCGAGGGAAACGCGGACCTCGGGATGTACTGCGGGACAGAGACTACGTAAGCACCCGACTCGATGGCGATGTGGCGCATGGATGCCAACCACGTGTCGGAGTCGTCTGCGGTCGGGGCCACCCAGATCTGGGGCCCGCCTCGATAGACTGCGTAACGAGCAAGGGGCATGCGGTTCTCCCAGCAAATAAGCCCCCCAATGCGGCCGAAGGAAGTCTCGACCACATCGAGATCGGCGCCGCCCCCGATCCCGTAGAACAACCGCTCGTGCATGGTTGGCATGAGCTTGCGGTGCTTGTGCTCGATGCCTTCCGGCCCGAGATAGACGATGGTGTTGTAGAGAGAGCCCGGGCGCTTGCTCTCGCGCTCGTTGACTCCCATCACGCAGTACACCTCTTTCTCCCGGCAGGCGTCGATGAGTCGGTCGATCAGGGCGCCAGGGACATCGACCGACTCCTTCCAAAGGCGCTCCCACATGTCATCGAATCCATCGAAGTCCGACGCGTGCTTCGCCCAGGCACCACTTGGGTAAACGGGCACGAACGTCTCAGGGAAGACCACAACCCGGGCCCCCTGGGCAGCAGCATCACCGATGAGGCGGACCGCCTTGGAGATACACGCTGAGGCGTCGAGGATGACCGGTGTCGCCTGCACGGCGGCGACGCGGACGGTAGGGAGCGAAACCATGATCGCAACGGTAGGGCGTTGGACCCGCTCGAGTCAACAGAGCCCGGTGTGCAGGGCATAAACTCGTTGCCATGGAGATAGAAGGGCATCCCACAGTTGATCTCATCACCGAGCTTGTAGGGCGCGGAGCGGTGCTCATTCCTGGCTCTAGCTCCGGCCCGGATCCCGACATCATCCCGGTCGTCGGCGGAGTTGAGGAGCGCGGCGGGCAGTGGCTGTTCCTGCCCAACGACGCCTTCAGGACGGGACTCGACGAAGTCCCCGAGTAACCACGAGCCGCCTATCGTTCGGTCACCCGCAGCTGGCGGCCCGGCTGCACGAGGGGGCCTAGGGTCCCGGCCGGGAGCTCGAGCACATGCCGGGCGCGCCGCACCCAACGGCTAAAGCGCATTGGGCGCATCCCCCTGATCACATACAGGACCCTCCACTGCTTATCGCAGAAAGCGATGTCGATCGGGTAGCGCATCCCGAAGGTATGGATGAGGGCGCCACCGCGCAGATCCTCGATCCACAGCGACTGCCCCGGCTCAAGCGGGGGCCTGGTCAGGAGGCCACGCGCTCGCTGGCGTGCGCCCCGAGCCCGCAACACCTCCGTCGCGAGGAAGTCTCCGCTCGGCTCGATAACGATTGCGGTCACGTCGAGTAGGTTACGTGCGGCCTCAGAACCAAGCCACCAAAAATCAACCGACCGATTCGGTTTCTCAGGAGGTGAATGCCGTGCAGAAGTGGGAGTACGCAACCGTGCCCTTGATCTCACACGCCCTGCAAGAGATTCTCAACCAGTGGGGAGAAGAGGGGTGGGAGCTTGTGCAGGTCGTAGAGAGCCAGGCGACCGGGACCACCGGCTATCTCAAGCGCCCGAAGGAAAGCTAGCCGAACTAAGGCGTGCGGCGCCACACGCCGGAGCGGCCCCCGGCCTTTTCTAGAAGCGCAACCTCTGTGATGGTGACGCCGCGTTCGGTGCCCTTGACCATGTCGTAGATGGTTAGCGCGGCAACGGACACCGCGGTCATGGCCTCCATCTCAACACCCGTGCGCTCGGACGTCTTGACGGTCGCTGTCACGATGATGCCTTCGTCGGAGGGCTCAAGGCGCACATCGACCGCATCGACGCCGATCGGATGACACAAGGGTATGAGCTCCGAGGTTTTTTTGGCCCCCATGATCCCCGCAATGCGCGCGACCTCGAGTGCATCGCCCTTGGCGAGCCGCCGCTCGACGACGAGGTCTCGTGTTGCCATCGACATCCTCACCGTCGCAGATGCAACCGCAACCCGAGCGGTGACTTCCTTGCCCCCAACGTCGACCATCTTCGCCGCGGTTTCAGGGTGAGGCTCCATCACCCCTCCGATGACTCGGGGAGCCGCCATACCTCTACGGTCACCTCGGAGCCGGCGGCAAGCTCCGTCTCTTCAATCGCAAAGCGCGCCACGCCGTGACAGTGGATCAGAGACGATTGGATGTGCGAGCCCTGGGGGCCGGTCGGCGTTGCCCTCCAACCGGCCGAGTTGTGGGCGAGGCGAACGCGCACGAAATGAAGCCGCCCCGGCGGTTTGGTGATCGCCTCGGTCAGAACGGCTGTGATTGTGGGCCGTATAAGCGAGCTGCACCCGCGCATCTTTCTGATCGCAGGGCGCACGAACTGCTCGAATCCGATGTGGATGGAGACCGGGTTTCCCGGTAGCCCCAAGAAGGGCGTGTCACCGATGGCGCCAAGCACCACCGGTTTGCCGGGTTGCATCGCAACCCGCCACAGATCGATGTAGCCGAGCTTTTCGACCGCCGGCTTGACGAAATCGTAGCGCCCAACCGAGACGCCCCCCGAAGACACAACAAGCTCTGAGGTCTCGGCGGCGCGCTGCAACGCTTCGACGACCGCCGCCTCGGTGTCCTCGACGTATCCGGTGGGGACCGGTTCGCCCCCAGATTCCCTCACAAGGGCACGCAGCGCAACCGAGTTCGAGTCGCGGATCTGACCGGGCGCTGGAGTCGCCTCGGGCGCGACGAGCTCGTCGCCGGTGACCATCACGGCCACCTTGGGACCCCGTCTCGCCGGCACCGGCGACAACCCCATCGAAGCAATGAGCGCCATCTCGCCGGGCCCCAGCTCTGTTCCTGCACGCACGATGACCTCGCCGGCCGTGACATCGTCGCCGGCGGGGCGAACGTGGCGGCCCTTGGGAACGGCCGCTGCGACGAGCACCCTCCCGTCCCGCTCCTCGGTCTCCTCGACGGGCACGACCGTGTCCGCCCCCGGCGGCAACGGCGCGCCGGTCATGATTCGCGCCGCAGCGCCCGAGGCAACCGTCACATCGTCTCCGGGCGCACCCGCCTTCACCTCGGCGACGACCTCCAGTTCGATCTGCGTCCCGTCGCCGGCACCGGCTATGTCGACTGCCTGCAGCGCGTAGCCGTCCATCGCGGAGTTGTCGAAGCGAGGGAGTGAATGGGGCGCCACGAGGTCCAGGGCAAGCACAAGCCCCTGCGCGTCGCCGACCACGACATCGGCCGGCTCGAGGGGCTGCACGGAATCGACAACGCGCTGCCGTGCTTCATCGACGGAGAGCATCTAACACCCTGCCGAGCAGGCCGCCGGGGCAGCACCACTAAGGACTAGAAGGAGCACTAGCCGAGCCCGGCGACGAGTTGCGCTAGGTAGTCCTTGAACGACTTGCCGAGGTCGTCGTGTGCAAGGGCAAGCTCGACGGTTGCCTTGAGATACTCCAACTTCTTGCCGACATCCATCATCACGCCGTCGAAGACATATGCGTATGCGCCCTGCTCATCGGCGAGCTTCTTGATGCCGTCGGTGAGCTGTATTTCACCGCCCGCTCCTGCCTGCGTCTTGGCTAGCGCATCGAAGATATCTGGGCTGAGCACGTACCGGCCACGCGACGCGAGGTCGGATGGAGCCTCTTCGAGCGACGGCTTCTCGATCATGTCCTTGATGCGCGCAACTTTGTCTTCCACGAACTCGGGGTCGATGGCGCCGTAGGCAACGATCTCCTCGTGAGGAACCTCTTGGACCGCAATGACGCTGCGGTTGAGCCGTTCGTAGATCTCGACCATGGCCGGCATGAGGTCCGCCTCCCCGCCGAGGGGCGCAGGAACTATCTCGTCGGGAACCATGACCGCGAAGGGCTCGTCCCCGACGTGCTCGCGCGCCATAAGAACGGCGTGGCCGAAACCCAAGGGCTCCTTCTGCCTCACGTAATGCACTTGCGCGAGCTCGGCCACGGCGCGCACCTCGGCAAGAAGCTCATTCTTGCCGGCGCTCTCGAGGTGGCTCTCGAGCTCTAGCGACCGGTCAAAATGATCGGCAATCCCACCTTTGCTCCGGCTCGTGATGATCAAGATGTCGTCGAGTCCGGCACGCACCGCCTCCTCGACGACGTACTGCACCCCCGGCTTGTCGACAACGGGGATCAGCTCCTTGGGAATCGCCTTGCTGGCCGGCAGGAATCTGGTGCCGAGGCCCGCCGCAGGTATAACCGCCTTCCTGATCGTCACCGATAACGCCCTCCGATTTGTGGCTCCAGCCCCACCGATCTTGATACATCTGCAACTGCGATTCCCGGTCCGGGAACAACGCGGCCGCCAGTCTAGTGTCGCGCCGGTAATCTACGCGGCGGGCACCAGTGCCGCTCAGGTGGCGATCTTTAGGCCGGGCCGTGGGGGGTCGGCCAGGCACACCTGGTCCCGGCCCTTCCGCTTGGCGCGGTAGAGGGCACGATCGGCCGCATGCAACAGTGTGTCGAAAGACTCGCCGTAGAAGGGAAACGTCGCCACGCCAATAGAGACGGTGACTGCGATCGGCTGCCCACCGGTTCGCTCGACCGGTGCGGACTTGATGAGCTTGCGTATTTTCTCGGCCTTGATGAGGGCGCCTTCCTCGTCCGTCTCGGAGAGTAGGCAGAGGAACTCTTCGCCTCCGAAACGGGCGAAGGTATCGACCTCACGGAGGCCATTGTCCACGCGCTGTGACAGCTCGACGAGGACCTCGTCTCCACACTGATGCCCATAAGAGTCGTTGATGTCCTTGAAGTGGTCAAGGTCCAGGAGCAGCAAGCTAAAGGGCCGCTCGTAACGGATAGCTCCGGCGAGCTCCTTGCGGAACTGAATCTGCACGTAGCGCCGGTTCCAGACCCCCGTTAGCCCGTCGGTAAGGGAGAGGCGCCGGGCTTCCTCGTGCAGCATCACGTTCTCGATTGCGACGCCCCCCTGCTCGGCGAGGAAAACGACGGTGCTCCGATCCTCATCGGTGAACGGCTTGCCGGCGTCATGCCGGTAGAGCGCAAGCACGCTCGGCGTGCCCTCCCGGCTCGGCATCGGCACGGCCATTCCCACCGGCAGTGCCGGTTCACCGGCCGAAGCCGCACCGGCGTTCAGCTTCAGCGGCGCGCCCGTGCGAGCAGCCATTCCGACACCGCCGGAGGCGAGGGGCACCCGCCGAAGCTGAGCCAGGTCGAGGCCCTCGGCCACAGCAGGATAGAGCTCACCCCCTGTGGGCGTCGGCATCCACAGAACGGCCGCTTCGGCTTCGACTGCGTCACCCGCCATGTTGAGGATGGATGCGAGCATGCTGTTCGTGTCACTGGTCGAGCGCAGCGTCTCTCCCACCCGGAAGACTGCTCGCTGCAGTCGGTCCCGGGAGGCAGAAAGTTCCCTGATGGTGGCCCTGAGCTGCGCAGTCATGTAGTTGAAAGAGGAAGCAAGCTTCCCGACCTCGTCGATCGAATGCACTTCCATCTCGTAATCGAGGTCCCCTCCGGCAACGGCGGTAGCGCCTGCGGTGAGCTCCATGAGAGGTTGGGTTATCACGCGCGCAAGGAGATGAGCCAGCACGAGAATCGCCATCAGCGCAAGGGCAAGGAGTTGCACCATGGCGGTCAGCGAGCCGCGTTGGGCATCGGCGACGCGTTGGGTCGGCGTTGAGGCAACCACGGCAACGTCGGCGCCCTGGCCCCCGAGATGACGAGCGTCGGCGCTGACGGGTTGGCCAAGCTCGGCGGCAAATGGCCCTTCGAATGTAACCCGGGCCCCGACGGCAACTGGGGCTCCGCTCGTTGACGCGATGACTGTGCCGTTGGAGACGAGGGACATGTGCGAAGGACGCCTCTGTAGGATGCCCAAGAGATCCCCGTCGAGCCAGAGTCCCCCTATCAACGAGCCCTGCCGGCCCACCGAAATCTCGGCCGTGCGGAAGAAGCCGTTCCCGATGCCGCGTTCCGAGGCAACGATTGCCCTTGCTCCCGGCGCACCGAAACCATCGAGGTATCTGGGGCGCTCCAGAGCGAAGCCGGCGACTGCCCCCTCACGGTCGAGAGCGATGACGAAGTCCATGACCGACTCGTCCTCCAAGAGTCGTCCCAGCCGCCTATCCACAGAGGCGCGTCCACCTCCAGCGGGCCCGCCGAGCGGGGCCCGGCGGACGCTCAGGGTCTGCGCGAACCACCGCCTGCTTGGCCCCGCCGCCGCCACCCTCTCGTCCAATGCTTTGACTCTCTGCTTGAAGACGGGGACGGCGGCATCAAGGGCCGCTCTGCGATCGTCCGCCGCCGCCTGCACGAAGCGGTCGACGACGGCCCGCTGCATGACGAGAGCGGCAGCCGCGAGCGGGAGGATCACTATGAGCACGAAGAACAATGTCAGTCGCCGCTGCAGCGACATGGGCCTCCACTATCTCTCTCGTTCGGCACCGCTGTGCGGGCAGTCGGTCGATTTTCCTAGTCGCCGTTTCGGCATTTTCGTTTTGTTCTTGAGGCTGCCGCCCGAAGGCCCACGGAGTGGGAGAATCAGTAGCCATGCCTGTATATGAGTACGCTTGCACGGTCTGCGGTGAGCGCACGGAAGCCAAGCAGTCCTTCAGCGATCCGCCGCTAAAAGAGTGCCCGGTCTGCGGTGGGACGTTGCGCAAGCTCTACTCGCCGGTGGGGATCGTGTTCAAGGGCTCGGGCTTCTACTCCACGGACAGAAACAAGGCGAGGGAGTCGGCTGCGGTTTCCAAGGGAGAGAAGGCTGCGGCCACCGATGGCGAAAAGCGCGAGGGCGGTAAGCGCGAGGGCGCGACCGACAAGGCTGGGGCCTCGGAGGCGTCGTCCGGCTCATCAGATTCGGGGTCGTCGGCCGGTCCTGCCTCAGGCGCCAAGGCCAAAGCGCCCAGGAAGGATTCGTGATGGCCAGGGCCTCGATCGGCGTCTTCGGCGGCTCGGGCTTCTATTCGTTCCTCGATGACATCGAGGAAGTGACCGTTGAGACGCCCTACGGCGCTCCATCGGGGCCGGTCGCCGTCGGTTCCATCGACGGTCACGAGGTCGCTTTCCTTCCCCGCCACGGCCACCGCCACCAGCTGCCCCCTCACAAGATCAATTTTCGGGCCAACGTCTGGGCGCTAAAGGAGCTTGGCGTGCAACGGGTGATCGGCCCCTGCGCAGCAGGGTCGTTAAAGCCCGAGGTGCGCCCCGGCGACTTCGTCGTCTGCGATCAGCTCGTCGACAGAACCAGCGGCCGCACCGACACCTTCTACGACGGCCCCATAACCACGCACGTTTCTTTCGCCGATCCCTATTGCCCGGAGCTTCGCCATCTCACCCTCGAGGCGGCACAGGACGTGGGCATCACCTGTCACGATCGCGGCACCGTGGTGACGATCCAGGGACCGCGCTTCTCGACGCGCGCCGAGTCCAGGTGGTACCAGGCGGCCGGGTGGGAGGTCATCAACATGACCCAGTACCCAGAGGCCTACCTCGCCCGTGAGCTTGAGATGTGCTACGTGAACATCTCACTCATCACCGATTACGACGTCGGCTTGGAAGGGGAGGCGGACCCCGTCAGCCACGCCGAGGTTCTCGAGGTCTTCGAGGCCAACAACGACAGGCTCAGGCAGCTGCTCTTCTCGCTGGTGCCACAGATCCCCAAAGACAGGGCCTGCCCCTGTGCGACCGCACTGAGCGGCGCCCGCCTCGAGGCCTGAGCTGTCCGTCTTTCAGGCGGCACTGCTCGGAGCCGTCCAGGGCCTCACGGAGTTCGTCCCGGTCTCGTCGTCGGGTCACCTCGTGCTCGTCCCCGAGGCACTTGGGTGGGCTCCGCCCGGCCTCGCCTTCGATGTGCTGCTTCATGTCGCCTCGCTCATCGCTCTCGTTACGTACTTCTACAGTGACCTGGCGAGCACGGCGCGCGGCATGTTTTCGGGGGACCGGGTGGCGCGCAACCTCGCGCTCCTGCTTATCGTTGGGACCATCCCGGCGGGGGTGGCGGGCGTGGCGCTGTCGGGATACTTCGAGGGGACCTTTACGGACGCCAAGTCGACTGCGCTGCAACTCATGATCACCGCCGTGATCCTCGTCGGCGCCGAGCGCGCGCTCGCCCGGTCCGCGGGGCGGCCTCGGCCGGACCGCAAGAGCAAAATGGGGCGGCCTCGGCGGCTGCGTACGATACGGGATCTCAGGTGGTGGGACGCCGCCCTCATCGGAGTCGCCCAGGCGATCTCGATCCTGCCCGGAATCTCGCGCTCGGGAGCGACGATTGCAGCAGGGGTGGGACTGTCGGTGACGAGGGACGACTCCGCCCGGTTCGCTTTTCTGCTTGCCGTCCCAGCTCTGGCCGGGGCCGCCGTGGTCAAGGTCCCCGACCTTGCCGGCACGAGTCTCGGGGCCGGCCCTGCGCTGGCCGGCTTCACGGCCTCGCTCCTCTTCTCGTACCTGTCGATAGCGGCCCTCATACGATACCTACGCACTAGGACGCTTTATCCGTTCGCGGCCTACTGCGTCATCGCCGGCATCACCTTCTACCTCATCGTGTGAACGCCGCCGAGTCGCCGCGCGTCCCTTTTCGCGTCCCGTGTTACCCTAGGTGGCCTAGGGCAGCCAAAACGGTTGCCCGTGAGGTTTGCTCTCCCTTGCTCCTTAAGGCGCTACGGGTAGATCGAATCTCCCGTTAGCCGGAGTGCTCGGTGCCATCGAGCTCGAGCCATCCTTTAAGGAGTGAACATTGACTTCGTTTGCCGAGTTAGGCCTGTCCGCGCCGGTGTGCCGGGCCCTTGCAAGTGGCGACTTCGACGAGCCGTTTGCCATTCAGGAGCTCGTCATCCCAGACGCTCTCCAAGGGCGCGACGTGCTCGCCAAGTCGCGGACCGGGTCAGGCAAGACCCTTGCTTTCGCCGCGCCGATCGTCGAGCGGTTGGACCCGTCCGTTAGGAAGCCGGGGGCGCTCGTGCTCGTTCCCACGCGTGAGCTTGCCGTCCAGGTCGCACAGGATTTCGTGGTCGTAGCCCAGGCCCGCAAGCTCCGAGTCGCGACCGTGTACGGGGGCGTCGGCCTGTTCGATCAGGCAAAGCGCGCTTCGAATGCCCACATTGTCGTTGCGACACCCGGCCGCCTCGAGGACCTCGCCGAGCGCAGGCTTCTGCCCCTCGACGGCATCAAGATCCTCGTGCTCGACGAAGCAGACCGCATGCTCGACATGGGCTTCCAACCCCAGGTCGACCGCATCGTGCACAGGTTGAAGGGCGGCCCGTCCCGGGCGGCGACTCAGGACAACGGTCATTCACCCCGAGGGTCCGGCCGCAGCAACGGCAACGGGCCCCAGGGCGCGCCACCGAACAACAACGGCCGCCGCCAGACCATGATGTTCTCGGCCACCCTCGACGGAGCCGTCGGGCACCTTGCGCGCTCCTACACCGAGCATCCGGTGAGGCACGAAGTCGAAGACCCGAAGCAGACCGTCGAAGAGGCCGACCACCGTTTTGTGCCCGTGACGCACCACACCAAGATAGACACTCTGATCGAGATCCTGAAAGACGAGCGAGCGCTTGCGCTTGTGTTCGTGCGGACCAAGCGCGGGGCTGATCGGCTCGTCTACAAGCTCAAGGCGCGAGGCGTGAAGTCTGCCGCTTTGCACGGCGACATGACGCAGCCTGCGAGGCAGCGCACCTACGAGCGCTTCGAGGCCGGAAAGGTCGACGTTCTCGTGGCCACCGATATCGCTGCACGGGGGCTCGACCTCGACAACATCACCCACGTCATCAACTTCGATCCCCCCGAGGACGACAAGGGTTACGTCCACCGCGTCGGCAGGACGGCGCGCGCCGGGCGCAGCGGCACCGGCATCACCCTCGTCACGCCTGAACAAGCCTTCGATGTGAGCAGGGTCGCAAGCAGGCTCGAGCTCGAAGCTGACTTCGAACGCGAGGGCATGACTGTGGCGCCCGCTAGGGTGGTGTTCTCATCCCACAGGGGCCGCCGTTCGAGCATGAGGCCGCGCCCCAAGCGCAAGTTCTAACGCCTCTTCGTTCTCACAAGCCGGAGCGCGCCCCTTGCTCCGTCCGGAATGTGCGAAACCCACGGCGTTCGTAGTTGGATCGCGCGTGGGGGTGGTCGCGCGATGACGTGTGAAGCCACACGCGTCTTGCGGGGCCACCGCCCGGCGCCTTGGCTTCCCACGCCAGTCTTGTGCCCATTAAGAGGAAGTGGGCCCCAAGGCCCTTGCCCACGAATTGCGGCACGAGACCGAACACCACGATCTCGACGGCGCCGTCGGGTTGCGCATCGAGCTCAACCATTCCGGCAACGTCGTCGTCCACTCGAGCGAGCCATGACTCCACGCCAGGACGAGAGAGCAGCTCCTCCCATGTCTCATCGGACCAAGCCGATCGGCCGCTCCAGTTGTACGGCGCCCCGATCCGCTCGTACGTCGTTCTCACCAACCCAACGGACCCCCTATCGAGCCTCTCCATCTCAAGGGAAAGCGGCGGAGGACGAGGGGGCCGAAGCTGGTCGGGAGAGGTCATTTCCAGGAATGTGACGATCTCTTGTTCAACCATTGGGTCATGATCCACCCAGCCGGGAACTGGTGAGTCTCCCGGCATGGTGGAGCGCTGGATAGGCTGGGCTTGTGCCCGAGCTACCCGAGATGCAGGCGCTTGCCGAGCGGCTTGATGCAGCCGTCACGGGCACGTCGCTGGCCTCCGTCCAGCCCATCCAGTTCTCGGCCCTCAAGACCTTCGACCCTGCACCGGAGTCGCTGATTGGATGCGCCGTCACCGGCATCGGCAGCCGCGGCAAGTACGTCGTCTTCGACTTCGACCGCTACCGGCTTCTCGTGCATCTGTCACAAGGCGGGAGGGTCGACCTCGAACGGCCGCCCAAGAAGACGCGCCCAAAGGTCGGCGTGGTGCGCTTCGGCTTCACGGACACGGGCCAAGGCTCAGCCGCCGGCGCAGGCATCTCAATCTTGATCAAGGAGTTCGGCACCGAGCGCAAAGCCGGGTGGTGGGTGCTTCGCTCCGGCGACGACGGGCCGCTCACACGGCTTGGGCCCCAGCCGTTCTCGGACGCCTTCGAGGGCCTACTGCTGTCGAGCGAGGACAGGCGACGCGTCCACACGTTGTTGCGGGACCAGAGGTTCGTCGCCGGGATCGGCCGCGGTTACTCCGACGACATCCTCCATCGTGCCGGCGTGTCGCCCTACACCGCCCTTGCGGCGCTCGATCAGAGCGAGCGCCGCGCGCTCTTTGACGCCGTCCGCGAGATCCTCACCGAGGGGCTTGCTGCGGAGCGGAGGCGCACGGGCGGGCTTCCAACCAAGATCGGCGACCACTTCACCGTCCACGGCCGGTGGGGGCAGGAGTGCCCTCGCTGCGGGACCACCCTGCGCCGGGTGTCCTATGAGTCCCACGAGGTCACCTATTGCCCGCACTGCCAGACCGATGACAAGGTGCTCGCCGACCGGAGGCTGTCCCGGCTCCTTCGCTAAGCACCGCTCCGGCGCTTACGTCTCCGACGAAATCTCCCATATTCTTCAATTTCTCTATCCGGATGCCGATACCAAGCAAAAGGGCGGCACCGGTCAATGGGGAGGGCGCCACCCAACGTCGGAGCGAGTCCGGCCGCCCCCAACGCCACGGCCAGTAGGGCAGCCACCCAGGCAGCGCGCCCGGGCACGCCCGGCAAGAGAACGGGCAGATGTGGATCCGTTCATGAGTCTCCCTTCATCGAAACCGGCGCTTCGCATGGCCGGGCCTACAAAGGTCTAACGCAAATGACTTCTCTAGAAGCCGTTAAAGTCTTTGCACCAGCTGCCGAATTAGGCGCACCCAAAAAGTCAGATGTTGACAGCCATTTCTTCTGGTGTGCCGGGAAAGAACGACTCCTCGCGGCTTAGAGCCCGGCGACGGTCATTTCGCTTATGAGCGTCGTGGCGCCCCCAAACGAACCTCCAAAGGGAAGCCATCGCCGGTCGACGGCCACCGCCTCAATGCCCTTGAGGATCTCGAGCATCGGCGCTGCGATGGTGACCTCTTTGACCGGACGCACCGGCGCGCCGTCCTCGAGCAAGAACCCGGTGACCCCGACGGAGAAGTCCCCCGTGACGGAGTTCGCGCCTGAGTGCACTCCGTGAAAGTCCTGGACGAGGAGTGCACGCCCGGCGCGTCCAAGCACCTCGTCGCGCCCCTCCCCCGTCGTGTCGAAAGTCATGTTGGAGGGCGCAGGGCCGGGGGCAGACTTGAATCCCGCCCGCGCGGCGTTGCCCGTAGAAGGCCGGCCCTCCCTGCGCGCGCTTGCCGTGTCGTACAGGTAAGAGGTCAACACACCCTTGGTGATCACGCCCGTCCTCTGAGTCGCTACGCCCTCTGCGTCCCAGGGCGCCGATCCGGGCGCGCCCTCGGCGCGGCCATCGTCGATCAGGGAGAGGTTCCCGGACGCAACGGCCTCGCCGAGCCGGCCGGCGAACAGTGAACGCCCCTTCTGAACCGCTTCGGCCGTGAGCGCGGAGCCCAACACTCCGAGAAACTGGCCGGCCGTGTACGGGTCGAACACGACCGGCATGCGCGCCGAGGGGATCTTGGAGGCCCCAAGCACACCAACTGCGCGCGCGGCGGCTTGCCGTGCGACTTCGTTTGCGTCGAGAGAGCCGAGACCCCGCCCGAGATCGAACTCGAAACCGATCTCGGTGTCGCCATCGTCTTCGGCAATTGCCACCGAATAACACCACGCGTCGCTCCGCCGGTACGAACCGGCTATGCCGGTGGAGACTGCGATGGCGACGTCGGCTTCGCTGTCTCCGTAAACAGCCTCCTCGACGGTTCTGACCCGCTTGTCGGCCGCCCTCGTGGCGCGCTCAAGGGTCAGCGCGAAAGTGACCTTGTCGTCGGGCCCCACCTCCGGCTGCTCGTCGTCGAAGAGGCCCGGTATTGGAGCGGGTTCGCTCTCGGCGCGCTCGGCCACGGCCACGGCCTCGTCGGGCGTTGCGTAGGTGGCGTTGTCGCGCGCCTGGGCAACGACGGCCTCGATTCCCTCGGTTGAGAGATCCGTCGAGTAGGCGAAACCGGCCCGGCCCCCGACGATCGCACGCACACCCGCCCCCCGCGGCTGCGCCGAGGAGAGGGACTCGACCTCGCCCTCGTAAACCTTGACGTAGAACTCCCGCTCGTGGGTGACGAAAGCCTCGATCGCCTCATCCTTGGAGGCGCGCCCTGCGATCTCCGAAGCCAGGGCCAGTAGGGCACCGGAGTCTTCCTTGCTGCGGTCGTCGGTGCGGGAGCTCACGCCTCGGTTCCTCCGACGGTCATCTTGCCGAGCAACACCGTGGCCATTCCGTTGGTCACGGGAGCGGCCTGGCCGTCCTTGCCACACACACCTTCTTTGCGGTCGAAGTCGGTAGCAACGGCGTCGATCGTCCCGAGCACCTGGGGCCCGTTGCCGATTAGCGTGGCCCCCTTGATCGGATGCGTGATGACGCCGTTCTCGATCATGTATGCCTCGGCCATCCCGAAGACGAAGTTGCCCGTCGCCGGATTGACCTCCCCGCCCGCGAATGTCGCCGCATAGACCCCGCGCCGCACCGACGACAGGATCTCTTGAGGATCATCGGGCCCCGGAAGCAAATAGGTATTGCTCATTCTCACTATCGGATGGTGTGCATAGGACTGGCGGCGCCCGTTACCTGTGGGTGGATGGCCGATCTTTTTCGCCGAGCGGACATCGCTGAGGTGTCCGGTCAGGACTCCGCGCTCGAAGAGCACCGTGCGTTGGGCCGGCGTGCCCTCGTCGTCGACCCCAAAGGAGCCCCATGCGCCGGCATCGGAGCCGTCGTCCACAATCGTCACGCTGTCCGAACCGAAACGCTCGCCGGCACGGTTGGCGTAGACGCTTGCCTCCTTGACGAGCGCATCCGCCTCGAGCCCGTGGCCGCACGCTTCATGGATGAGAACCCCGCCCGACCCGGGAGCGAGCACGACCGGAAACTCACCGGCCGGCGAAGGCTTCGCATCGAGCATCCGTAGCGCCTTGGCTGCAGCCTTCGAACCAAGCTCGGCTGCCGGCTGTCTCTCGAGGAGCTCGAAGCCGCCCGAATGTCCTGGGGCCTCGAAGCCGGTCGCGATCTCTCCGTTCCTCGCCGCCACGACCTGCACGGCAAAACGGACGCGCGTGCGATCGTCGGATGCGATAAGCCCTTCGCTCGTCGCCACAAGCACACGCTGATGCACGTCGGCGTAGGAGGCCACGACCTGTCTGACGTCTCCCCCCGCCGCACGAGCGGCTTCGTCGGCGGCCACAAGGGCGGCTGCCTTGTCCCCGGCCCCGACCTCCGAGGGGGGAAGCCCGACCGGGTGCACGGCGGAAGGCTCGACCCTGCGCAGATCGAGGGGGGCGTCCTGGTCCCCTCCTGCGAGCCCGGCGCGCGCCGCCGCCGCGGCTTCGAGCAGGGCCTCGGGGGCCAGCAGATTCGTGTAGGCATAAGAGGCGCGTTCGCCCGAGATGACGCGGACCCCGGCCCCGAGGTCGTAGCCGGAGGCAACATCTTCCACCCTCGAGTCCTCGAGCCTGAACGACGACGACCGCCGCTCTTCCACGAAGAGCTCGGCGAGCCCTCCGGCCGGAGCGCCAGCGGCCAAGACCCTCCTGATGACGGCTTCATCCAACATAGGGGAAGGAGGATAACCGCGTGGGGGCTTCGGGCGGCTTGGCACGCTTAGTGCGCTTGTGCACACCCGTGGGCGCTCTCTGTTACCCTGCCGTAACGCGGTAAAGTCCGCCCACCAACGAGCCAGGTCACCTGGGAGCCAATAAGGAGTTTGCCCTGAGCGTCAACGGATCCTCACCAGGCTCGGAAAACGATCGGCGGCTCGGCCAGATCCGTTCTCGCCTCATCGAGGCCCGGCGGGAGCTCGACGCCCTCATAGGGGACGCCTACCTCCGTCCACGGGCCTCGATCGTGCCGGTTCACTTCCTCGACCTTGCCTCGGCGGTTGAGAAGCTGCGCTGGGCCGAAAAGGAATGGCGCGAGCTCGACAACGCCCCCGTCCAGCCCGAAGCCCGCGCAGCCGAGGGCGACTCGTTCCCTTCGGACTTCGAGGACGAGGGCTCGGGCGGCGTGAGCATGGACATAAGGGAGGGCCAAGCGCCTCCCACTCCCGCCCGGACGAGCTAGGTCGTAACGCCCCATCTGGGGGCCACGCGCCGCTTCTCTTTACTTAGGGGGCATGCGCAAGGCCCCGTCAAGGCGAATCGTCTCGCCGTTCAGCATTGGGTTCTCGACTATGTGGCGCACCAAAGCGGCGTATTCGGCCGGGCGGCCAAGCCTCGATGGGTGCGGCGTCTGGGCTGCAAGGCCCTCCTGCACCGCCTGACCGAGCCCTGCGACCATCGGAGTGTCGAAGGTCCCTGGGGCAATCGCCACCACCCGGATGAGGAGCTTGGCCAGGTCACGCGCAATCGGAAGGGTCATGCCTGCGACGCCGCCCTTGGAGGCCGAGTAAGCGGCCTGACCGATCTGACCGTCAAAGGCAGCGACGCTCGCCGTGCTCACGATGACTCCACGCTCCTCCCCATCGGGCTCCTGCTTGGCGATAGCGGCAGCCGCGACCCGGATGACGTTGAAGGTCCCGATCAGGTTGACGCGCACGACCGACTCGAACTTCCCGAGCTCGATCGGCGCACCGTCCCTGGTTAGCACCCGCCCCGGCGTGCCGATCCCCGCACAGTTGACGACGATGTGGAGCCCGCCGAAGTCACCGACGGCAATCGCGACTGCCTCACCGACGTCGGAGGAAGAGGTCACGTCGGTTGGGGCGAATCGGGCGGCCCCACCGAGCGCCTTGGCCACCGCCTCCCCGTCGGATGACGGCAGATCGGCAATCACCACCGACGCTCCTGCACCTGCGAGCTCCTCGGCAGTCGCTCTGCCGAGACCGGAAGCGCCGCCCGTTATCAGCGCGCTCTTGCCCTCGATGTTCACTGCAACTCCCTACCTCACGACCTTGCCGCTGGACAGAACAAGTCCATCCTCGGTCCTGGCCTCAACCTCACCGTCGGAGAACTGCTCACGATAAAGGGCTGCGTAGGCGCCATTTCGGCGCAGCAGCTCGGCGTGAGATCCACGTTCGACGATCCTGCCCTTGTCGATGAACAAGATTGTGTCGGCGGCGAGAATCGTGGACAGACGATGAGCTATGGCGATCGTGGTGCGGCCCTGCACCAAAGGCTTGAGTGCTTGTTGCACCAGACGTTCTGAATGTGTATCGAGCGCGCTCGTCGCTTCGTCCAAGATCAAGATGCGCGGGTCCTTCAAGATCACCCGAGCAATCGCAAGGCGCTGCTTCTCGCCGCCCGACATCTTGTAGCCACGTTCGCCCACCAACGTGTCGAACTTTTCCGGCATCTCCATGATGCGGTCATAGATGTGAGCGGCCCTGGCCGCTGCCTCGAGCTCGGCCTCGGTTGCATCGGGGCGCCCATAGGCAAGGTTCTCTCTGATCGTCGAATGGAAGAGGTAGGTCTCCTGCGTCACCATGCCGATGACCTCTCCGAGTGACTCGAGTGTAATGTCGCGCACATCGGATCCATCGATACGAACCGCGCCGCGGTCGACGTCGTAGAGCCTCGGTAAGAGATAAGTGAGCGTTGTCTTTCCCGCACCCGAAGGCCCGACCAGAGCAACAAGCTGTCCCGGGCTCGCATGGAAATCGACGCCTCCGATCGTCCACCCGCGGCTGGGCGCTTCGGGCTCCCCGGCTCCGCTCCCCCTGTGGTCGTAGCGGAACCACACATCGTCGAAGTGAACCTCTCCCTTCGCTTGGGAGGACTCGAGCTCGATGGCTCCGTCGTGGTTGGTTATGTCGCGCTCCAGGTCGAGGTATTCGAAGATGCGGTCGAACAGCGCCATGCCGCTCTGGACCTCGATGTTGACGTTTAGCAGCTGGCCGAGAGGAAAGAACAAGCGGCTTTGCAGGGTGGTGATGGCGACGACCGTTCCAACCACGTCGCGTGCGTCCTGTCCCGGCCCTGCGTAGCCGCGCAGCAGCATGAAGCCGGCCACAAGGTACACGAAAGCGGGGGTGATGGAAAAGAAGATCTGAATGAGGGCAAAGAAACCGCGCCCCACCATGGTGCGCCTGATCTCGAGGCCGAACAGCTTGCGGTTCTCCCTTCGAAACCTGTCGGTTTCGTAGGACTGGCGGCCGAAGGCCTTGGTCAAGAGGATCCCGGACACCGACAACGTCTCCTGCATGATTGCGGTGAGACCTGCAAGCGACTCCTGCGTCTGGCCCGAGACCTCCCTGCGGATCTGGCCGACCTTCCTGCTGATCACCGTGAAGACTGGAAGGATCGCAATCGAGAGAAGCGCCAGCGGCCAGCTCAGATAGAACATCAGGGCGACCGTTGAGATCACAATCGTGATGTTGGCCAGAAGGCTCGAGGCGGTGTCCGTCAAGACGTCTTGGACACCACCGACGTCGTTGGTGAGACGGGACTGAATCTCGCCCGTCCTCGTGGAGGTGAAGAACTTCAGCGGCATGCCCTGGAGATGGGCATAGAGGTCGTTGCGCAGGTCCTGCATTACGTTCTGACCCACAACGTTGTTGAGATAGGTCTGCCACAAGCCGAACAGGCCGCTCA
Source organism: Candidatus Aridivita willemsiae (assembly GCA_013695835.1). Lineage (GTDB taxonomy): Bacteria > Actinomycetota > CADDZG01 > CADDZG01 > WHSQ01 > JACCZU01. The sequence continues at coordinate 22,083 of JACCZU010000202.1, forward strand.
CGATTGGGGTTGCGATCATGGCGGCCACGATCACGAACAGCAGCCTCGTGCGCTCTCCGGCGGGCTCGTCGGTGGCGAGGATCACATCGCTGAACACGACCTTGATCAGCAGCGGGTTGATCAGGCCGAGGGCCGAGGTCAAAAGGATCAGCGCAGCCACGAGCCCAACCTTTTTGCGGTAGGGGGCGAAGGTCCGAATGATCCGTCTGCCGGTCCCAGGGCGCGCCTTCTGCTCCGGCACCTCCGGCGGCGTTAGTCCATGAGGTCTTGGCATCTACGTCCTTATTTGTAGGCCCTTTTACACGTACAACGCTATTGAGGCCCCGGCATATTTCGCGGGGGCCTGCCCGGCCCCCTACTCGATGCGCAGAGCCACCACGACGCCGTCGCGTGTGGGAACGATCGTCGAGCGCCATGCCTCATCCGAGGCGATGGCGCGGTTGGTTGCGTCGATGGCCTCACTGCTCGCCTCGCCGCCCGGGTCGATAACCCGGCCGCTCCACAGCATGTTGTCGCAGATGTACAGGCCTCCGACCCGAACCCGGGAGCGCCCTGCCTCCCACGCCCCCGGATAGCCTTCCTTGTCGACATCGCAGTAGACGATGTCGAACTCGCCGGGGGTAGCGCTCAGCGCCTCAAGCGCGTCGGCGACATGGTAAGTGACCGGCTGATCGAGCCCAGCGCGGCGGAGATAGTCGAGCGCCTTTGCCTCGTTGCCCGGATCGGTGTCGGTGAGGTGGATCTCTCCTGTGCGCCCGGTCGCACGCGCCCACCAATAGGCCGAGTAGCCAAACCCCGAACCAAGCTCGAAGATGCGCCGGGCGCCAACCGAGCGCGCCATAACCTCGAGCAGCCGGCCGCACAGCCTGCCGATGATCGGAAAACCAAGCTCCTCTGCGTGCGCTTCCATCTCGAGCAGCACATCATTGTCGTCGCCGGCGGCGAGCTCGGCCATGTAGCCCTCGATGGCGGGATCAACTATGTCCGTTGTGGCACCTCCTTCGCTTGGCTCGCGCCCCCGAGCACGAGCGCTTCGAGTTGCGCATGCAGCGAAGGCCCGGCCGCAATGACCCCAACGGCCCCCTTTTCGGGCGAATCAAAGTAGCTCACCGTCCCCCCGGCCTCGGCGACGATGAGCTCGCCTGCGGCCTTGTCATAGTGGCCGACAACCGACTCGAAGAAACCATCCATGCGGCCGCACGCGACGTAACAGAGATCGATCGCCAGTGAGCCCGCCCTGCGGATATCGCGCACCTCGGGCAGCACACGGCGAAGCACGTCGGCCTGAACCGCGCGCGCACCGGCATCATAGGAGAAACCCGTGCCGACGAGTGCGGTCGGAGCGTGTCCCTTGTCGCGCACTCCGATGGGCTCGCCGTTCAAATGCGCGCCTGAGGCGCGCGCTGCAGTGAAGGTCTCGCCGCGATTCGGGTCGTGGACGACGCCGGCGACGCCGCCTTGTGAGTCCTCGACCGCGACGCTGATCGACCAGACGGGGATGCCAAACAGGAAGTTGGTGGTGCCGTCGAGCGGGTCGATGACCCACCTCAGCCCGGTGCGCGATGCATCGTCTGTGCCCTCTTCCGAGAGCACGCCGTCGTCGGGGCGTTCGGCCCGGATGAGCCCAAGCAGCAGCTCTTGGGAGCTCAGGTCGGCGTCGCTCACGAGGTCCGTGGGGGAGGACTTGGAGGTGACCCCGGCAGCGGGACCGGCAAAGCGCTCGAGCAGCAACTCCCCCGCACTGCGCGCCGCGCCCACGGCGAGATCGAGCAGCGCAAGTGCATCCACGACCGGGATCTTAAGGCGCACGGGACACCCGCCCGTTTGCGGCGGCGCTCACGGCGCCGGCTACCTGGACTCCTCGACCGCCTTCCATGCGCTTCTCGACGCCACAAGAACCGGATCCCATACCGGCGAGTACGGCGGTGCGTAGCTCAGGTCCATGTTCAGCATGTCGTCTACGGTCATCTCGTTCCACAACGCCGTTGCAAGTGCGTCGATGCGCTTAGCGGCCTCGCGCTCGCCCACTATCTGCGCGCCGAGCAGCCGGCCGGAAAGCCTCTCGACGACGAGCTTGAGCTTGATCGGCGCCGCACCAGGGAAGTAGGCGGCACGGGTGGTCGAGTCGATGGTGACGCTCAGGTGCTCGAAGCCGGCGTCGGTGGCCTCGGACTCCTTCAGCCCGGTGCGGGCGACCTCCACCCCGCACACCTTCGTCACTGCGGTGCCCAAGACGCCGGGAAAGCCTGCGTAGCCACCCCCGATGTTGATTCCCGCGATCCTTCCTTCCTTGTTGGCGTGGGTTCCGAGGGCGATGGCCACCGCCTTGCGTGACACCCTGTGGAACTTCTCTGTGCAGTCGCCGGCCGCCCACACGCCCTCGACCGGAGTCCGCATGCGCCGGTCGACGACGATGCCCCCGCTGGTCCCGATGGGGATTCCACCGTTCTCGGCCAGCTCGGTGTTGGGACGGGCACCAAGCCCGAGAGCGACGATGTCCGCCGGGAGCGTGCGCTGCTCGGTGACGACCGCAGACACGCGGCCGCCCGTGACTTCGAAGTGGGTGACGGGCTCCTCGGCGTAGAGGGCGATGTCGAGGTTTCGCACAGCGTCGGCAACGACTGCGCCCATGTCGGGATCGAGCGTCCCCATCGGCTGCGGCCCCATCTCGACAAGGGAGACCTCCATCCCGCGCAGCTTGAAGGCCTCGGCCATCTCGAGCCCGATATAGCCGCCACCGACCACTACGGCACGGCTCGGCTCGGCCTCGTCTATGGCCTTGCGGACGGTGGTGCCGTCGTCGAGCACCTGGACCCCATAGATGCCAAGCGCCTCGGATCCCGGGAGATCAGGTCGCACGGGGACGGCGCCGGTGGCGACCACGAGCTGGTCGAAGCCCTCCCAGGTACCTGCGCCATCACCCCTGCGGGACACCCTGACGGCCCCCGCTTCGAGGTCTATCTCGGTGACCTCGTGGCCGATGCGGGCATCGATCGATTGCTTGTCCTTGAACTCCTGCGGGGAGCGGGCGATCAAGGAGTCGAGCTCGGTGACGACGTCGCCGATGAAGTAAGGGATGCCGCACGCCGAGTAGGAGGTGAAGCTCCCGCGCTCGAACGCCACAATCTCAAGCTCATCCGGGGGCCTGCGGCGCCTTGCGTTGGAGGCCGCGCTCATCCCAGCGGCGTCTCCGCCGACGACGACAAGTCTCTCTCTCATCGCGGGGCCTCTATCCTGCGGGCCTCACTCCGCGCTCCTGGGCCGCCTGGTCCTCGACACAGAACCGAGCGGTAGGGACCGCCTCCAGGCGCGCTTCGCCGATCGGCTTTCCGCACGCCTCGCAGAAACCGTAGGAGCCGTCATCGAGGCGGACAAGAGCCCTGTCCACATCGGTGAGCTCGCCCTCGACCTGCTCGAGGATCGAGTTTCCCGTCTCCCGTTCCACCGTCTCGCTTGCGATATCGGCATGCTGGTCCGTCGAGGCGAGCTCACCCGTTGCCGATTCCTCAGACTCCTGCAGATCCTCGTCGAGCAGCCCGGCGCGGGCGCCCTCGAGGCGTGTGCGCTCATCCAGTAGCCGTTTCCTCACTTGTTGAGTGTCCATGCGCCTAATCTAACGGGCGTCGCGGGCCTCCTTTGCTCGTCTCCCTCGCCGACGCCCGAGTTCAGTGCCCAAGGGAGCAAGCGGACCGCGAAAAGACCTGAGCGAGCACTCTAAAGCTGTGGCTGCGGCGCGCCGATGGGAGAGTGCCAGAGCAAACCAAACCTGGTTAGGGAGATCGTTCAAGTAGGCCGGGAGCCCTCCTCGACTCGTCTTAGAGGGAGACATGAACCGCAGAGCACCCATTCGCCGATTGCCTTCAGCGCACCGCCTCGCCGGCGTCTTGGTTTCAATCAGCCTGGCTGGGGCCGCGACCGGGCCGTCGCCTTCCACCCCCTCGCCGGCCGCAGCGCCGATGATGCCGGTGATCGTACGCGCCGCGCCGGGCGCCGCCCGGGGATCCGAGCAGGCCGTCGAGCCCCCTCACCTCAGGAATGGTGTCAATGGCGACACCGATCCGGAAGGGCCGCTCACAACGGCAGGTGAGCTTGTGGGGGCGCCGAGCTACTGGGAGGAGGGAATCACGGGCAGGGGAGTCGATGTCGCCCTTATCGACACGGGGGTTGCGCCGGTCGAAGGGCTTGCGGCGCCGGGCCAGGTCGTGAACGGCCCCGACCTCTCGTTCGACTCCCAGGCGACCAACCACCGCCATCTGGACGGGCACGGACACGGCACCCACATGGCCGGGATCATCGCGGGTCGCGATGATGACGACGACGCGCTCGAAGACGACGATTCAGACGGCGGCATCGGTGTTGCGCCCGGCGCTCGCATCATCAACGTCAAGGTCGGTGACTACGGGGGGGCCACAGATGTCTCACAGGTGATCGCCGCCATCGATTGGGTCGTCCAGCATCGTAACCAGGGCGGACTGGACATCAGAGTGCTCAACCTTTCCTTCGGCACGGACGGGAGCCAGAGCTACAAAATCGATCCTTTGACCTTCGCCGCTGAAATGGCGTGGCGCAAGGGAATCGTGGTCGTGGTCGCCGCCGGCAACTCAGGTTACGGAACCAGCAGGCTCAACGACCCCGCCTACGATCCCTCCGTTATCGCCGTCGGCGCCGCCGATACCAAGGGCACCGAAGACACTTCAGACGACACCGTGCCGGAATGGTCAAGCCGCGGGGACCCGGCGCGCCATCCGGACATCGCGGCCCCCGGCACATCGATAGCAAGCCTCCGTGTGGCCGGCTCTTGGATTGACCTCAACCATCCCGAAGGGCGAGTCGGCTCCCGCTGGTTTCGCGGCGGCGGCACGTCTCAGGCGGCCGCTTTCGTGTCCGGCGCTGCAGCTTTGATGATCCAGCAGCGTCCGAGCATCACGCCCGACGAGGTGAAGGAAACGCTGACCTCAAGCGCGACTCCTCTGCCGTCTGCCGATGCCCTTGGCCAAGGCGCCGGCTTGCTCGACCTGGATCAAGCGCTCCATGCACCCACAGCAGCGGCGACTCAAGCGCCTTCCATAGCGACGGGCATCGGCTCGCTCGAGCTTGCGCGCGGGTCGTCGCATCTGGCGGACGGAATGATTGAGCTCAGGGGTTCCCTCGACATCTTTGGCGCCGGCTGGGACAGCCGAAGGCGCGCGCTCGAGACCAGGCTGGGGATGAGCTGGAGCGGAGGCATCTTCAACGGCAACCGCTGGGCCGGCGACGGCTGGGCCGGGGACCGGTGGCTGGACACGGCCTGGACCGCCCCGAGCTGGTCGGGGACCGCTTGGTCGGAGTTCGACCCCTCAGACAACTACTGGACCGGCCATAGATGGTCGGGCGGCACTTGGTCCGGACACAGGTGGTCGAGCGATACCTGGTCTGGAAACAGGTGGTCGAGCGTTGAATGGGGGAGCTGAGATGAAGCCACGGGGTGCGGGGGCATCTCGATCCGAGGCAAGCGAGGCATCACCTTCGGAGCGCGCCGGACGCATTTGGATGCTCACACTTGGCCTCACGGCGGTTGCCTTAGCGCTCTTCTTCGGCTGGGTCAGGGACTTGCCGCCTCCCAGCACACACATGCAACTCCCATGGTGGATACTCGCTGTGCTGTTCTTTCTCGCCGAAGTATATGTAGCGCACCTGCACTTCAAAGGCGACGCGCACTCTTTCACACTGAGCGAGATTCCGCTTGTGCTTGGGTTATGCCTTGTTTCCCCCGGATACCTTGTGCTCGCAAGGCTCACGGGTGCTCTCGCAGCGCTGACGCTTCACGATAGGCAAAGACCCATAAAACTCGCTTTCAACATCGCTTACTTCGGTCTTGAGACTTGCGTACTCATTCTCATCTTCCGCGCCCTAGCACCCGGGCAGGAGACGACCTCACTCGTCGGATGGCTTGCGACCTTTTCCGCCACCACGGTGACGACGGTGCTCGGATGTCTGATGATCTTCGCCGTCATCTCCCTGTCTCAGAACGAGCCCGCGTTCGAGATGCTGCCTTTGGAGATCGGATTCGGGACGCTCGTCACTTTCGGAAACACATGTTTGGCGCTTCTCGCATTGACGATTCTGCGCTTCGAGCCGCTCGCAACTTGGTTGTTGGTGGTTCCGGCCGCTATCTTCTTCTTTGGTTATCGCGCATATACAAGCGAGCTTCAGAAACGCGACACGCTTGAGTTCCTCTACGAGACGACTCGCATACTTCACCGCTCACCCGAGGTGGAATCCGCCATGCTGGGTTTGCTCAAACAGGCACAGGTCATGTTCAAAGCCGAGCGGGCCGAGGTCGTCCTCTTTCCATCCAAGGACAGCGGCCCGGCTCTTCGCACTGCGCTCGGTCCCGGCCACGCGACCGCCGTCATGGAGCCGCTGGACGACGCCGTCTGCCGCGAGCTTCGGTCCCACACACCACCCGATGGACGGGCGACCCTTCTAACCCACGCCAACACCGAGTTCCTCGGACGCTACTGGGCCACAGAGCCAAAGAACGCAATCATCGCCCCCCTGCAAGGCGAGACTCGCAAGCTGGGAGCCATCCTTATCGGCAATCGCCTGGGTGACATTCGCACATTCGATCCCGACGACGTTGCGCTCTTTGAGGCCCTGGCGAGCCACGCGAGCATCACGCTTGAGAACGGCCGGCTCGAGCAGTCACTCGCCCATCTGTCAGAACTTCAGGCCGAGCTTGAGTATCAGGCCACCCACGACGCCCTTACGGGGCTGGCTAACAGATCTCTGTTCAGCGCTCGCGTGACTCATGCCCTCGCTCGCAACGAGCGCCGGGGGGGAACCATAGCCGTCTTACTCTTGGATCTGGACAATTTCAAGACCATCAACGACAGCTTCGGCCATGCATGGGGTGACAAGCTCCTTGCCGCAGTCGGCCGGCGCCTCGAGGACTCGATGCGTCCAGCCGACACCGTCGCACGGCAGGGCGGGGATGAGTTCGCCATTCTGCTTGAAGATATCCAGGGTATGGCGGAGGCCACTTCGATTGCGGAGCGAACGGTCAATGCCCTCGAAGCCTCCTTTGTGATCGAGGGCAACGAGTTCCTCGTCCGCACCAGTCTCGGGATTGCTCTGAGCCCCGGTGAGGGCTCGAGCACAGAGGAGCTTTTGCGCAATGCAGACATGGCCATGTACGCGGCAAAGAAGAGTCTCCGCGGCCACTACGAGATCTTTGCGCCGGGACTGAATGAGGAAGCGCTCAAGCGCGCACAAATGCAGGGGGATTTTCAGCGCGCCGTCCAAGAGGGTGAGCTCATGCTCGCTTTCCAGCCGATCGTCGACCTCGAAACGAATCGCGTCGCCGGGGTCGAAAGCCTCGTGCGGTGGGACTCGCCCGAACGAGGACTGTTGCTGCCCGAGAGCTTCATCTCGGTCATTGAAGAAACCGGGCTGATACTTTCGCTCAGCCGGTGGGTCCTAAAAACGGCGTGTCGACAGGCGGCGCAGTGGCAACGCAGCTATCCGGGCGCGGTTCCTCTCGGAGTCAGCGTCAACCTGTCGGCCCCCGAGCTCCAGAAGGCCGACCTCGTCGACGAGGTTGCGGCCGTAATCAAAGAAACGGGAGTCGCACCCGACAGCCTCACGTTCGAAATCACCGAGACGGTGCTCATGAGGGAAGTGGGTCCAACTGTTCGCAAGTTGCACGAGCTCAAGAGCCTCGGGGTGCAACTTGCCATCGATGATTTCGGAACAGGCTATTCGTCGCTGAGTTATCTCGAGAATTTTCCCGTCAGCAGCCTCAAGATCGCAAAGCAGTTCCTCGAGGGCCTGGGCAGAGGCCGCAACGCCGCTCTGGTGCACGCCATCATCAGAATTGCGGAGGCCCTGGAGTTGAGCGCCGTGGCCGAAGGAATCGAAACCGCAGAGCAGCTAAAGGAGATGCGCAGAATGAGGTGCAACTATGG
>JACCZU010000199.1 GCA_013695835.1 Candidatus Aridivita willemsiae
ATGTCGGTTGTCAGCTTTCAGGACCTGCCGCTTGCCGATCGTGACAGGGAGTGGGACGGCGATTGAGCGAGCCGTAGGCTCAGCCGGTTAGGACGGTATCGAGCCAGAACTCGCTGAAGGCGGCTCCGTCGACCGAGGTCACGACCTCTGCCGCGCGTCCCGCAGCGGGATCGATGAACGTCCGCACGGCGCCCTGATGGAGCGCGACCGTGACGGGCATCTCCTCTATGGTCACGAAGCTCCTGTCGATCGTGCAAGCAACCGCGAGCGGATCATGGAGCAGCGCGGCCGGGTCGGAAGGAGCGCGCCCGTCAACGCCGGCCGTCACCCGCATCCATACGTCAATGAGGCGGGTGAGCGCGCGGCACAGAGCATCGCCCTTACGGAGACGATCTGCTTGATCTTGACTAAGAGGTGTGTGCACGGTGACGTCCACGGGCACATACATGACTCGCAGGCCGGCGTTGAGTGAACGAAGGGCCCCGCGCGGATCGCAGTTGAGGTTGTGATCGATTGAGGGCGGCGCGGTCCCCCTTTGGGTTTGCACGGGGGCGAACACTCCTCCCATGACGGTGACATGGCCAAGCCGCTCGACAAGCGACGGATCACGATTGAGCGCGGCCGCAAGGTTGGTCTGCATACCCACCGTGGCGACCTCGATCCCCGGGACTCCGGATTGAGACAGCAACAGCGACACGCCATCGCGCTCCGACACTTCGACGCTCTCATCCTTGTCGAGAAGCCCCTCCCCTTCGTGGCCCGCCCACGGGTGCCGGCCGGCCGGCGGTTCTACCGCAGCGCCGGCGCAGACCTCGATGTCGTCCCGCCCGGCGATTTGAAGCAGCTTCTTTGCGATCTCGGCGCGCCGCACCACGTCGCCGGACACGGTTGTGACGGCCCGCAAGTCGATGCCTGGGTGCCGCAGAGCGAACGCAAGCGCCAGAGCGTCGTCGACGTCGGACCCGATGTCTGTGTCCAGTATCAGGGGCAGCGCCACGCCGCTACCCTACCGGCAGGCTGTGACGGCTCCCCGGACCTCTAGAATCTACGGAGCAGTGGCAACCCTTGCTCCACTTCTCGACCTTCTCCCGGAAGAGCGCGTCAGGGCTCTTCTGGCCGCGCGCGCCTCGGTCACCGTGCCCGAGCCTGCGCGCCCGTTCCTGCTTGCTGCGCTCGTCCGTCATCTCGGCGCACCTGTGCTCGTCGTGGCCGCCCGCTCCGAGGAGGCCGAGCACCTGGCGCGCGACATCCACGCTTTCTCCGGTAGGGACGGGGCCGAAGTCTTCCCCGGATGGGAGGTATTGCCCGGGGAGCCGCTTTCGCCTTCGGTCGAGACCATGGGCCGACGCCTTCACGTCCTTGCCAGGCTCCGCAAGGGCCACTCCTTCGTTGTCGTAACGACCGCTCAGGGTGTCACTCAGCTCGTTGCTCCACCGGACGGGGCGCTCGAGTCCGTGACGCTCGGCGTCGGCAGGGAGGTCAGGCTCGAGGAGGCGGCAGAGCGCCTCATCGACATGGGCTACGAGCGCAACTACATGGTCGAGCGGCGGGGAGAGTTCGCCATCAGGGGGGGCCTCCTCGATGTCTTCGCTCCGGCAGAGGAGCGGCCGGTGCGCGCCGAGTTGTGGGGCGACGAGGTCACATCGCTGCGCCAGTTCGCGCTTGCCTCGCAGCGTTCGCTTGAAGATGTCACCGGCGTCGATATCACCTCCTGCAGGGAGCTTCTGCCCAATGAGGTCACCATGGCAAGGGCCGCCGAGCTCGCTACCTCGAATGACGACCCCGCCCTGGCCCAGCTGGCCGAGGGCATCCTCGTTCCCGGCGCCGAGCGCCTGCTTCCTGCGATTACCGGGGGCCTCGTGCCCCTTGCATCTTTCTTTCCCGAGCGCTCGCCGGTGGTAGTGCTCGAGCCAAAGCGGGTGCGCGACCGCGCCGAAGAGGTCATGGAACAGGTTGCCGAGTGGGCGGGCATGTCCGGTGCCAGGGACCATCACTACGGCTCGCTCGACGACACCATCGGAGCGGCGCGCACGAGGGTGCTGATCTCGAGCTTCACCGACCCCGGCTCCGAGACCCTGCCGGCTGAGACCTGGACCGACGCAGCTGGCCATCCGGAGCGAGTCGTCGAGCGTCTCAAGGCGCTGATCCAAGACGGCTACAGGGCGGTCGTGGCCGCTTCGCTCCCCGACACGGCCACCCGCATCGCAAAGAACCTCGGCTCGGCCGGGCTCGGCGTCCCGATCGCCGATGCCGCTCCGAGTGCGGACGCCGACCCAGGCGGATCGGTCGTGGTGGCCGAGCTTGGGCGCGGCTTCGTGCTCCCGTGGGCGCGCCTCGCGCTCGTGGCCGAGTCCGACCTCACGGGGAGAAGATCGGGGGCCGCGCGCAGGCGCATCGAGTCGCGGCGCCGCAGGCAGGTAACCGGGCCTCTTGATCTTGCCGACGGGGACCTTGTGGTGCACGAGCTACACGGTATCGGGCGCTACACAGGGATGATCGAGCGCGAGCTGCTCGGCGTGCACCGCGAGTACCTCGTCATCGAATATGCACGCGGCGACCGCCTCTATGTCCCGAGCGATCAGGTCGATCTCGTCTCGAAATACATCGGCGGCGATGCGCCGCGCATGCACAGGCTGGGGTCGTCGGAGTGGTCGAAGGCCAAGTCGCGGGTGCGGCGAAAGACGCGCGAGATAGCCGCCGAGCTCGTCGACCTCTATGCGAAGCGTCTGCACGCGAAGGGCCACTCTTACGGGCCTGATACGCCATGGCAACGCGAGCTCGAAGACGCCTTTCCCTACGAGGAGACGCCAGATCAGCTGCGCGCTGTCGACGAGGTCAAAGACGACATGGAACGCCCCATACCGATGGACCGTTTGGTGTGTGGCGACGTCGGCTACGGCAAAACCGAAATCGCCGTGCGCGCGGCGTTCAAAGCGGTCGCCGAGGGCAAGCAAGTCGCCGTGTTGGTTCCGACGACCATCCTTGCTCAGCAGCACCACGCCACCTTCGTCGAGCGCTTCCGTAGCTTTCCCGTGCGCGTTGACATGTTGTCTCGCTTCTTGTCCGCAGCCGAGTCCAAGAAGGTCGTCCAGGATCTCAAGGACAAGAGGGTCGATGTCGTGATCGGGACGCACAAGCTCCTACAGCCCGGCATCAACCTTGGCGACCTCGGTCTCATCATCGTCGACGAGGAGCAACGCTTCGGGGTCGAGCAGAAGGAGAAGCTCAAGCGCCTGCGGGCCTCGGTCGACGTGTTGACGCTGACCGCAACACCGATCCCGCGCACGCTCGAGATGGCGATGTCGGGGATCCGGGACATGTCGATCGTCGACACGCCCCCAGAGGACCGTCATCCGGTCATGACCTACGTCGGCGAGTACGACGAGACGACGATCTCGTCGGCCATCAGACGAGAGCTTCTGCGCGACGGGCAGGTGTTCTACGTGCACCACAGAGTCGACACGATCGAGGTTGCCGCTCGCCGGATCCAGGAGCTGGTTCCCGATGCGCGCATCGGCATCGCTCACGGGCAGATGGAAGAGAGCCGGCTCGAGCAGACGATGATCGATTTCGGCGACGCAAAGACGAACCTGCTTGTGTGCACGACGATCATCGAGTCGGGGCTCGACATTCCGACGGTCAACACGCTGATCGTCGGGCGCGCCGACCTCTTGGGGCTGTCGCAGATGTATCAGCTGCGCGGGAGGGTCGGGCGCGCTCACGAGCGCGCCTACGCCTATCTGTTCTTCCCGCCCGAGCGCTCCCTCACAGAGGGCGCGCACGAACGCCTCAAGACCATCGCCGAGCACACCGGGCTGGGCTCCGGCTTTCGCATCGCGCTGAGGGACCTCGAGATCAGGGGTGCAGGAAACCTGCTCGGGGCCGAGCAGCACGGCCACATTGCCGAGGTCGGCTTCGACCTCTACGTCAAGCTCATGGCCGCCGCCGTGGACGAGGCCAAGGGCCAGCCGTGGCAGGAGGACGCCGAGATGCGGATCGATCTGCCGCTCAACGCCTTCATCCCCAAGACCTACGTCGCCGACGAGAATCTCAGGCTCGAGGCCTACAGGCGCATCGCTTCAGCTCGCACCGACGAGGACATCGCAGAGGTCAAAGACGAGCTCACCGACCGCTACGGAGAGCCGGTTCCCCCGCCCGTCGACGCCTTGTTCGAAGTCGCCGCCCTGCGCTCGCTCATGGCGGCCACGGGAATCACAGAAGCCGCGACCGTGGCCAAGAATCTCCGCATCAGGCCCATCGAGCTCGAGGACTCCAGGCAGGTCAGGCTTCAGCGACTGCTCCCGGGGGCCGAGTGGCGCCCGCAAACCCAGACACTGCTCATCCCCGAACGCATCGTTCCCAAGACCGGGGTTGTGGCCTGGACGACAAATCTCCTGAAACAGTTAGTCTGACGGCATGGGGCGTTTCAGGCTGTGCGGCTTTCTCATCGCGCTTGCGATCGGCCTCGCCGCGTGCGGCTCAGAGGGATCATCGGCGCTCGCTCCGGCGGCGGCGACGGTCAACGGAGAGCGCATAACCCAGGGCGAGGTCCAGTCTGAGGTCGACACCTTCGAGGAGACGAGCGAGTTCAAGCAGCTCGCCCAGCAGCAAGATCCGGAATCGGTCCGCCGCCAGTTCGAACAGGCGACGCTGTCGCGGCTCGTGCGGCGCGCCGTGCTGGTGCCACTCGCCGAGGAGCAAAACGTCGATGTCTCCCAGGGTGAGATCGACGATCAGATCGAACAGATCAAGAGCTCGTTGCCGTCGGAGGAGGACTACCAGAAAGCGCTCGAAGACAGAGGACTGACGCAGGCCGACGTCGAGCAGCTCGTAGGGGACCAGCTTCTCGAGCAGAAGCTGCGCACCAAGGTGACCGCAGATGAGGTGCCGAGCGACGAGGAGCTAAGGGCGGAGTTCGATGCGAACCCCGAGCAGTTCTCGCAGACGCGTTCGCAGCACATCCTGGTCGAGAAGGAAGAGCAGGCCATGGAGCTCTCAAGCCGCCTCCAGGCGGCCCCCGAGAAAGAGGTCGGTGACCTCTTCACCAAGCTCGCCAAACAGTTCTCGACCGATCCTTCGGCCAAGGAGAACGGCGGCGATCTCGGTTTCCTGCCTGCGGGCCAGCTCGTGCCCGAGTTCGAGGCCGCCGCCGCCAAGCTCACCATCGGCGAGGTTTCGGCGCCGGTGTCGTCGCAGTTCGGCTTTCACGTCATCCGAGTGATCGACCGCAAAGAGCCGTCTTTCGAAGAAGTGAAGCCGCAGCTCGAGCAGCAGTTGGCTGCGGGCGGTCAGGAGCAGGCGTGGCAGGACTTTCTCACCGAAGCCTACGCAGACGCCGACATCAACATCACCTCCAAGTACGGCGAGCTCGACCCCGCCACCCAAATGATCGTCAACGCAGACGCTGGGGACACCCCGGGGGCCGAGGAACCCGAACAATAGAAGCGTGCGCCCCCCCGGGTCCTCGGTGTCTCATGCGAGGTGTGGTCGATTGTGGGTGTCTGGTACCCACAAACGACCGCGGTACGGGCCTTGTCTACTTGTAGGTCAGCATGCCTCTGCTCGTGATCGTCTTGGGTCCCGAGGAGTTGGGGCTCTTGACCTTGCGGGAGTGGGACGCGCTCCTCGGGTGCGAGCGCGTGCTGTTCGAAAGGGCCGATCACCCCCTGATGGAGCGGCTGGCAGCGGCCGGAATCGAAGTCGCCCCGCTCGGAGACCCCGAGCCCGATGCAGGGCGCTCGGGTTGGGGGCTGGTGGTCGAGCCGGGGTCGGCGCGCACCGTCGAGCTTGCCCGCGCGGGGGCCAGGATCTCGGCGGGATCGGCGGAGACGCCGGATGACCTCACGGCCGCCTATGGGGCACCGATCGTGCGACGGGCGGCCGCCGCACTCGGCTCGCTCGTTGCGGTCATGGCGCGCCTCCGCGGCCCCGAGGGCTGTCCCTGGGACCGGGAGCAGGACCATCGCTCGCTCGAGATCCACCTCATCGAGGAGGCCCACGAGGTCCTCGAGGCCATCGACGAGGGTCTGCTCGGCGCCGAGCTCGAGGAGGAGCTTGGCGACGTCTTGCTCCAGGTCGCATTCCACGCGCAGATGGCGGCAGACGACGGCCGCTTCGACATGGCGGGCGTGGCAGAGGCGATCACGGCAAAGCTGATCCACCGCCATCCGCACGTCTTCGGCGACACTCCCGTGGCCGGCGCAGGTGAGGTGCTCGCGAACTGGGAGAGTCTCAAGGCCGAGGAGAGGAAGATTGCCGGGGTGGCCGGGGGGCCGTGGGACGGCATCCCGGCTGGTCTGCCTGCGCTCCTTGCCGCTTACAAGACACAGAAGCGGGCGGCCGGGCTCGGATGGTCGCCGACGGCCGAGGACGCGCGCAAGCATCTCGAACAAGCGCTTGCCGATCCCGATGGGTCCGCTATAGGAGAGGCCCTGTTCTGGCTCGTCGCCCTGGCCCGCAGCCACCACATCGACCCGGAAGGGGCGCTACGCCGGGCAACCTCCGACTTCAGAAGCTCGTGGCCACAGCTCGAGGCTGGTGAGTAGATTTCGCCGTCGCCGGTAGAACCACGGTTATACTAAGGACAGTGAAGACGGCCGTCTCGATTCCAGACCCGACCTTTACGGCGGCGGAGGGACTCGCAGGGCGCCTGGGGGTTTCCAGAAGTGAGCTCTATGCCAGGGCCTTGAGGGAGTTCATCGCGGCCCATCAAGGGGAAGGCATCACGGAGGCCCTCGACCACATCTACGCCCAGAACGAGTCCGGGATTGACCCTCGCCTGGAGCGTCTTCAAGCCGAATCGCTGTCGCGAGAGGAATGGTGATCCACCGGGGCGACGTTCGTTGGGCTTCCCTTCCCGACCCACGGGCGTCGGAGCCGGGGTACCGGCGCCCCGTGCTGGTCGTCCAGGCCGACGAGTTCAACAGAAGTCGGATCAACACAGTCATGGTGGTGCCCCTTACCGGCAATGTCAGATTGGCCGGCGCGCCTGGCAACGTTCTCCTCGACCGGAGGCTGAGCGGCTTGCCCCGAGACTCAGTCGTGAATGTCTCGCAAGTGTTTACGATTGACAAGTCCTTTCTCCTCGATCGAATCCGGGAGTTGCCGGCTAGCCTCCTCGCCGAGGTTGATGCTGGATTGAGGCTGGCCCTTGCCCTCTGAGATCATCCGTCTACGCGGCGCGGGCATCCTTTAGAGTCGTGTCATCGAACAAAGGAGTTGTGCGTGAGTGCCATTGTCGCTGTGAGCGCGCGCGAGATTCTTGATTCGCGCGGGAACCCCACCGTTGAGGCAGAGGTTGTGCTCGACTCCGGCGCGTTCGGGCGTGCGGCGGTCCCGTCCGGGGCCTCGACCGGAGCGGGCGAGGCCGTCGAGCTGCGCGACGGTGGCACTCGCTACGGCGGCAAGGGCGTGACCAAGGCTCTGGCCAACGTCTCAGACGTCATCGCCCCTGCCTTGCTTGATCTCGATGCACTCGAGCAGCGCGCCGTCGACACGTTGCTCGTTGATCTCGACGGCACCGACAACAAGTCCATGCTCGGCGCCAACGCGATCCTCGGAGTCTCCCTGGCGGTTGCGCATGCGAGCGCGGCGGAGCTTGGGCTCCCGCTGTGGCGCTACCTCGGCGGCCCCGACGCGCATGTGCTCCCGGTCCCCCTCATGAACGTCCTGAACGGCGGAGCGCACGCCGACAACTCGCTCGATTTCCAGGAGTTCATGATCGCGCCCGTCGGCGCCGTTTCGTTTGCTGAGGCGCTCGAGTGGGGCGCGGCTTGCTACCACTCCCTTGCGTCGGTGCTCAAGGAGCGCGGCCTGTCGACGGGGGTGGGTGACGAGGGCGGGTTCGCGCCCAACCTCGAAACGAACTCGGCGGCGATGGACCTGTTAATCGATGCAATCGGTGCCGCCGGATACGAGCCGGGGCGCGACATCGCGATTGCGCTCGATCCTGCGACTTCGGAGATCCGGGAAGGCGACGGCTATGTGCTCGCCTCAGAGGACCGAAAGCTGTCCAGCGAAGACATGGTTGATTTTTGGGCTGATTGGATCGAGAGGTACCCGATCGTGTCGATCGAGGATGGCATGGGAGAAGATGACTGGGACGGATGGGCCGCCCTCACGCAGCGCCTTGGCGAGCGCGTCCAGCTCGTCGGCGACGACCTCTTCGTCACCAATCTCGAGATCCTGGAGCGCGGCATAAGTGAGGGGGCGGCCAACTCGATTCTGGTGAAGCCGAACCAGATCGGAACACTCACAGAAACACTCGGGTGCGTTCGGACGGCGCAGCGCGCCGGCTACTCGACGATCATCTCGCATCGCTCCGGCGAAACGGAAGACTCGAGTGTCGCCGACATCGCGGTCGCGACGAACGCAGGACAGATAAAGTCGGGCGCGCCTGCGCGCGGGGAGAGGACCGCGAAGTACAACCAGCTGCGGCGGATCGAGGACGCCCTCGGTGACACCGCCCGTTACCCGGGCGGGCGCGTCTTTCCGAGAGCGGCCTCGCAATCCGGGGCCGGCCAAGCAGAGGTTCGGCAATCATGAGCTCGAGGGGAGCGCGGGCCGACTCGCTGTGGGTGGGGCCGCAGATATTCGCGGGAGTGCTCGTGCTTGCACTCGTGGGCGCGCTTGCCATCGGGCCGACGCGCCAGCTCATCGAGCAGCGCCGGCGCGTGGCCGAGACCGCCCAAGCCCTGCAACACGCCCGGACCCAAACCAAGCGTCTCGATACGCGCATCGAGAGGCTGAACGACCCCGACTTCCTCGAGCAACGCGCTCGTGAATCGCTCGGCCTTGTCCGTCCCGGCGAGCAGGCCTACATCGTCATGCCGCGCTCCAAGGCAAGCGAGCGCGGGGAGGGGCGAAAGGCCCCCCAGAAAGCCCACCGGACGGAGACCCGCCGCCCGCTCGACCAACCTAGCCTGCTCGGCGAATTCCTGACCTTTATCGGGGTCTCCTGACCGCCGCGAGAACCTGGCGGCCCTTGATCTTGCGCCTCTCGGCGCGACCGCTACGATCGGCTCGTGGCCGACCTCGTTCATTCCGATGAGGATGAGCGCACGGTGGAGGCGCAGCTCGGGCGTCCTGTGCGCGGGAGCTGGCGCGTGGCCAGGCGCTGCCATCTCGGCGTGCCCATGGTCATCGAGAATCATCCCCGCCTCCCGGACGGAGCGCCGTTCCCGACCCTGTTCTGGCTGACCTGTCCAGTGCTCACCAAACGTCTCAGCCGGCTCGAGGCCGGGGGGTTCATGGCGGACCTCAACGACAAGTTGAGGGGGGACGAAGCGATGCGGGCCAGGCAGGCTCGCTCCATCGCCCGCTACCTGGCGCGCCGCGACGGCCGCGAGCCGATCGAGGACTCGGGCTCGCCCCCAGGGGGGGACCCCGACCGCGTCAAGTGCCTCCACGCGGTCGTGGCCCACGAGCTTGCCGACCCGCCCAACACCGCGGGAGCGCTCGCCATGAGCGCCGCCGGCCACCCGGACTGCAGGGCCGAGTGCGTGGCGACGCCTTGAGGGTTGCCGCGATCGACGTTGGCACCAACTCAACCAGGCTCCTGGTCGCCGAGGAGCAGCCGGATGGCTTCCGGCCCCTCGAAAGGCGCATGGTCATCACCAGGCTCGGCCAAGGCGTCGACCGGCGCCGGCTGCTCGATCCCGAAGCGCTCAGACGGACGCTCCTAACCGTGGCCGACTATGCGGCCACCTGCGGCGAGCTTGGAGTCGAGCGCCTCAGGGTCACAGGGACCTCGGCCGTGCGCGATGCCCGCAACCGGGCGGAGTTCTTCGCCGGAGTCAAGCGGTTGACGGGCCAGGAACCGGAGCTCCTTTCCGGCGAATCCGAGGCGCGCGCCACCTTTCTTGGAGCGCTTTCCGATCTCGATTCCTCCGAGCCCATGCTCGTGGTGGACATCGGCGGGGGCTCAACCGAACTGATCTTCGGGGTCGGCGTGCCGAAGCGGCTGGTCTCGCTCGATGTGGGCTGCGTTCGTATGTTCGAGAAGCATCTCGTCTCCGACCCTCCCGCGCGCCACGAGCTGAACGCGCTCCGCACCGAGGTAACCGAAGCGCTCGCAGGCGCGAAGGACCGCCTCGAGGTGCCGGGGGGTACACGCCTCGTGGGCGTGGCCGGGACCGTTACTCAGCTCGCCGCGCTCAAGGCCGGGATTCCCGTGCACGACTCTGACGTGACCCACCACGCCGTTCTCAGCCACGGCGACGTGCGCCGCCTCGCAAGACGGCTCGCCATTCTGCCGTACGACAAGCGCAAGCAGGTGAAGGGGCTCGAGCCTGGTCGGGTCGACGTCATTGTCGCCGGCGCCGAGATCCTGCTTGCCGTCATGGAGGTCTTCGACGCCGCCGAGGTCCTGACCTCGGAGAAAGACATCCTCGACGGGCTGGTGCTCGAGCTCCTCGAGGGGGCCGCGGCGCGGCGTGAGGCGTGACCGCGCGATAGCGTCAACTCATGACTGAGTACGTCTGGGAACCCACCTCCGATTACATCGAGAACGCCAACGTCACCCGCTTCATGCGCTCGCTCGGAATCACCGACTACGGCGAGCTCGCCCGGCGTTCACAGGAGGACATCGAGTGGTTCTGGGAGGCGGCGCTTAACGACACGGGAATCGAGTTCTTCGAGCCGCATACGCAGATTCTCGACGCCGGCCGGGGCGTGCCCTGGACGAGGTGGTTCGTCGACGGCGTGGTCAACCTTGCCTACAACTGCGTCGACCGGCACGCCCTGTCATCGATTTCCGGCGCCCCGGCCCTCAAATGGGAAGGGGAGGACGGCGACACGCGCACTCTCACATACGCCGAGCTGGCTGAAGAAGTTGCGAGGGTCGCGTCGGGGCTCGAGCATCTCGGGATCGGCGAGGGCGACGCGGTCGGCGTTTACATGCCGATGGTTCCAGAAGCCGTGATCGCAGCCTACGCCTGCATCAAGATCGGGGCCATCTACATGCCGATCTTCTCCGGGTTCGGAGCGCCGGCTGTGGCGACAAGATTGAACGACGCCAAGGCCAAGCTGCTGTTCACCGCTGATGGTTTTCTGCGCCGCGGCTCACGCGTGCCGATGAAGGCAGTTGCAGATGAGGCCTGCGCGCGGTCTCCCTCCGTCGAAAGGGTTGTGGTTTACGAGCGCTTCGGCGACGGCGACTGGCCGCGCACCGAACGCGACATGACCTGGACCGAGGCATTCGCCGGGGGCCCGAGCGAGCACCCCGCTGCGCGCCTCGATTCCGAGGCGCCGTTCATGATCGCTTACACCTCGGGCACAACCGGGACCCCGAAGGGCTCGGTCCACGTGCACGGGGGTTTTCTCGTCAAGGTCGCGCAGGAGGCTTCCCATCAAGCCGACATGCGCCCCGGTCAGGTCCTCTATTGGGTCACCGACATGGGCTGGATTATGGGGCCGTGGGAGATGGTCGGCGGCCACTCCAACGGCGCTTGCGTGCTGATGTATGAGGGCGCGCCGAACTACCCGGGCCCCGACAGAGTGTGGTCGATGTGCGAACGCCACGGCGTCACGGTGGTGGGAGTATCTCCGACGCTCGTGCGGGCGCTGATGCCGTCGGGCGACGAACCTGTGCGAAGCCACGATCTCAGCTCCTTGCGGATGATGGCCTCCACCGGCGAGCCGTGGAACCCCGAGCCGTACCGGTGGCTTTCTGAGGTCGTTGGCGGCGGCCGGCTGCCGATCCTCAACCTGTCGGGCGGGACTGAGGTCGGCGTGTGTTTTCTCGGAGGGTCGCCGGTGCTGCCGACGAAGTCGTGTTCCCTGACGTTGCCTTCACTCGGCATGGCGATGGACGTCTTTGGGCCCGACGGCAAACCGGTGCGCGGCGAGGTCGGCGAGCTTGTATGCACCAAGCCGTGGCCGGGCATGACGCGCGGCTTCTGGGGGAGCCGCGATCGATACCTTGGCGCCTACTGGACGCGCTGGCCCGACGTGTGGGTGCACGGCGACTGGGCTTCGATCGACGACGATGGCTATTGGTTCTTGCATGGGCGCTCGGACGACACGCTCAACATCGCCGGCAAACGCATAGGACCGGCCGAGTTCGAGTCGGCGGCTGTCGACCACCCAGCCGTCGCTGAATGTGCTGCGGTCGGTGTGCCCGACGAGCTCAAGGGCACAGCGGTGTGGTGTTTCTGCATACTCAATCCGAATGTGACTCCCGGCGATGAGCTTGCCGACGAGATCAAGGCGGCCATCGCGACTCAGCTGGGGAAGGCGTTTAAACCAGCAGAGGTCAGATTCGTGGAAGAGCTTCCCAAGACTCGCTCGGCCAAGATTCTTCGGCGCGTCATCAAGGCCAAGGTCACGGGGGAGGATCCCGGGGATATCTCTTCTCTCGAGAACCCAAGCGCTGTGGAAGCAATCGAGAAGTCGCTCGCATGACGACGTTCGTGTTCGTCAGGCACGGCGTCACCGCGCACACGAACAAGAAGCTTTCGGGGTGGATGCCGAAGCTTCATCTCACCGATGAGGGCAAGGCACAGGCGGCCGCGGCTGGAGAGCGGCTTGCCGGCTTCAAGCTGGACGCAATCTATTCCAGCCCGATACTCAGAACGGTTGAGACTGCCCGTGCGATTGCGGCGCACCATGATCTTGATGTTGTGATTCGGCGCGGGATCGGCGAGGTTCACTACGGAGGATGGGAGGACCGTTCGCTCAAGTCGCTTGCGCGCACCAAGCTATGGGTGACGGTGCAGCGCTTTCCTTCCGCAGCTCGCTTTCCCGACGGAGAGAGTCTGCGCGAGGTCCAGGCGAGGGCGCTCGAGGAGATCGACCGCATTCGAGAGGAGCATCCGAAGGGAACGGTCTGTTGTGTCTCGCACGGAGACGTCATACGGCTTGTGGCAGCCCACTACCTCGGAGTGCACATCGACCTCTTTCAGCGCATCATGATCGGCCCGGCGTCCATCAGCGTCATAGCGGTCGGTCAACAAGGGCCCGTCGTGCTGTCCTTGAACGCGGCGCCTCCCCCCAGTGACGCTCGCACGCTTGCAGGCGCACAGAAGAGGAGAGCATGAGCGAGATGGACATGACACCGGAGATCTTCACCGCCGACTATACGGGGGGGCCGGGAGAGAGAACCTTCTTCGTTCAGGCTCGCGGCTCTTCTGGAACGCTGTCTTACCTTGTAGAGAAGCAGCAAGTGGTCGTGCTTGGGGAGAAGCTTAGGGACCTGCTGATGTTGGTCGACACGGTCGATCCCGTGCTCGAGGCAACCCCGGCGCGCGATCCAGCTTTGCGCCTGGAAACTCCGATCGAGCCAGAATGGCGGATCGGCACGATCGGGCTTGCTTACGAAGAGGACCAGGATCTCGTCGTCGTCCAAGTGCAGCCGGTCGAGCCTGATGAGGACTCCGGCGCCGAGCCCGATCCGGTGCTCGAAGCGGCACAGTCCGGCGCCCGCTTCCTCCTGCGGCGAGACCAGGTGCGCTCGTTCGTGCTTCACGCGCTTGCGGTCGCGAGCGAGGGCAGAGACACGTGCCCGCTGTGTGGGCTGCCGATGGATCCCGGCGGGCACAGGTGCCCGGCCTCCAACGGGCACCACCTCACGGTCTGAAGGACCCAGGCTCGCGCATGACCACCGTCTCGGATACATGCGCCCTGTTACAGAAGGGTGATGTCGAGGTTCTCGGGCAGCTCCCCTATTCGTCGAACTACGTCTTTCTGGCGCGCGTTTGCGGCAGCGGCCTCGACGCGCTTGTCGTGTACAAGCCAACGCGCGGCGAGCGTCCGTTGTGGGACTTTCGCACCGGGTCCCTCGCGGCGCGCGAGCGCGCCGCCTTTCTCGTAAGCGAGGCGGTTGGTTGGGGGTTTGTGCCACCAACCGTGCTGCGACGCAATGCCCCGATGGGTGAAGGCTCTTTGCAGCTCTTCGTCGAGCATGATCCCGAACGCCACTACCTCGTGCTGATGCAGGAACGCATCGAGGACTTCGCCTCCTTCGCGGCTTTCGACGTCGTGATCAACAACGCCGACAGAAAGAGCGGGCACATCCTCGAAGACGCGCAGGGGCGGTTGTGGGGAGTTGACCATGGCGTGTGCTTCAACGCGCACCCGAAGCTACGCACGGTCATCTGGGCGTTTGCCGACCAGCGACTGAAAGCTCCCGAGCGCGACAAGCTCGCAGCTCTCGAGGAGCAACTGTCGCAGAGCGATGGGCTCGGAGGAGAGCTCGCGCGCCTGTTGTCGGCGCGCGAGTCTGCTGCAACCCTGGCGCGCGCGAGGTCGCTTCTCCAGGAAGACCGCTTCCCCCTGCCCGGCGACGACCGCCCCCTGCCGTGGCCGCTGGTCTGACTTGATTCGATGAAGGGGGCCATGGACTTCCGCGTGCTTCGCCGTCGACGCTGGTGGGTTCCGCTCGCTCGGCATTTGAGAGCGGGCGGGTTCAAGACCGCCGACCTCAACGCCGCGGGTTGGGGTGCTCTGGTCGGGACGGGCCTCGTCCTCGGGGCGATACCCGTGTTCGCCATCGGCGCCCGTGCGCGGCTTGCGCTCCCCACCGGGGTGGTAGTGACTTGGTTGGCGTTGCTCGCCCTCGATCGCCGGCGCTGGCGAAACGCGATGACGAACCTAGGGCGGGGGAACATGGACCGCGCCGCAGTCGAAGCGGCCGTCGCCGAGTTGCAAGCCAAAGGAATTGCCGCGACCTACTGGGAAGAACGCTGGGAGGAAGATGAAGTTCCACCCGGCGAGCCGACCTTGCACAGAGGCATCACCTGCCGTCAAGCCGACGTCAAGATAGCCACCAAGGGCCTCGATGATCAACTCCGGGCCACGTGACCGACAGAGATGTCTTTCGCGCCCGGCCGGCGTACTGACGTCTGTGACTGTCGTATAGCGACGGCAGATGACGAAGGTTGCTGGTCCACACAGCGCGATTGCGCTACCGGACGGAGCCGGCTAAACGTAGAAAGGATTCCATGGACGGCAGAGGGACCGGTGGGGCTGCTCGTATCGAGGTGCTTGGACCCCCACAGATAGAAGCAGCCGCAGCCGCCCTCGTTAGGAGCCACGCCGACTACCCTGCCTTTCGCCATGTGTTTCCCGATCCGGCCACGCGGGAGCGTGCGCTTCACCCTTTCTTCGCCGCCACAGTGCGCGACGCATTGTCGTTCGGCGAGGTGCTTGGCGCGCTGGACGGGACGACGGTTCTCGCCGTCGCGGTGTGGTTGCCTCCAGCTGCCTTTCCCTGGTCGGTCGGTCGCAAGCTGCGCTCCCTCCCGGCCTTTATGC
The DNA here is from genome assembly GCA_013695835.1 of Candidatus Aridivita willemsiae. GTDB lineage: Bacteria > Actinomycetota > CADDZG01 > CADDZG01 > WHSQ01 > JACCZU01. The sequence continues at coordinate 15,253 of JACCZU010000199.1, forward strand.
GGGTTCTCGCCGCCGACCCCCGGTCTTTCCGGACGTTCATGGGCTATGGCGCCAACGCCGAGCACGCGCATCCCGAAGATTCCCACTGGTATCTCGTCGTGCTCGGGGTTCGCCCCGACGCGCAGCGCCGCGGGCTTGGTTCCAAGCTGATCGAACCCGTTCTCCGCCGGGCCGATCGCGATGGTGTGGCGTGCTACCTGGAGACTTCGGATCGCGCCAACGTCGCCTACTACGAACGCTTCGGGTTCAAAGTCGTCGACGACGCCCTGGCCCTCGTGCCCAATGGGCCGACCCACGTAGCGATGCGTCGGTCTATCCATGATGAGCCGACCATGCCCAAACCCCGGCGCGAATAGGAAGTCGAACGCTGAGACTTGACATCTCACTCCGGAGCGCTATATTTACCAGATGGTTATTTAACGAAGGGGTTTAGTTGGCAAGTGGAGACCGAACGGCTGGACCACACGTTTGCGGCACTCGCAGATCCAACCCGGCGGGCGATCCTGTCACGGTTGGCGGCGGGGGAGGCGTCGGGCACCGAGCTGGCCGCGCCGTTTGAGATGAGCCTGCCGGCGGTCTCCAAGCACCTGAAGGTCGAGCGGGCGGGGCTCATCGCACGGGGTCGAGACCGGCAAAGGCGGCCCGCCCGGCTCGAGGCGGAGCCCTTAAGGGAGGTCGCCGAGTGGACCGAGCCCTACCGGCGCTTCTGGGAAGAGAGCTACGAGCGGTTGGACGAGTACCTGGACGAGCTCCAGGGCGAGGAAAGGAGCAGGGTGATGGGCGGAAGCGGTAGCAGGCTCACGGTGACGACGCCTTCGGACCGGGAGATCGTGATGACTCGGGTGTTCGACGCACCGCGCGATCTGGTGTTCGAGGCACACAGCTCGTGCGAGCACATGACCAACTGGTGGGGCCCGAGGCGCTACGAGATCACCGGCTGTGAACAGGACTTCCGTCCTGGAGGAATGTGGCGGATCGTGCACCGGGGCTCGGATGACGAGGAGTACGTCTTCCACGGCGAGTATCGCGAGATCGTCCCGCCGGAACGGATCGTCTGGACGTTCGAGTTCGAGGGGATGCCGGGTCACGTCTCGGTCGAGACCCTGACATTTGAGGAGCACGACGGCAAGACGACGTTCACGGGCACCTCTGTTTTCGACTCGGTCGAGGAGCGCAACGGGATGCTCGAGTCCGGGATGGAGTCCGGCGCCGCCGAGAGCATGGACCGGCTCGACGAGTACCTCGAGGTTCTCAGGGAGCGCGCGGCCGGCTGACAAACCGACCTTTGCTAGTCTGAGAGGGCGATGTGAATGACGGGACGTGGGGAGTAAGTGACGGCAGGTGCCCGTCGGAACCAGGAGGAGGAGGAGGAGGATGGCTCTCTATCTCATGCGTTTCAGTTACACGCCCGAGACCTGGGCGAAGCTCATCCAGAACCCGGAGGATCGGCGCGATGCGGCGCGCTCCTATGCCGAGCAGGTAGGAGGTTCCCTCCACGGATTCTGGTACGGCTTCGGCGAACACGATGGCTACGCGATCTTTGAAGCGCCCGACAACGTCTCCATGGCCGGTGCTGTGGTCGCAATCGCCGCCGGCGGTGCCGTGGCCAAAGTTGAGACAACAGTTCTGATGACCGTCGAAGACACGCTCGAGGCAGTCGCCAAGGCCAAGGAAGTTCAATACCGTCGGCCTGGAGAGTCAACCAGCTGAGGTGCCCAGCCCGCGGCCGCTCGCGGTCCAACTAGATCTCATTTCCTAGGAACCTTCA
>JACCZU010000252.1 GCA_013695835.1 Candidatus Aridivita willemsiae
GCTGGCGGAAGGGTACAACAACACGCTCAAAGGCGAGGTGCCGGCGGACGAAGCCGCAGCGACCCTCCAGGAGGCCCTCCAGAGCATCATCGAGCAGGGCTCGTAAGGGCGGGGATCGAGAAGCGTAATGTCTTGTCCCGGCGGCCCAGCGCCGCCGGGACGCTCTCCAAAGACAGACAAAGGGGGAAACGGGAGTGGCAAAGAGCACAACTGCTGGTACCGCCCATGTGCCGCAGGGAAGCCGCGGCATGCCCTGGTCGCCCATCTTCCGGGAGCTCGGTGATCCCGAGAAACGCACGGCGTACTACATGGTCATGCCCGCGCTGCTGCTGATTCTCATCATCGCGTTCACACCGATCGTCTACTCCTTCGTGCTCAGCTTTCAGGAGACCATCCCCGGACAATCGTCCACCTGGGTGGGCTTCGACAACTACGTCAACATGTTCCAGGACCCCGACTTCCTCACCGGGCTGACGAATACCGCCGTCTTCACCGTCGCCAGCGTTTCATTCGAGTTCAGCCTCGGACTGTGGCTCGCGACGGCCCTCAACCGCGGTTTCAGAGGGCAGGGAACTATGCGGTCGATAGCTCTCATGCCGTGGGCATTCCCGACCGTCATCTCGGCCGTGATGTGGCGTCTCATGTACCAGGACGGTGTCGGCATCATGGCCTACATCGCCGAAACGATAGGCCTCTACACGAAGCCCATACTGACCAGCGAGGGCGCTCTCATGGTCGCGGCGATCCTCGTCGACGTGTGGAAGACGACACCTTTTATGGCCATCCTGCTGCTCGCCGGGCTGCAGACGATCCCGGAGGACGTCTATGAGGCGGCCAGAGTCGACGGCGCAACGCCCAAGCAGTCTTTCTGGCGCATCACATTCCCCCTGCTCAAGGGCTCGATCCTCGTAGCTCTTCTGTTCCGCACCCTCGATGCCTGGCGTATCTACGACCTCTTCTGGGCGATGAGCGACCGGCAGCTCGACTCCCTTTCGACGTACGTGTTCACGGGGGTCCGCATAAGCCAGCTCGACTTCTCACTGGGGATGGCCGCATCGGTGTTCATCTTCTTGAGTTCGCTGGCTATCGCATTCATCTTCATCGGCGCGCTCGGCGTGCGGGCGAACAAGGCCTGAGGGGGAGTCATGGAAAAGAAAGCCGGAATCAAATTCTACTTGGGAATGGTGGTGTTCGTCTTCCTGACGCTTTTCCCGCTTCTGTGGGTCCTTAAGATGAGCGTTATCACCGCGAGCGAGCTACAGCAGCTTCCGCCGAAGATACTGCCCCAGGACATAACGTTCGGCAATTACGACACGATCTTTAGCGACACAAGGTTCCAGAGAGGCGTTGCGAACAGTGTGGTTATCGCTGGGTTCACCACACTAATATGCCTCGTCTTCGGGTCCTTTTGCGCCTATGCGCTCGCACGACTCGATTTCTTCTTGAAAACGCCCGTGCTGAGCCTCACGCTGGCGATTGCCTTCTTCCCCGCAGTGGCAATCATCGGTCCACTGTTCCTGCAGTTCACCAGCATGGGCATCATCAACACCTACTGGGCGGCGATCATCCCGGACGTGCTCTTTGCGCTGCCGTTGACGATCTATCTGCTCGTCGCCTATTTCCGCGAGCTTCCGGTCGACCTCGAACAGGCCGCCAAGGTGGATGGAGCGACCACCTGGCAGGCGTTCACCAAAGTGACGGTCCCGCTGTCGATGCCGGGGGTTGTCACCACCGGGTTGCTGACCTTCATCTTCGCCTGGAACGAGTTCCTGTTCGCCAACACGTTCCTCGGCACGCCGCTCACCCAGCCGGCCACCGTGGTCATCCCAAACTTCGCCACCATCTACACGACGGACTACGGCGCGCAAGCTGCGGCTGCCTTGGTCGTCACCGTGCCGCTGGTCATCTTGGTCATGATCTTTCAGCGGCGGATCGTTTCCGGACTGACGGCCGGCGCGGTCAAGTAACGGCCAAGGCAGAGTAGGAAGTGGTGACGTCTACGGGCGTGCCGTGGTGGCGCGATGGTGTCTTCTACCAGATCTATCCCCGTTCCTTTGCCGACTCCAACGGGGACGGCATAGGCGACCTGCAGGGAGTTATCTCGAAGCTCGGCTACCTGCAGTGGCTCGGCATCGACGGCGTGTGGCTGAACCCCACGACGCCCTCGCCCAATAAAGACTGGGGCTACGACGTCTCGGACTTTCGGGGCGTCGACCCCGACCTGGGGACGCTCGACGACGTCGAGGCTCTCGTGGCCGAGGCCGGGCGGCGCGGCATCCGCATCCTCTTCGACCTCGTTCCCAACCACACGAGTGACCACCACGACTGGTTCGTCGACTCCAGGTCGGCTCGGTCGGCGCGGCACCGTGACTGGTATGTGTGGCGCGACCCGAACGAGGACGGAAGCCCTCCGAACAACTGGGTCAGTGTTTTCGGGGGCTCGGCTTGGAAGTTGGAGGAGGGCACCGGTCAGTTCTATTTGCACAACTTCTTGGAGTCCCAGCCGGACCTCAACTGGTGGAACGATGAGGTGAGGGATGAGTTCGACGACATCCTCCGGTTCTGGTTCGACAAGGGTATTGCCGGCTTCCGGATCGATGTCGCGCACGGCATCGTCAAGGATCAGGAGCTGCGCGACAACCTGCCCGCAGAAGAAGGCGACCTCCCCCGCATACGCCTTCTCGGGCAACGCCAGACCTACAATATGAACCGCCCTGAGGTCCATGCCGTCTTGCAGCGATGGCGAAAGCTGGGTGACGACTACGATCCGCAGAGGATCCTCGTCGGTGAGACGTTCGTGCTCGACATCGCCCGCATGGCAAGCTTCTACGGGAGCGGGGAGGACGAGCTGCACCTCGCCTTCAACTTTCCTTTCATCTTGGCGCCCTTTTCCCCCGATGTTCTTCGTGACATCGTGTCTGCGACCGAAGGCGCCCTTCCCCCAAGCGCTTGGCCCGTCTGGGCCGCCTCGAACCACGATGTCAGGCGCTTTCCAAGCCGTTGGTGCAACAATGATGACGCCCAGACACGCTGCGCACTCATGTTGCTGCTCACGATGAGAGGGACGCCCTTTCTCTACTACGGCGATGAGATCGGCATGCCGGACACCGAGATGGACCCCGACCGGGTGCTTGATCCCGTCAAGTGGCGCACCGAAGACAACCTCGGGCGGGATCCGGGTCGAACCCCGATGCACTGGAGCGCGGCCACGGGGGCCGGGTTCACAACTCCTGAGGCGGAGCCGTGGCTGCCTCTCGGGGACTATGGCTCCTGCAATGTGGCCGACCAGGAGGAGGACGCGTCTTCAATGCTGAGCTTCACGCGCGACTTGATCGCTCTCAGGCGTGAGCTCGGCGAGCTCAGAAGCGGCGCCTATGAGTTGGTTGAAGCGGGAACGACCGTGTGGGCGTGGCGCAGGGGCGAAGGCGTCCTGGTTGCCCTCAACCTCTCCTATGCCCCCGCCACCATCGAGAATGCAACCGGCTTCGTCAGAATCACGACCACGCGCGAGCGCGACGGCGAAGAGGTCAAGGGGCCACTGACACTTGGCCCGTGGGAGGGCGTGCTGATCACGCC
>JACCZU010000262.1 GCA_013695835.1 Candidatus Aridivita willemsiae
CGACCACCTCCTCTTCAACCAGCGCGGCGAGCTCCACCGCACGCGCCATCTTGGACCGAATGCGCTGGACGCCACTGGCAGCAGCTTCCAGGAGCCATTGTCTGGCACCCTCGCCGATGGCGACAAAGGCCCGCTCGTCCTCGGTCTGGGGGCGCGGCCGGGGCCTCAGTGGATCGGTGGTGCGCTCGGGATAGTGGGTGGCATCGATGCGAGGGTTACCGGGGGTGGTGAGGGCGTGGCGGGCCACCTCTCGGGCTCCGCGCGGCGAGGTGTCGACCACGATGAGCTCATCGCTCCACACTCGCACCCACACCCGCTCGCCGATGAGGGTGTGCGGAACCGAATGACGAGCCGAGCCGTAGCGGGTGGTGGAGTCGCGATCAACCGTGCGGCTCTGCCCGAATGCCAGGGTGTGCGGCTCGCTGGGTACGGGTGCAGCCTCAGGCGCTCGTCTCTCAAGGCGTCGTTGGGAATGCTCCGAGTCTCGCGGTGCTCGCGGGAGTTGAAGCGATCCATCGCTTCACGGCATGCCACCGAGAGCTCTGCGAAGCTGTCGTAGGCCTCGAGCAGGTTTTCGTTGGTGGGCACGAGATCGGCCTTGGCGATGCGGACACTCGCCTCGGAGCCGCCCTTGGACTGGGGATCGGCCGGCGTGCAGGTATGGACCACCAAGCAGTAGTGGCGCGACGCAGCAACGATGTCGGGATGGCGGACCGCGACGCGGCAGATGTGTGTGGTCGTGACCGTCTTCTCATTATCGGTGAGGGCGTAGGTCGGTACCCCCGAGAAAGCTCTTAGGGTCTCGTCCAGACATGCGATCACCGTAGGCAGGGTCTTGTCCCAGGTGGGGATGATGACCCGAAAACGAGACCATGCCAGCCACGCGCACCACAGGTATGTCGATCGTCCCCAGATCAAGGGGCCCGTGCCCCAGTCCCATTGGAACCACAGCCCTGGTTCGGGAACCCAGGGACGGAAGACGCGTCGGTGTCCGCGCTCGTAGGCCTCCTTGGCGAGAGCCACCGCCCGCCTCGTCGTGCGCTCTGATCCCTGGTAACCCATCGCAATTAGCTTGTCGTGGACCTTGTCTGCGCGGACTTCACCCTTGGAGCGCTCGACCCATTCCTCGACCTTGTCGAGATAGGGACCGGCGATGCTGGCACGCGTCGTCTCGTCGAGCTCTCTTCCAAGGTCGCGCAAGCTGACGTAGCGGGCGACGGTCTTGGGATCGCAGCCCGCCAGACGACCGGCAGAGCGGTAACTGCCCGTCAGATCGAATGCTTCCAAGATCTCCATGACCTCCTCGTTTAGGCTTCATCGGCGCCCTCCTGGCTCGGCTTCCTGACAAGGCCGAGACAAGCCCAGGAGGGCGCTTGTTTCGTCTATTTCGAGGAGATCAGGTGGCCGTCAGTGGGGATTCCTGATGGCCGTCAGTGGGGATTTTCGTGGCCGCCGTTGTGGAGATTTTCGTGGCCGCCGACAGACAGGCGGCCCTTTGGGGGGCTCGCAATCGAGAGGCCCTCTTTCGCCGATCTGGAAGTCCTGAGTGTTACCCTCGAGCGACTATGGAAAGGTTTAGCCTTTCGCAGGACGTGCCGGGGGGTATCAAAGTGAATCGAGACTCCCTCCTTGTCGAGCGCTACCTCGGCGGCGACATGGAGGCCTTCTCAGAGCTCTACCGAAGGTATGTCGGAGCAGTCAGCAGCACGGTAAGGCGCTACATCGTCGAACACGACAGCGTTCAGGAGATCGTGCAAGAGGCGTTTGTTCGAGCAATGTCTAGTCTGCCCGAGCTCCAGAAGCGTGAGAGATTAAAGCCGTGGCTCCTTTCAATAGCGCGGCACGTGGCGCTCGATGAATGCCGCTCTAGATCTCGCTTCGTACCAGTTGACGGCGATGCGGCCGCGGCCGTTCCTGACGATCAACCTGGACCCGAGGCCCTTGCCGAAGGGCACGACCTAGCTCTTCTCCTGCGCGGTTTTATCGCGGGTCTATCAAGGCGAGATGCGACAGCTCTCGTACTTACTGCGCAGCTGGGTTTGTCGCCAAAGGAACTTGGTGCTGCCCTGAACGTGTCCCCGGGAGCAGCGAAAGTGATTGTGCACCGAGCTAGACAACGTCTTCGAGAGGCTGTCGTCGTGGCGCTACTTTCCCAGAGGTCGAAGGGCACTTGCTCTGCCTTCATTGAGGCAGTTGAGGAGAACAACGTAGTGGAGGCTTCGAAGCACGCTACTTCGTGCAGCCTTTGCCAAAAGCTCTTGCGCGATGAGGGGGTGCTTTACACTCGATTGTGCCCGACTCACAAGACTTAACCAACATTTAAGGTCCCGATTACTCTTCCGCTTGCAAGTGATCCCCTGCACGAAGCCGGACGAAATGCGCGCCTTCCTTCCGGAGGGCGCTGCGTAATTCTTGGAGCAGTGCATCGGCCGACCAATGTGTCAGGTAGTAACCGTCGACTTCCTCCTCTGAAAATGCAGCGGCTACGCCGGGGGCAAGTAGTACGCCCAAATATGTCCGCTCCTCTTCATCTAGCTGCGAAATCACAAAGTCCTTGAGCTTCCTTAACAGCCGTTCAGCTGCCTCGTGATCATCCTTTGCCTCATTCACCTTGCTAGCCTAATACCTATCAGACCTCTCCTGCGCCTTCCCGGGCAAGTCGGCAAAAACTGGCTCCGGGTCGGTTGGTGGACGCTCAACTGAGTCACGCTGGAGGAGGCTGCTATGAGGAACGCACCAATCCTCTGCGGCGCCCCGCTTCTCACGATCCTCATCAACTGAACCCACTTCCCCTAACGAATGAGTTCCGTGGTCCTAGGAGGCGAGGCGCATGGCAGGGATCGATTTAGGCCGTTTGGTACCTAGTTGATCTCCACTTGCCAGAAGGTGTTGTCGTTCGGCGAAAGGTCTTTGCACCTCTTGCTACAACCCTTGTTTGCGTTCTTGTAAAATGTCGCACCGGAAAACAGGAGGGTCGTTCCTAGTCACTTTACTGTGTCCCGAGGAAAGGAGAATCTGACCTTGTTGGGAGCGAGCTTGACCGCCGAAGCCTTGGCAACGACTTCACCGTCAACAACTATTGGGGCCACGAGCTTGTAGATCCCGCTTTTCTTTACCGTGTACACCTGAACGTCATAGATCTTGACGCTGTCCTCAGGGCCTGTGAAGGAGCCCCGGATGAAGTTCGGCTCTGGAAGCAGCGCCTTCCTCTTCCACGAATCGAAGGTAGTGACTGCCAACGATAATGTTGTATCCGTCCAGGACACAGCCAATTTCTTGATATCAAGCACGCCTTTGACGTCGTTCTTATCTGTGGCCGTGCCCGAACCATCGGCGTATACCACCGATGGGAACATTGTCACTAATACTGCAATCGTAACTAAAGCACTCTTCTTCACACTACCTCCTTTGCATTAGAACCGTCCAGATCATTCTCCAAAGAGCAGCATTGGATTACAGCTTTCTCTTAGTCGGCCACATGAACTAACAGCTTGCTCAGCCGCTCGATGGGTTCGATGTCGAGTTGGGCCATCAGCAGGTCCCCACTTGTCGAACTCCCGAAGAGCCTCCATGGGGTGGTGCTCGCC
>JACCZU010000263.1 GCA_013695835.1 Candidatus Aridivita willemsiae
CAATTCCTGTCGCAGGTCCCCTATAACGTTGGCCGGGTGAACACCGACAACCACCAATCCACGCCCCACCGGGGCCTCGACCTCGACACGGAGCAGCGCAGAGTCGTCGATCACGGCGCCGGCTCCCTCCTCGTCTATGGGGGCCCGGGCACCGGCAAGACCGCCGTGCTTGCGGAACGATTCGTGCGGCTTGCGGGCGAGGGGGGATGCTCGCCGGACCGCATTCTGTTCTTGGTGCCGAACCGTGCCCAGAAGATGGCCCTGCAGGAGGGCCTCACGAGGCGGCTGCTGTTCGACGAGGGCTACGAGGCTCTGATCGAGGTGCCGGTCTACACGTGGCACGGCTTTGCCAACCACCTCGTCTCCCGCCACTACGAGGACCTCGGTTACGGCGAGCCACCGGTGCTCCTTACGAGCCCCGAGCAGTGGGGAGATGTCAGAGATGCCCTCGCCGCCGAGAAGCCGGCCAACTGGCCGCACCACGGGAGCCTTCTTCGCAATCGCGGTTTCGTCGATGAGGTCGTTGACTTCTCAATTCGCGCCGAGCAACGTGCCCTTGACGACTCCGAGCTCGAGGCCCTCGCGCACAGCCGCCCAAAATGGGCCGAGCTGATCCGGTTCTTCAGGGCGCACAGGGTCCGGCTCAAGGCCCGCTCGCGCATCGATTACCCGATGCTGCTGCGAGAGGCGATCGAGCTCATCGCCAACTTCGAACACGTCCGTGAATCGCTGCACAGGCGATTTACCCATGTCCTCGTGGACGACGGGCAGGAGCTGGCGCTCGTGCAGCAGCGGCTCCTGTACTTCCTCAGTCCCGCGTCCGGCAATGGCGCCGGGCGGTCGCTTGTCCTCGCAGGCGACGCCGACTCTGCCATCGAGACTTTTAGGGGCGGGGATCCGACCTGGACCGACGACTTCGCCACGGCGTTCGGCCCTCACGACACCGTCACCCTTGCGACCTCATACCGCATGGGGGCCGACCTCGGCGAACGGGCGTCCCGGCTGATCGCGCGCAATGGCAGAGGTGCCAATCGGGCGGCGAACTTCGTGGGCCGGGGCAGGCTCGAAGTCCATCGCTACGGCAGCCTTGCGGTCGAGGTCGAATCCATCGCCCGAGCCATGCGCATGGCTCACCTCACGGACAAAGTTGCCTACGACGACATGGCGATCCTGCTCACGTCTCCGCGCGCCATGCTCCCCGCGCTCGAGCGGGCCCTCGACGAGCTCGAGGTCCCGTTTTCCGTCAGCGCTCCCGACCGGCCGCTGGCGCGCGAGCCGATCGTGCGCGCGTTTAGCGATCTTGCGGAGTTTGCCTTCTCAGAGGATCCGGGCGGGGAGCTGGTTGCGCACCTTCTGCGGTCTCCGCTGGTAGATCTCGAGGATTCCGCCGTGCGCGAGCTCGAGCGTGTAGCGCGCATCTCGGGGCGGACCTTGTCGGAGACGATCGAGGGCACCGCCGGCCTCGCAGGCGATCCCGATGCGCCGGACAAGCTCGCCGAGCTCATGGAGCTGCGCGCTCTCCTGAAGGCCAAGAGGGATGCGCCGGCCGACGAGGCCTTTTCGGTCGTGTGGGAGGCCTCGAGACTGCATCAAGAGCTTCCCGAACGCGCCCGCCGGGCCCCCGATGATCCGGCCAACCGCGACCTCGACGCGCTCGTCGCTTTCAGCCGTTCGCTTGGGCGCTTCGTCGAGCGGCGGCGCGGAAGCGGCACCCTCGGCGACTATCTCCAGACGATCGGGCGCGCCGACTTCGGCGCAGACCCGTGGCTTCCGCCCGAGCGGTCTGGGGGCGGGGTCAACGTCGTCAGCTTCCACGGGGCCAAGGGCAAGGAGTGGTCCATCGTCGCAGTCGCCGGCGTTGTGCAGGGTGCGATCCCGAAGGGCAGGCGGGCAAGCGGCCTGTTCGACCCCTACTTCCTCGACGAGACGGACCCCGTTACGCGCGCCCGCAAGAACGAGATGGAAGACCGGCGCGTCTTCTACGTTGCGACAACGCGCGCAACGAAGCGCTGCATTGTCACGACGTCTCCCGGTCCTTCCCGGCGAGGCGAGCCGAGCCGTTTCATCGAGGAGCTCATCGGCGCGATGCCGGACGCCGAAGCCCGCACCGATCTGCCTCCCCTCACCTTTGCGGAGGCTGCGGCGCGCCACAGAAGGATGCTCGCCGACCGGGGGGCCACGCGCCCCGAACGGATCGCAGCGCTCGCAGGCATCGCCGAGATCTGCAAGCTCGATCCGTCGTGCAGCGCGGCTCAACCTAGCGAATGGTGGTGGCGGTGGGACTGGACCGAGGGAGCAGTCCCCATTCGGGCTCAGCAGGCCGACGGCGACGATCTCGCCCCCGACAAGCTGAGGACCTCGTACTCGCGCATCTCGACCTACGACAACTGTGGCCTCCAGTACCTGCTTGGCGTCGTCCTCGGACTCGACCCCGAGTCGAGCCACAACATGGCCTTCGGGTCGTGGATACACAAGGTCTTCGAGGAATGCGAGACGGGGTTGGTCACAAACCACAACGCCGCGCTGATTCGTTATGGCGAGCTCTTCGACGAGAGCGTGTTTCCCAACAAGGCGATCGCACGCCAGTTCCGCCGTGAGGGCGAAGTCATGATCGGGCGCTACGTCAATCTGCTCAAGCCGGGCACGTCCGAGGTTGCCGAGACAAGTTTCAAGGTCGAGCTGGATGGACACCGCATCACCGGGCGTATCGACAGGGTCGACAAGATGGGAAAGAACCTCATCATCTCGGACTACAAGACATCCAAGTCGGCGGTGTCGTGGGACGAGGCGCGTGAGTCGCTTCAACTTGCGATCTACTACCTGGCGGCCCGCTCCGTTCCCGAGCTGTCATCTTTGGGGGAGCCTGCCGGGATGCACCTCATCTATCCGAACGCACCGTTGTCTCGCGGAGATGTGCGAAGGCGCTGCCAGAAGCCCGAAGAGGCCGAGGTCGCGCTCGAGCGTCTGCCCGGGCTCATGGAGGCGGTCCTCGCCGAAGACTTCAGGCCGAGTCCGGAGGCGGATTGCCGGTGGTGCAAGTTCAAGCCGTTGTGCCCCCTGTGGTCCGAGGGCAAGGAGCTCTCGGCGTGACGGCTCCCCGCAGCTCAGCCGCGATACAGGCCGCGCTCAAGGGCTACCCGCCCACCGACGAGCAGTGGCGGGCCATAAGCCACACGCTCGAGCCGCTGTTTCTGATCGCGGGTGCCGGCTCAGGGAAGACCGCTGTGATGGCGGCGCGCATCGCATGGGCGCTCGAGACCCAGCGTTACGCGCCGGCGCAGATTCTCGCCCTGACCTTTACAAACAAGGCCGCCGGCGAACTACAGGAGCGAATCCGTTTGGCGCTCGCCGCACTCCACGACGACTCCGGCCAGGACGTGACAGTTCAGACCTACAACGCGTTCGCAGCGAGCATCGTTCGCGATCACGGCCTCCTCGTCGGCGTGGAACAAGAGTCTGGGCTCCTCTCCGAGGCGCAGCAGTGGCAGCTCGTCCTCTCCTGCTTCGATGACCTGCCACCGTTCGACGCCCTCGAAGTGCGATCGTCCTACGTCGTCGGCAGGGTGCTGACCCTCGCGAGTTCAATCGCAGACCATATGGCGGATATCACCGATATCGAGGCCGCCGCCGACCGGATTCTGTCGATGCAGAAAGTCGACGACAAGATCATCGATACCGCGCGCAAACGCAAGGAGCTCTGCCGCGCGGTTGCGGCTTACGCCGACGCGAAGACGCGAACCTCGCGCATCGACTTCGGTGATCAGATCACCAAGGCGGTCGAGGTCCTCGAGGGCGACGACGACGTCCGGGCGTCGTATCGTGAGCGGTTCCCGTTCGTCCTCTTGGACGAGTATCAGGACACGAATGTGGCCCAGCGCCGCATGCTGCAAGCCCTAATCGGTGCCAACGGAGCGGTGACCGCGGTTGGTGACGCCCGCCAAGCGATCTTCGCCTGGCGGGGCGCTACGATGTACAACCTGATCGGCTTCCCCGGTCACTTCCCAAGGTCCGACGGTGTCCGATACGAACCTGTGTCGTTGTCCGAGAACTTCCGCTCCGGCTCCAAGATCCTGGGCGTCGCCAACGAGCTGGTCGCGCCGATCGATGAGTCACGCCGCCCGGGCGATCCGCTGCGGGCGGACCCGGACAACGGAACGGGCGCGGTCGGGATCGGCCTGTTCGCCGACGAGCAGGCCGAGGCGGCGTGGATCGCAGGGCAATGCGGGCGCTTACACGGCCACGCGACCGCGCCGGGGCGTTACGCCGTCCGGTGGAAGGACATTGCGATCCTCGTGCGGCGCAAGGCGGCGATGGACATGCTGCTCCAGGAGCTCGAGGCCAAGGAGATCCCGGTTGAAGTCGTCGGGCTTGGCGGGCTGCTGAAGACTCCCGAGGTCACGGAGGTCGTTGCCTGGCTGCGCGCGCTCGAGAGCAAGCCCGGCGCAAACCGATGGCTCGGTCGGATCCTGCTCGGCCCCCGGTGGCGGATTCACTACCGCGACCTCTCGCTGCTTGCTCGCTGGGCTACGTCGCAGAACTGGGACCTGCGCCTCACGCTCGCCGGTGACGATGCCGAGGCGGCGCGCGACATGGAGCCGGGCGACGTCGCCTACTCACTGGCGGAGGCGCTCAACCACCTCGACGACATCCCGGACCTGGGCCCGGTCGCAAGGGGGCGCCTGAACGCCTTCGCCCAACGTCTCGCCGCCATTCGCAAGCGGTCGGGGGGGCCGCTGCTCGAGCTCGTGCAGACGGTCATTCGCGAGGCGGGTATCTCGAGCGCGCTCGAGTCTTCGACATCGCGCATCGCTCCTGCGGCGCGTCAGAACGTCTCGAACTTCCTGGATCAGGTCGCCGACTTCGCTCCGCTCGAGGGAGAGGCGTCGCTGCGCAGCTTCCTTTCTTATCTCGACGCCGCCGAGGCCGCCGAGGAGACGCTCGAGGCCACCCAACCGGCGGAACAGGACTCGGTCAAGCTCATGACGGTTCACTCTGCGAAGGGCCTCGAGTTCGAGTGCTTGTTCGTCCCTTCTGTGGCCGCTGGGACCAGCGAGCGCACCGGCGAGCCGATCTACTCGATCTTCCCAAACACGCGCGCATCCAACCCCCTTACCAGCTACGCCGAGCTCCCATACGAGATACGAGAAGACGCACAGCACCTGCCAAGGTTCGAGGGCAAGCTTTCCGTCTTCGAGAAAGCAGTCAAGGAGCGCATCATCGAAGACGAGCGCCGCCTCTTCTACGTCGCGCTGACGAGGGCCAAGCAGCGACTGGCAGTCACCGCCGCATGGTGGTATGGGCGGGACGATGCGCCAAAGGGCCCTTCGCAGTTTTGGGAGGAGCTCGCCGCGCTCGAGCCGAAGGGCCTGGTGGAAGTTGTTCGGCGCGATGACCGTCCCGAAGCCAACCCGATGTTCGCGGCAATGGAAGAGCGCAGGCAGTGGCCCCCGACTGCGCGCTCGGACGTGGGCGACGAGTTGTTTCCTGAGGGATGGGGGAGCGCCGCCGATGCGGCCGTGGCGGGCGGGATAGAGATAGCGGCATTGTTAGCCGATGGGACCGACGATGAGCAGGCGGCAACCAAGGCGTTGATCGGCGCGCACGTTGACGACCTCGCGGTGATAGCAGCGGCAACCAAGCCCGACGCGCGCGCCGAGCCGACCGTTCCGGACGTCCTGTCCGCCACGAACTACGTACGCGTGCAGAACGACGAGATGTCTCTATGGGAGCTCGCGCGGCCCCTGCCGCATCGGCCCACCGACGCTCGTCGCATCGGAACAGAGGTGCACAAGAGGATCGAGGAGCGAAGCCGCGCCGTGTCGGCCTTTGCCGAGGAGACCGAACTGGACGAGCCAAGCAGGGTCTCTCTTCCAGACGACGTCGACGAGATGCTGCACAGATGGGAAGAGGCGTTCAAAGACCGAAGGATCGCCCGGCTGCCAAGCGGCGAGCCGATGATCGAGCTGCCGTTCACCCTGAGGAAGAATGGCCAGATCATTCGCGGGCGGATCGACGCGGTCTACGAGACCGAAGATGGGGGGCTTGAGATAGTCGACTTCAAGACCGGGGTGCGCTTCGAGAAGGACGACGCCGAGGCCGACCAGCTGGAGCTTTACGCGGGGGCCCTGCGCGCCAACGGAGTGGCGGCCACAGACGACCGCCCGCTCACCCTGACCTACGCCTTCCTCGGCGACGGGGCCCCGCAGGACCGATGAGTTTGGCGGCGGTGGCTAGTCTAAATCTTGGACAACGAAAGCGCCCAATCGGGAGGAGACCAAGATGACCCTGCCAGAGGTCGTGTCGCAGGAAGAGTGGCTGGTAAGTCGTAAGGAGCTTCTGGCCAAGGAGAAGGAGCTTACCCGGCAGCGGGATCGGCTCAACACCGAGCGACGTGAGCTGCCGATGGTCGAGGTGACAGAGGACTACGTATTCGAGGGCCCCGACGGCAAGTTGCGACTGATTGACCTCTTCGAGGGCCGGACGCAGCTGATCGTTTACCACTTCATGTTCCATCCGGAGTGGGACGAGGGCTGTCCGAGCTGCACCGCCGGCATCGACGAGGTGGCGCCCGGTTTCCTCGAGCACCTCCACACCCGCGACACCACCTACGCCCTGGTCTCCCGGGCGCCGAGCGAAAAGCTCGAGCGCTACAAGGCAAAGAAGGGCTGGGTCCTACCTTGGTACTCCACCGGCGACGGCGATTTCAGTTACGAGTTCGGCGCCACGATCGACGCATCCCGAGGGTATGACGAGTTCAACTTCCGCACGCTCGACGAGTACGCAGCCATGGGACATGAGAGCATGAAGACAGCCGACCAGCCGTACGACATGCCCGGCCAGAGCTGCTTCTTGCAGGTGGATGGCCGTGTATTCCGCACGTACTCCGTGTACGCCCGCGGCCTCGAGGGGACCGGCGGCTCTTACTACTTTCTCGACAACACCGCGCTCGGCCGGCAAGAGGACTGGGAGGAGCCAAAAGGCCGGGCGACCGGCGCACGCGGCGCCATCCCCGACTTCTCAACCTGACAAGTCCCTGAGTAGACGATTATGGGCTTCGGAACCCTACTCCGGGCAAGTCCGAGAATGCGCCGGCGTCGGTTGTCACAACCTCTCGTGATCGTGCGGCAGCCGTGGCCGCGATGATGAGGTCGTGGGCGCCTCGAGGCCGGCCTTGTCTGCGCGCCCATGCAAGCAGGGAGGCATGGGCGCGCGCGACCTCCACGTCGTAGGTCTCGACCGACACGAGCTGGAGCAGTGCATCCACATAATCTTGGCGTCGCGTCCGCCTTCTCCCCGTCGCAAGCTCAACCCCAACCAGTAACTCTGCCACCGTGATCGCTGCCACAGCCACTTCGTCCTCGTCTTCGATCAAGTCGAGGACAGGAGCGCCGCTCCGTTCAAGGGTGACGAGGACCGACGTATCAAGAATCAGGCGTGCCAGTTGCGCTCCTCAATGAAGAGTGCCTCACGCATCTCTTTGTGTTCTTGAGCCCATGCTTTGTCCGGAGGGTGCCGGCGTAGGAATCGCTTCAAGTCTTTCCCCGACCGGCGGGGTGAGGGGCTGACGACGGCTATCGCTTTACCCTTCC
>JACCZU010000267.1 GCA_013695835.1 Candidatus Aridivita willemsiae
TATCTGGCGGGATGTCCGATCAAGAGGCTCAGGTTTCGTGGCTCGCCCTCGAGGAGGGCATGCCCGTGTACGCCGAGGGTGGGGAGGAGATCGGCAAGGTGGCCGAGATCGTGGCCGACGCCCAGAAGGACATCTTCTCCGGGATCGCGTTCAAGACCGGGCTCCTCAGCCACAGAAGGTTTGCTCCGGCCGCCGTGATCGGCTCGTTGACCGCAAAAGGGGTGCACCTGAACGTCGCCGAGTCCGAGGCCCACGAACTCGAGCCCTACGAGGGCTGAGCTGTTGCAGGAGCGTCACGCGCTCCATCATGTCCGGGAGCGTCTGGAGCTCCATCCCCTCCAGGAGTGTCTGGCGCTCCTAGCGCCTCGGCCGCTTCGACCGCCCCAAGCAGCGCCTCCGCTTTCCGGCGCGTCTCCTCGGCCTCCAGCTCGGGGACCGAGTCGGCCACGATGCCTGCGCCCGCTTGCACGTAAGCGCGCCCGCCCGAGGCGACGACCGTGCGGATCGTGATGCAGGTATCGATGTTCCCCGAGAAATCGAAGTAGCCGACGACTCCCCCGTATGGCCCCCTACGCGTAACCTCGAGCGAGTCGATGATCTCCATGGCGCGCACCTTCGGCGCGCCGGACAGTGTTCCCCCGGGAAAGCAGGAGGTCAGCGCATCGAAGGCAACCTTGCCCGGAGCAAGACGGCCGGTCACGTTCGAGACGATATGCATGACGTGGCTGTAACGCTCGACAACCATGAGCTCGTCGACGTTTACCGAACCCCAGCTCGCAACCCGGCCGATGTCGTTTCTTGCGAGGTCGACGAGCATGACGTGCTCGGCGCGCTCCTTGTCGTCTGCAAGAAGCTCCCTTTCGAGCGCGCCGTCGGCCTCGGGAGTGACGCCCCTGGGCCGCGTTCCCGCAATCGGGCGGCCCGCGATGTCACTGCCCGTGACGCGCACGAGCGGCTCCGGCGACGAACCCGCAATCTCAAAAGCGTCGTGCGCGTCCGTTGCGCCCCACCGCAGGAAGTACATGTAGGGACTCGGGTTGAGCGTACGAAGGGCCCTGTACGCATCAAAGGTGCTGCCCCTCAGCGGCGCCTCGAAGCGGCGGGACGGCACGATCTGGAACGCGTCGCCGGCGTAGATGTGCTCTTTGGCGCGCTTCACCCACCCTGCGTACTCGTCGTCGTCGGCGGTCGCAGAGAAGTGAGGACTGCGGGACGGCACGACGTCGATGGCAGTAGCGGCGAGCGGCGCTGCGAGCCGCTCGATGACGGCTTCGCAACGGTCCACGGCGTCGTCGTAAGCAGCGTCGAGACCGGCCTTCGTAGGCAACGTCACGTTGGTGATCACAAACGCCTTCTGCGCGAAGTGATCGAGTGCGACGAGCGTGCGCGTGAGCATTAGCGCGAGGTCGGGGAGGCCAAGGTCGTCCGGCGGAGGATCGGGGAGCCGCTCGAGCTCCCTCACACAGTCATAGCCGATGAAGCCGACGGCGCCTCCGTGCAGGCGCGGGAGCCCGTCGATGGCCGGCGCCCTGCAGGCTGCGAGCAAGCGCTTGACGTAAGCGAGCGGGGGCTCACCCTCCTCGGGCCGCACGGGTGGATCGCCCTCGACGGTCGTGCGCTCCCCCATCCCCTTGACGACCGCGAATGAGTCCCCACCGACAAAGGAATAGCGCGCCCAGCGCCGGCCTCCCTCGACGCTTTCGAGCAGGAAGCCGTTTCCGTTCCCACCACCTCCCGGAGCAAGCCTCAGCCAGGCTGCCACCGGCGTCTGGACGTCGGCAAGCACCTCGCGCCACACGGGGACGACCGAATGTCGCGTGGCGAGCTCTCTAAAGGCCGCCCGGTCCGGCTTGTAGGTGCTCACGCTTCGTCGAGGCGCCGGTAGAAGCATGAGTACTCGCCCGTGTGACACGCTGGCCCGGCGGGCTCGACCTCAATCAAAACCGCATCGGCGTCGCAGTCGTAGCGCACGGCGACGACCTTCTGCACGTTGCCCGATGTCGCACCCTTGTTCCAGTACTCGCCGCGTGAGCGGCTCCAGAACCACGTCGTCTTGGACTCGAGCGTCCTCCTCAGGGCCTCCTGGTCCACGTAGGCAAGCATCAACACGGCTTTGGTCCCCGCGTCCTGAACGATCGCGGGTGCGAGCCCGTTGGAGTCGTAGACGACGGCTTGCTGGGGGGCGGTCACGCCGCCTCCATCCTCACGGGGAGGCCGCGTGCCGCAAGGGCCCTCTTTGCGTCCATGACCGAGAGGGTCCCGAAGTGGAACACCGAAGCGGCGAGCGCCGCCTCTGCTCCGCCGGCTGCCGGATCGACCGCGTCCGCAAGGTGCCCGGGCGCGCCCGCTCCGCCGGAAGCGATCACGGGCACCGGTACGGCGTCCGACACCGCTCGCGTCAGCGCGAGGTCGTATCCGTCCGTGGTGCCGTCTGCGTCCATCGAGGTGAGGAGTATCTCGCCGGCGCCAAGGGCGCAGGCATGCACCGCCCACTCGACGGCGTCGCGCCCGGTTGCGAGTCGTCCGCCTTCGGCGAAGACCTCCCATGCAGGCGCGAAGCCGCCTCGCTCGGCGCCTGCACTCGCGCTCTGCTCCGCGCCCGCGCCGGCAGGTGACCCGTTCGCTCTGCGGTCCCGTCGAGCCGGCGCCGAGGTCCGGCGTGCCGCGTCGATGGCAACGACGATGGCCTGAGCGCCGAGCGCGCCTGCGGCCTCGCTGATGAGCTCGGGGCGGTGGAGCGCGGCGGTGTTGACGGCGACCTTGTCCGCCCCGGCGCGCAGGAGACGCGTGACGTCATCGACGTTCCGCACTCCGCCGCCGATGGTTAGCGGGATGAACAGCGACTCCGCGGTCCTGGTAGCGACGTCGTAGATGAGCTCCCGTTTCTCGTGCGAAGCGGTGATGTCCAAGAAGACGAGCTCGTCGGCGCCCTCGGCGTCGTAGCGGGCGGCAAGCTCAACCGGATCGCCGGCGTCACGCAGGGCCACAAATCGCACTCCCTTCACGACCCGCCCCGCTGCCACGTCGAGACACGGGATGATGCGCTTGGCCAGCATCGACCTAAGCTAACCCGAAGCGTTGCTGCTCAGCGGCGCGGCCCAGACGGGCCCTGAGAGCGGAAAGGGCGTTGTGGCGAAGGCGAGGTGGGACGAGACCGACTCGGGCGTCTTCCTCGACCTCGCGCGCGTCGTGGTCCCCGGGCGCGCAGAGCAGATCGCCGCCCTCACCTGCCTTGCTCCTTTCGCTCCCGGCGAGAGCGCGTCCGTGGTCGAGCTTGCCGCCGGCGACGCCGCCCTCGGCGCAACCATCCTCGAGTGCTACCCGCACGCCACGCTGACTGCGCTCGACGGCTCGCCGTCCATGCGTGAGGCTGCGGCGCGACGGCTCGAGCGCTTCGGGGCGAGGGCGCGCGTCGAGCCCTTCGATCTCACCTCTGAGCGGTGGTTCCCCTACCTCGACGACGCCCGCCTTGTCGTCTCTTCGCTGAGCATTCATCACCTCGACGGGGATGGAAAACGGCAACTGTTCCAGGCCGGCGCGCGGCGCACGGCGCAAGACGGTGCTCTGCTGATCGCCGATCTCGTTGAGCCGGCGCGCGCCGAGGCGCGCGCGTTGTTCGCGGCGACATGGGACGCAGCGGCCCTCAGACAATCGGTCGAGGCCACCGGGAAAACCGGCCTCTTCGACGACTTCACTGCGGCGGAGTGGAACCTCTACCGCCATCCGGACCCGGAGGTGGACAAGCCCTCGAGACTCTTCGATCAGCTCCTATGGCTGAGGAGAGCCGGCTTCGCGGTGGTCGACTGCTTCTGGCTCAACGCCGGCCACGCTATCTACGGCGGCTACAAGGACGCCGAGCGTGGCCCCGCCGCGCCCCTCGCATTCGAAACGGCCCTCGCGGCCGCCACGAGCAACCTCATGTGAGAGCCCTTGCAGTGGGGTTACGTCTCGGCTTCGATAATCAAGCGCGCCACCTCCACGAGATCGGCGCCGACGACGTCGGGCGGCGCGACCAATGGGTCGAGCACCTTGCCAGGGCGCGCCACGAAGGCGGCCGCGCACCCCGCCCGGAGCGCGCCTGCGACGTCCCAGGAGTGCGCGGCGACGAGCCGCATGCCCTCGACCGGCACCCCAAGCGACTCCGCCGCCATACGGTAGGGCGCTGCCGCCGGCTTGAGGCGCTTCACGGCGTCGGCTGAAAGCGACAGCTCGAAGAGGTCGCTCAACCCCGCATTGCGAAGCTGGGCGTCCGCGACCGCTTGGGTCGAGTTCGTAAGGGTGGCGATCCGAATCCCCGCATCGAGGAGCAGGGTCAGACCCTCTTCTACTTCGGGATGTGGGGGGAGGTTCTGCATCCCATCTTTGAGGGCCCGCTCGTCGTCATCGCCGAGCGTCGTCCCCCTGGCCCCCGCCATCATTGCGAGCGCGGCCATGCCGGTTGCGCCGAAATCAGAGTAGGCCCCCGTAACCGTTGCGGTGAGCGCCGACTGGAGCATCTGCGAGAACCACAGCGGGCGCACCGAGGCGTCGCCGAAGATCCGCTCGAACACCGGGTCGAGCGCTGACATGTCGAGCAGGGTCTCATTCACATCGAACACGCAGATGCGCGGCATGGTCATCCCCTTCCGGGAGCTCGAACGATCCGCCCCTTCCTACCCGAGCCGGGCTACTCGGAGGACCGTGACGTAACCTTCGGCCATGTTGATAGCCGGGCCCAATCTCACGACCGACCGGGTTCTGTCCATCGACGCCATCCGCCCCGGCGAGGTGCTGCGGTTCACCGATGCACACGTTGCC
>JACCZU010000269.1 GCA_013695835.1 Candidatus Aridivita willemsiae
CCGCCGAGGTCATCGGCGGCCGCGGGCTGGCCGACACGCGCATCTCCGACGTGGCAGACCGAGCGGGCACGAGCGCGGCGCTGATCATCTACTACTTCGAGACCAAGGACCGCCTCCTCACCCAGGCGCTCGCTTTTGCGGAGGACCGCTTCTACCTCCACACCCGGAACGAGCTCGCCGAGCTCGACTCAGCCCGGGCGCGCCTCGAGCGCCTTATCGAGCTCTCCCTTCCTCCCGAAGCGGGGCCGGCCGGGATCGCGTGGGATTGGACGCTGTGGCTCGAGCTGTGGTCGCGGGCTCTACGGGACGGCGGCACCGCGAGAAAGCGGGAGGCGCTCGACCGCCGCTGGAGGGCCACGATCGCCGACATCGTGAGAGAGGGCAGGCAAAGCGGCGAGTTCACGGACATCCACCCCGACGCCTTCGCCCTGCACCTCTCCGCGCTCCTCGACGGGCTCTCTATCCAGCTCGTCCTGCACGACCGTGAGGTGACGCTCGCGCGGGCGCGTCGGCTTTGTGACGACCTCGTGCGCCGTGAGCTTGGAGTCAGGATCAGCTCCTGAGCCCGGTCGAGCGCCGCAGCCGAAGCCTGCTGGCGCTCGAGGTAGGCGCGCTCTTGATCGGCAATGAGAGCGTCGACGACGGCGAGGTCACCTTCCGTCCACTGCGCTGCGACCGCCACGTGAACTCCTTGACTACCGTTCAGCCGCGGAGCCGCACGGGATCCGGGCCGGGGGGGACGCCATTGGTCTAGACCTCGACGCTTCTGTGGCCGGCGAGGACAGTACCCGTCAGATAGCCGCGCGCAGTCATCGACATGAAGGCGTGGACCGTTGACTCGTGCTGTGAGAAAGGTGCCTGGCGGTAGCCGCGGCCCCCGATCCCGCGTTGAACCGACTCGCACGCCGCCCAGTCCTGGCGGTTGGTTATGTCCCAGAACTCGGCCGCGTAACCGGGGTCGAAGCCGGGCCGCTCGAAGGCCTCGGGAGGCCATAGCCACGTGCACTCGACGACCGTGGCGCCGGGACCGGCGGGCTCGAAGCGATGCGTCATGACGTAATCGGGGTGAAGACTGATGAGGAGGTTGGGGAACAGCCCCGCATAGTGAACCTGCCGCAGCTCGCGCTCACCGAGTCCCCGAAGCGGCACCCCCAGGCTCGCCCCCGTGAGAGACATGGTGGCTGCATGCTCGACGAGGTCCATCGACCCCCCCGTCCACGCCCCCTCCGGCTCGTAGTCGTCGCCCGAGTAAGGGGGGCTCACGGCACACAGCTCGGGATGGATCTCCGAGCAGTGATAGCACTCATGGTAGTTCTCGGTGATGACCTTCCAGTTGGCGGCGATCTTGTAGCGGTGGGCGGCGCCGGCGATGAGGCGCTCGGGCTCGTAGGGCGCAACAAGCTCGGCGAGGTTGCCGATGAAACCCTCGAAATCCGGCCCTGCACCCGAGAGGTTGACGAAGATCCAGCCACTCCACTCACGGACCTCAACGGACCTGAGCGAGTGCTCGGGATCATTCCGGTCGAAGCCCGGCTGCGCGGCCATCCCCGGCCCCCCCTTGAAGCTTCCGTCGAGACCGTAGGCCCAACGGTGATAGGGGCAGATGATCGCCGCCTGGGTGGTCGGGTCTTCTCCACAGGGAAGCAGCTCGTGGCCGCGATGCCTGCAAGTGTTGAAGTAAGCACAGAGATCACCCATGCGATCCCGCACGAACAAGACATCGTCGGAACCAACGCGCCGGGCAAACTGGCGACCCGGAACGGCAAGATCGCTGGAGCGGCCGGCGCACACCCAGGTCGCCTCGAAGAAGTGCTCCTGCTCCCACTCGAACACGTCCGCCGAGAGGTAGGCCGCGCTCGGCAGCGTCCGCGCCTCGGCCAAAGGAGCAAGGGTCCTTACGAGGGCATCCTCGTCGATGGGGGCTGCTGCGGTCATGATCACTCCGTCTTCGCTCCAGGTGCTCGTGCCGGCAAGTATAGAACCGCCTGAACGGCCGTTCAACCTCCGCCCGTTGATCCCCTGCGCGCCTCATCTAGGGAAGCGGCGCGGCTAGTCTTTGCGGCAATGGCAACGCCCACCACCCTTGGAGAGCTCCGCCGCTCTGGGTATCCCGATCGCACGGTCAAGGAGGAGCTCCAGGGCAACCTCAGCGCGCGGCTGTCGACCGGCGCCGCGCTGTTTCCCGACCTCGTCGGCTACGACGAGTCGGTCCTCCCAACCCTGGAGCGCGCCATTCTCGCCGGCCATGACGTCATTCTTCTCGGTGAGCGGGGCCAGG
This sequence comes from Candidatus Aridivita willemsiae, assembly GCA_013695835.1. Taxonomy (GTDB): domain Bacteria; phylum Actinomycetota; class CADDZG01; order CADDZG01; family WHSQ01; genus JACCZU01. The sequence goes on from JACCZU010000269.1 coordinate 2,279, forward strand.
CCAAGAGCCGCCTCATCCGGCGCCTCGTCGACCTGCTCGACGAGGCCGTCCCCGTGATCGAGGGCTGCGAGGTCAACGACCACCCCTACCGCCCCATCTGCAGCCGCTGCCGTGCGCTCCTCGCGGGGGCCGGCGACGACACACCGGTGGCCTGGATCGGTCGAGGTGACCGCTATGCGGAAAAGCTCGCGACCCCCGATACGGCGGTGGCCGATCTCATCGGGGACGTCGATCCCATCAGGGTCGCCGAGGGGCGCTACCTCGCTGACGAGCTCACGATCCATTATGGGCTCGTCCCGCGCACCAACCGAGGGATCTTCGCGGTCAACGAGCTCCCCGACCTTCCCGAGCGCATCCAGGTATCCCTGCTCAACATCCTCGAGGAGCGAGACGTCCAGGTGCGGGGCTACAAGATCCGGCTGCCACTCGACCTCATGCTGATCGCGAGCGCCAACCCAGAGGACTACACCCACAGGGGCCGCATCATCACCCCGCTCAAGGACCGCTTCGGCAGTCAGGTGAGGACCCACTATCCCCGGCGCGTCGAAGATGAGATCAGGATCATGGACCAGGAGGCGTCGGTCCCTCCGGCCGGCATCCCGGTGACGGTCCCGCAGCATCTCAAAGAGGTCGTGGCGAGCTTCACCGCAGCGCTGCGATCGAGCTCTCAGGTCAACCAGAAGAGTGGCGTTTCTGTGCGCTTCTCAATCGGCGCTCAGGAGATGCTTGCCGCAGGAGCGCAGCGGCGCTCCCTAAGGACAGGCGAGCCTGAGGCGGTCGCGCGCGCAGTCGACCTGTGGAGCATCCTTCCGGCCGCCCTCGGTAGAGTCGAGTTCGACACTCTCGAAGAGGGCCGCGAGCCAGACATCCTTGCGCGCGCCCTGCGCAGTGGGGTCATCGCGGTGTGGCGGCGGCGGCTCGGCGGCGAGAACTTCTCGGCGCTGATCGAGCGCTTCGAGGGCGGCCTCGTGGTCGAGACCTCTGACCTCATGGCCGCATCGGACTTCCTTGGTCAGCTCGACTTCGGGCGCAGAGGCTGGGGGGGCCTCGGCATCGACCGCTTCAGCCGGCGGCTCGGTTTCACCGAGGAGAGCCCGGCCGCGGTGGCAAGCGCGCTCGAGTTCACCCTCGAGGGACTGCATCTCTCAAAGCGCCTCAACAAGGAAGCCACCGACACGCCGGGCCTCTACCGCTTCGGAGGCCCCGCCTGAGGTTGGCCGCCTCCCAGTTCACAGCCCTAGCGGATTGTTAGCTCGATCAATCCGGCGTTCGTGGGCTTGAATCCACATGCGCGGAAGTAGAAGTCACGGAGATGATCGTTGAAGTCGACGTGCAGAAACTCGCATCCGGCTTCCCGAGCACCATCGCGCGCTGCCTCAACGAGCGCTACGCCGATCCTCCGGCGTCTGGCCGACCCCGCCACCATGACGTCCTGGATCCAGGCGTGAACGAGCCCGTCCCCTGTGCGACCGAGCCGAATTCGGCAGCTTACCGCCGGCCTCCTTGATGGATACGGTCGGCCATTCACGTCCGGCTTGGGGACGCCGGGAATTACCTCGTCGTCGATGCCCTGGCGAACGCGCCCGCGCTCGTGCGGATGCATGACTAAGTCGTTGACTTAGTTTACTATGGCGAGGTGACAGAGGTCGGCGTGCACGAGGCGAAGACCCACCTCTCGCG
>JACCZU010000016.1 GCA_013695835.1 Candidatus Aridivita willemsiae
GTGCGGGAGACCACTCGAGGATTCGGTCCACCGCGCGGCGCCTGGTTGCTGGTTTCAAGTTGGCGGCGATCATGATGTGGATGTACATCATTTCGGCTGCGAGCTGATACGTTTCGGCGGGGGCGCCTCCCAGTTGCCTTTCAAACTTGACCCAGAAGGAGTCGTTGCTGAGATCAGGCTGCTGTCCATGGCCGTGTGAAAGTCCCCATCTATGGCCACTCGAAATGCCCCACTCCTGACCTGACCTAATCCGCGTGGGCGACCTCCGGGGTCGCGATGGTGCTGGTGACTAGACCCACACCAGCGACCACCGGAGGTGCCCACTTGAAGTCTGAGAGGGAGTGCATGGATATTGTCAACACCTACGTCGATCTGGGTAGCTACCGGGCCACTGGGGATCTCTGCGGCATCGACCACAAGACCGTGAAACGTGTGGTCCAGCGCTGGCGAGCGGGAACGGTCGCGGAGCCGAGGATGACCCCGGCGCGCGGGCGCAACACCGACTGCGTCGAGGACCTCATCTGGGAGAGGGTCAAGAAGACCCGCGGCCGCATCACCGCCAAGCGTCTTCTGCCCCAGGCGCGAGCCGCCGGCTATGAAGGCTCGGCTCGCAACTTCCGTCGTGCCGTGGCGCAGGTGAAGACGAACTGGGCGCGCTCTGAGCACCACCGGCGCCCGTGGGTCCCTTCGCCCGGTGAACACCTGGTGATCGACTGGGGCGAGGAGGGCCGCTTGAAGATCTTCTGCGCGGTACTGGCATGGAGCCGCTATCGCTTTGTGCGCTTCGCCCCCGACATGAAAAGAGAGACGACGTTGAGGTTGTTGGCCGAGTGCATCGAGGAGCTCGGCGCGGTGCCACACGTGGTGCTGTCCGACCGCATGGGATGTCTGCGAGCCCAGACGGTCGCCAACGTGGTCGTTCCGCATCCGGACTACGTCCGCTTCGCCACCCACTTCTCGTTCCGCCCCGACTTCTGCGAGGCGGACGATCCCGAGTCCAAGGGAGTGGTGGAAGCGCTCGTCGGCTACGCCAAGTCCGACCTCGTAGTTCCGTCCGGCGGGTGGGATGACATCGATGTCGCCAACTCAGATGCGAAGACCTGGAGTGCTGAGGTCAACGCGAGGGTCCACACAGAGACCTGTGCGACCCCGGCCAAGCGACTGATCCAAGAGCGTGGCGTGATGCGTGCGCTCCCCAACCTGAGACCACCGCTGCGACGCGGCGAGATCCGCAAGGTCGACCGCCTCTCCACGGTGCGCTTCGGCTCGGCGCGCTATTCGGTTCCCTCGGCGCTGGTTGGAGACAAGGTCGAGGTCACCGCCGGCGCCCGTGAGGTGGTGATCTTCCGGCGCGACGAAGAGGTCTGCCGCCATCCCTTGGTGGCCCCGGGGGAGGTCTCTATCTCAGACGATCACTACGGCACGCCGGCAACCAAGCCCCACCGGGCGATCCGCCCACGATCCAACGTCGAGCGCGCCTTCGTATCTCTGGGCGATGTCGCCGAGGATTTCCTTCGGGCTGCGGCCGCGGCAGGGACCCAGCGCCTCGCAACCGAGCTCCAAGACATCGTCTCACTGGAGGCGTCGTGGGGACGACCTGGATTGATCGCGGCGCTCGAGCGAGCAACGCCGTTCCGCCGCTTCAAAGCCCAAGACGTCCGTTCCATCCTGGTCGCAGGAACCGCTCCGACGGTGGTCACGCCCGGTGGACCGCTCGGTATCTCCGTTCCTGAGGTGGCGACGCGATCGCTCGATGCCTATGCGATGGAGCAGCTGTGATGGGTGCCCCGGCCAGAGCGCTCGCACCCGATCTCACCGTCGCCCTTAAGCGCCTCAAGCTGAGAGCGTTCCGCGAGCTCGCTCCGGAGGTCCTGCAGACCGCCAAGACACAGCGCTGGGCGCCTGAAGAGGTGCTTCGCACGCTCCTCGAAGCCGAGATCGCGGCACGAGATGAGTCCAATCTTCGCAACCGCGTGCGCGTAGCGCAGTTCCCGGTCGTCAAGAGTTTCGATGACTTCAAGCTGGCGCAGTCCTCGGTGCCGCAGGCGAGCTTCGACTACATCTGCTCGCTCGAGTGGATCGTGGCCAAGGAGAACCTCTGTCTTATCGGACCCGCGGGAACCGGCAAGAGCCACGTCTTGGTCTCTGCCGGTCACGCTGCCGTCAAAGCCGGCATGCGGGTCCGCTACATCAGCGCAGCCGAGCTGATCGAGTCCCTCTACCGGGGTCTCGCCGACAACTCGGTCGGAAAGATCATCGACTCGCTGCTGCGCTTTGACGTCGTGATCGTCGACGAGCTTGGGTTCGCGCCGCTAGACGACCACGGCACACAGCTGCTGTTCCGGTTCGTCGCGGCGGCCTACGAGCGGCGCAGCCTCGGAATCGCGAGTCACTGGCCGTTCGAGCAATGGGGGCGCTTCCTGCCCGAGCACACCACCGCGACGTCGATGCTCGACCGGCTGCTGCACCACGCGGTGGTTGTCACCACGGAGGGCGAATCCTTCCGGATGAAAGAGGCTCGATCGAGAGGAGGGAGAATGAGGAAGACCGCTAAGAAGTCTTAGGGGTGGGGCATTTCAGTTGGCCACCAGTGGGGACTTTGGGATGGCCATTGACAGAGGGGTTTCCAACGATCCCTCCTGGGCCCATCATCCTGCTGGTTGCGGCTTCCTTGGTCGCCTTCGGGCCGTGGGGTTGGACACCCGCTCTCGGCGTGATCGCTTCTCTATTCTTGATCGTTGGAG
>JACCZU010000044.1 GCA_013695835.1 Candidatus Aridivita willemsiae
GGACCACGACGACGAGGCCATAGGTGAGCCCAAGCACTCCGGTGAGAGAGCCATAAACGACCGTACGCCCGATGATGCGATCGATGTCGTAGAGCCTGTACCTGAGGATGGCGATGCCCATGGATACAGGGATGCCGAGCAGAGCTACCACGAAGACGAGGAATCCAATCACGTTCCCGGCGCGCGAGCCCGGCAGCAGCGGCTCGGCAATCGCTTTGAAGACAAGCACGCTCACAAGAAAGCCCGCGGCAAGAGCGAACCACTTGAGCTGGGCCCTTTCGACGGGTCCCGCGCTCCGTCTGCGTGCGAACAGCGACAGCATCGCAAGCAGCATGAGAGGGACGACGATGACCTGAAGCAAGCCGTCGGCGACCTGCCCCAGGACCTCCCCCCTCCCTGCCACCCCGAGCGGGTTGGCGACGACATAGCCCTGCATGGGGCCTGGTACGAATGCCGTCGCTCCCACCGCGGCAGCTGTCGCCAACAATAGAATCCAGGCAACGAGCCGCCATCGCCGCGACGGCAGGGTGCCGGTGGGAAAGAGCAAGAACGTCGTCGCAATGAGGGCTGGGGCAAGCGTGTCGGATAGCAGCAGCGCGGCCCACGCAAGCCAGACGCTCCCCGGCAGATCTCCGAAGGCCTTGGGAGGACCGAATGTGACATAGGAATCGGCAGCGAGCCCGAACGTCCCGACGAGGGCGAAGACGCAAAAGAGCCAGCCGATCGCGTTGCCCGGCACGCGTGCGGCAAGCAGAGCGCCGGTGGCTCCAAAAACGAGGGTCATGGGAATCAGAGCAATCGTGGCGAAGCCTTGCAGGCCGGATCCCGGCCGGCTCAGCTCAAGCGCGAGGCTCGCGACGCTCAGCAGCACGGTTGCTGCGAACACGACCCCGGCGGCGCCCGCCGCCGGCCTCGAGCTCATCGAGTCGCACCAGGATCAAGAAGCCAGACCGAAGCATGCTGTGGTTGCACCGTGCCACGGACCACAACCAGGAGGTCCGATGTCAGGGTCTCGAGATCTATCTCGTCGCGCAGGCGCGCCGAGACGCCTCGACGGTCTGTTGCGCGTCGTAGCGGCGGCGGTTGAAGCGGCGGTCGATGATGCTCTGGATGCGAGCGCGCGCGGGGCGAAACAGCGCCGCCACCGCAAGTGTCGAGGCGGCGACGGTCAACGGCTCGTCGGCAACGCGATTGCCAAGGGCCGCCTGGAGCACGATCACGAGGGCGAAGTAAACCGCCCAAGCACGGCCGTGAGCGCGCCGTAAACGAGCGTGCGGTTGATGATGAGATCGATGTCGTAAAGGCGATATCTCAGAATGGCGATTCCGGCAGCGACCGGCGGAAGCGCAACGACGACGCCAAAGAGAAAGTCGCCGAGCAGGCTCTCGGCCAGCGGAATGAAGTCGCTCAGGGGAAGAATGAGCAGCAGCGCGCCGGCGAAAGTGAACCACTTGAGCTGCTGGCGCTCTTCGCCCCTCGAGCGCCTGAACCTGATCACGAGCGATGCCACAGCCCCCACGGAAGCCACCCCAAAAACGACAAAGAGCGCAGCCCCGACCGGGCTCTCCTCAACGTTGCCCACAGCTTCGATGCCGACCGGATTGGCAACTGAGTAGTTGATGTCTTGGAGCTTGATGGTGGGGTTCACCGCACCAAGGACGGTGATGACTGTGAGCGACAAGGCCGTTAGCCAGGCAAGAGGCCTCCACCTGGGCGAAAGAAGCCTGCCGGTCGGGAAGAGAAGAAGCGGGAACACCAGGATCAGCCCGAGCAGCGAGAACCAGTACCACGTCAGTAGCCATGCGGCAAATAGCCCTCCCGGCAGCGACCCGGGCCGAGTCGCAAAGGTGTACTGCGAATACTCTTGCGCAAGGACGCCTGTCGCCGCCAGGAGGCCGACTGCAGAGAAGTTCCATCCGACGAGATTGCCGGGCTGGCGCGCCACAATCAGCGCTCCCACCACCATGAATGCGGTAAAAGCGAAACCCAGTGAAAAGGACACCGGGCCCAGGTTCCCGTTGAGGGCAGCGAGCGTGACGAGCCCAAGCGTGCAGGCGACGTACAGAGCCATCATCGTTACCGCCGCGTTCCTCGAACGGGAAGTCATACCGCCCCCACGCGAATCTCTAACGGCCACAGGGGCCAGGCGATCCTGGATGCGGCGCGGGTCCTCACAGAGAGGCCCCGGCCCTGGTGCCTGCGCTGCCTCTGAGCCACAGGGAAGCGTGGGCAGGCTCCATGGTCTGGCGCACCACGGCGAGCAAGTCCGTCGCCAGGGTATCGATGTCGACGTCATCACGCAGCCGCGTCGAGAACGCATCCACCGTCTTCTGTGTGTCGTACCTATGCCGATTGAAACGCCGGTCGATGACGATTTGAATGCGTTGGCGCGCGGGACGGAACAGGGCCGCGACCGCAAGTGTCGTGCCCGCCACGGCAAGCGGGGAGTCCTCCACCCCACCGCCGAGAACGGTCTGGAGCACCACGACTACGCCGAAGTAGGCAGCGCCGAGGAACGCGGTGAGAAGCCCGTAGACAAGGGTGCGGCTGATGATGCGGTCGATGTCGTAGAGCCGGTACTTGAGGATTGCAACCCCGGCGGCTCCCGCAAAGACCCCAGGCCCCCCAATCGTCTCGCTCACGAGCTCAGTGGCGCGGCTTTCAAGTCCGGCCGGGCCCAGCAGGAGATCGCTGAGGACAATGTTGAGGGCCCCAAGCACGGCAGCGAGAGCGACCCATTTGAGTTGCTGGCGCTCTTCTCCTCGCGACCGGCGGAAGCGGAGTACCAGGCAGACTAGGGAAGCGGCAAGGCAAACCATCACCACGGGAATGACGGCAAAGAGGATCTCTTCAAAGGTGGCGAGTCGGGCGATGTTCGCCAGAAAACTCGGCCCCCGGTACGGCCACGCCGCGATCGCATAGGCAAAGAACAAGACTGCGACCGCCACGGGAGGCCACCCCGCCAATCCCCAGCGGCGAGCCGTTAGCCGTCCGGTGGGGAAGAGCAAGATCATGAACGGAAGGAGTGTGAGCTCGGGGACCCACAGGAAGGAAGCCAGCCACGCTGCCCCCGCTCCCCCGGGAAGGGATCCCGGATGGGTCACAAGCGAGTAGGCGGCGTACTCGTAACTAAACCTGGAGACGACCTCTGAGAGCCCGATCGCCGCCATGAGCCACCCGACGGGGTTGTTGGGGTGCCGTGAGGCAATGAGGGCCCCTATCGGGATGAGCGAAGCCAGCGAGAAAAACCAGACCAGGTCGGCCGTGAAGTGACTCAAGCCCCCGCCGGTGGGCCCGCGCACAACCCCGAGGACCGTGGTCGCGAGCACAAGCGCCATACCAAGCGCGCCCAGAACCCAAGCAAGCCGCGACTTGCCCCGATCCGTCACGATGCACTTCCTGAGAGGGGTTGCCTTCCCCGGTAGGGGAACGACGAGAAAGCCAAGGGTCCGGCCATGGCGACACAGAGCCCGAGCAGGGCCCAGGCCAGGCGGCCGGCGAGGCGCGCGCTCACGTCATCCCCCCGTTGTCCTCCTCGAAAGGGGCAAAAACAGCCCCCTCATCCTCCGACATCTTGGACTGCGCAAGGAGACAGGATGCCCCAAGAGCGTCCCGAGAACGTTACGGAGACTTCCGTTACAAGAGTCCTCAAGCAAGAACGTTCGTTACGATTGGGCCGGGCCCAGGACAGAGAGAGGTGGAGATAGCGGAGGAGGAGCTAAGCATCGAGTTGCTCGGCGCCCCCGTGATTCGGCGGGCGGGATCGGCGATCGAAGTCGACACCCGCAAGGCCACCGCCCTTCTCGCCTACCTAGCGGTCACCGGCCGGGAGCACAGACGCGACTCCCTGGCGGCGCTGCTGTGGCCCGACTACGACCACGAGCATGCGCGAGCGGCCCTGCGCCGAACGCTGTCGACCCTCAAGGCCGCGCTCGCCGGCGAGGGCTTGGCCATCAGCCGCGCGACGGTGGGGATCACGGACTCGGTCCGGGTCGACCTCGAGCTCTTCCGGCTCCTTGGTGGGGGCTGTGGCGACCATCGCCCCGAGCCGAATGATGCCTGCGAGGCGTGCATGGGGGCGCTGACGGAGGCATCCGGCCTTTACAAGGGGGACTTCATGTCCGGCTTTGCGTTGCGGGACAGCGCCGAGTTCGACGACTGGCACCTCCTTCAGGCGGACGAGCTCCGCAGAAACCACCACGCGGTGCTCGAGGCCCTGATGCGCGCCCACAGGCGCAGGGGGGAGCTTCGCCGTGCCATCGAGTACGCCCGCCGCCGGCTGGCCGCCGACTCTCTGCACGAGCCGGCGCACCGCGAGCTGATGGAGCTTTACGCCCTCGACGGGCAGCGGACTGCCTCCCTGGCGCAATACCGGGAGTGCGTGGCCGTGCTCGACCGAGAGCTCGGCGTGACCCCTCTTCCCGAGACCGCAGCCCTCTACCAGGACATCAAGGAGGGTCGCCTTCCGGCGGCGCCGGGAAGAGAAGCGCCTCCGGCGGCACAACCCCATATGGAGGCCCGAGCCGACAAAACGGGCCGCCGCCTCCCCCTCGTAGGCCGGTCACAGGAGTGGGCCGCCCTGCATTCGACCTACAACTCGATCGGTCCACGAGGGCACCTCGTGGTCATCGACGGCGAAGCCGGCATCGGAAAGAGCAGGCTGGCCGAGGACTTCCTGGACGAGGTGGGACGGCACGGGGCCTATGTGATCCGGGCGCAGGGCCATGCCGGAGAGAGGGGGCTTGCCCACGGGATAACGGTTGAGCTACTGCGGTCGGCCATGGCCCAGCCGGGTGCTCCAGAGCGCATCGCCGCCGTCGCGCCGGCCGGCCTGGTCGAAGCCGGCCGCCTAGTGCCCGACCTGCTCGAGGTCATGCCCCAGGTCCGGGCAGCGCCCTCGCTCGAAAGCCCGGGTGCCCGCGCACGTCTCCTCGAGGGCCTCACGAACGTGCTCCTCACCGCCGCCACAGGCAAGCGTCCCGGCGTGATCTTCGTGGACGATCTCCAATGGGTCGACGGCGCCTCGTTCGATGTCCTGAGCTTCATCATCAGACGCCTGCCCGACAGGCCTCTCTACCTGCTTGCGACCTGGAGGGTCGAGGACGTGCCCGGCGATCACCGCCTGCGCCGACTTGCCGAAGGGGCGCGCCGATCGAAAACGTTCACGGGGATAAGGCCCGGGCGCCTCACTGAGGGCGAGGCCGCCGAGCTGGTTGCGGCGGCCGGGCCCGATGCCCCTGGCTCGGAAGGGCTGCGGCGCCGCCTTTACGAGGAGACAGAGGGGCTGCCGTTCTTTTTGACCGAGTACCTCGAGGTCGTGGGCCGCAGCGATGGGCAGCAATGGGACATGCCGGAGGGGGTCAGGGATCTCCTTGGTGCGCGAGTGGAGTCCCTCGATCAGATAGGCCGCCAAGTGCTCGACGCCGCCGCCGTGGCCGGGCGCTCGTTCCACCTCGACACCCTCAGATCGGTCAGCGGCCGCGACGAGGAAGAGATCGTTGAAGGGCTCGAAGGACTCGTGAGAAGCGGCGTCATCACTGAACTGTCCGGGGCGAGCGCGGCGGGAACGCCGATGTATGACTTCTCGCACGACAAGCTCCGCGGCTTCGTGTACGAAGCAACCAGCCTGGCACGCCGGCGCTTGCTGCATAGGCGCATGGCAGAAGCGCTCGTTCGTGACGCGAGGCGCAAGGGGGGCAGCCCCTCTTACAGTCCAATCGCCCACCACTACCGGCTTGGGGGCCGGGACGAGGACGCCGCGCACTACTCTTTTGTCGCAGGCGAACAGGCCCGGTCCCTTTATGCAAACGAAGAGGCGCTCGCCCACTTCCAGACGGCTTTGGCGCTCGGGCACCCCAGAGGCTCTGCAACCCACGAAGCAATCGGGGACCTGCAGACACTCCGGGGGCAATACGGCGAGGCGCTGACGAGCTACGAGACCGCCGCAGCACAAAGTGAAGGACCCGACCTCGCGTTGATCGAGCAAAAACTTGGCCAGTTGCACGACCGGCTCGGGGATGCCGGCGCCGACAGTCACTTCGAGGCGGCCCTGGCATTGCTCGATAACCAGTCGGGGACCGCTGCACTCAAGGCGTCGCTAACAACGGACAGGAGCCTTGCAGCGCATCACGCCGCCAAAAGGACCAAGGCGCACCGGCTGGCACAACAAGCTCTCGGGCTCGCCGAGGAAGCAGGAGACGCCACAGCTTTGGCTCGAGCACATAACATCCTTGGGATCCTGGCCACGGCCGATCGCGACGCCGATGCCGCGCTTGAGCATCTAAAAGGGAGCCTTGCCCTTGCCAGAAAGCTGTCCGATCACTCGACAATGGTGGCCGCGCTCAACAACCTGGCGCTCGCCGATCGAGCAAGTGGCCGGATAGACGAGGCCATCGAGCTGATGGCCGAGGCGATAGACCTGTGTGCCTCTCAGGGAGACCGCCATCGCGAGGCGGCCCTTCACAGCAACATGTCCGACCTCCTCCACCAGGAGCACAGGCCGGAGGAAGCCATGGCTCACTTCAAGAAGTCGGCCGCGCTTTTCGCCGCAATCGGGGAGCCCGGCGACATGACACCAGGCATCTGGAAACTCGTCGAATGGTAAGCGCTTTAGCCGCTGGCTTGTTGGATCGCACTCCACACGTTCAGCGGTTTTAGCGGCATGTCGATGTGGCGAACGCCGAGGTGGCTCACCGCATCCACAACGGAGTTCTGGACCGCCGGCGTCGAGCCGATCGTGCCCGACTCACCGATCCCCTTTGCACCCATTGGGTTCAGCGGCGTCGGAGTCTCGGTCTGCGCGGTCTCGAACGATGGAAGGTCGGCGGCACTTGGGATCTGATAGGTGGCTAGGTTGGCGGTGATCGGGTTTCCGCCTTCGTCGTAGACGACCTCTTCGAAGAGGGCCTGGGCAACTCCCTGTGCGATACCCCCGTGCACCTGACCCTGCACCAGTATCGGGTTCAGGATGCGTCCGCAATCGTCGACCGCGATGTGTCGTAAGAGCTCCACCTCACCGGTCTCGACGTCGACCTCAGTAACTGCAATGTGGGTCCCGAACGGGTAGCTCGCCTCGTCGTCGCCGTACCCGAAGCGCTCCACAGCGCCGAGGCCCGGCTCCATCGCCTCGGGAAGGCGGGCCGGATCCTTGGCTGCGCTTGCCAGCTCCGCCCATGCAACCGCCGAGTCTGGGACTCCGGCAACGCCGAGGCGGCCGTCGTCGTGATGGACGATGTCGTCGGCGCCGACCTCCAGCATGTGCGCCGCGATCTGCTTCGCCTTGGCGAGAACAGTCTCACTTGCCTTGAAGACGGAGCTCCCGCCCACCTGCAGCGAACGTGAACCCATGGTCCCCTCGCCCTTTACGACTCTGCGCGTGTCCGAGTGCAGCACCGTGATCGAGTCGAAATCGATGCCGAGGGTTCCTGCAACGATCTGTGCCCATGCGGTCTCGTGCCCCTGGCCGTGCGGGGAAGTGCCCGTCGTAACCGTCGCCTTACCGTCCTCGTGGACCTCGACGGAGCCTCTCTCGAGGCCGAAGCCGGTGGTCTCCACGTAACAGCTCACGCCGATGCCGAGGGCCTTCGTCTCACCCGCCTCGCGCCGGCGCGCCTGCTCCTTGCGAAGGTCCTCGTAGCCGGCGACTTCGAGGGCCACGTCAAGGGCCTTGGCGTAGTCGCCGACATCGTAGGTCGAGCCGGCCGGCGTTTCGTAGGGGAACTCATCCGGTCCGATGAAGTTCTTGCGCCTCACATCGACCGGATCGAGCTTGCATTCGACCGCGAGCATGTCGACGGCGCGCTCAACCAGGGCCGCCGCTTCCGGACGACCTGCACCGCGATAGGCCATTGTCGGGGTCGTGTTCGTTGCGACGCACAGAGCTTCGAACTCGATGCGAGGGATTCGATACACTCCGGCCGTCATCTTGCGCGTGAGACGCGCCAGCTCGAGCCCGTCGCCTGGATAGGCGCCCTGGTCTGCAATCACGCGGACCTTCAGGGCAGTGATCGCCCCGTTGTGCTTGGCGCCGATCTTCACCTCGTGTGTTTGCGCGCGTCCTTGGGTCATCGCCGTCATGTTTTCCGAGCGCGACTCGGTCCAGCGCACGGGCCGGTCAAGCTTTCTCGCAAGCCCCGCAACCACCAAGTGCTCGGGATAGGTGGGAATCTTCGCCCCAAAACCACCGCCGACGTTAGACGCTATGACGTGCACGGCCCGTGGGTTGATCCCCAGACTCTTGCCGATGTCGCGTGCAACGGTGAACGGCGCCTGGCACGAGACCCACGCCTTGATCCCTTCGCCCTCAGGGTCCGGCATGGCGCAGATGGAGTTGACCTCGAGCGGCACGGCAGCGAGCCGCTGGTTTACGAAACGGCCCTCGACGATGACATCGGCATCGCCGAAGTCGGCCGTGGCGTCGAGGCTGTAGGTGACGGCGATGTTGCTGCCGTGATCGGGGAACAGAACAGGCGCGTCGTCTTTGATGGCGGCCTCTGGGTCGGTCACGTGCTCGAGGGGCTCGTAGTCGACCATTACCATTTCCGCTGCGTCGACCGCCTGCGCCCTCGACGCGGCGACGACCACGGCCACGGGCTCGCCGACGAAGCGGACGACGTCGGTGGCGAGAAGCGGCCGGACGAAGGCCCCATCGGGATCCTCACCGGAGATGTAGGGGTCGAGGTCGAGGTCGGCGGCGGTGAACACCCCCTGCACTCCGTCCATGGCCCGTGCCGCCGACGTGTCGACGGCGCCAACACGAGCATACGCCATGAACGAGCGCACAAAGATTGCGTAGAGCGAGCCCTCGACCGGGACATCGTCCGTATAGTTCGCCTCGCCGGTGAGAAAACGCGGGTCCTCGGTCCTGAGGACGGGATGTCCGAGTATCGATCCGATCATGGCCACCGAGGTTAGCCCACAGACACCGTCAGGCGCGCTGCCGGCGCGGCGTCAGGCGCGCTGGCAGCGCGGGCAGTAGGTTGTGCCGCGCCCTCCGAGCACGATCTTTCTGAGCGGCGTCCCGCAGCGGGGGCAGGGGTGCCCGGCGTGGCCGTAGGCGAGGAGGAAGCTCGCATTGCGCCCACTGGCCCCAGTGACCATTCGGTAGTCGCGAAACGTCGTGCCCTCGCGCTCTATCGCTTGGGTGAGAACCTCTCGTAGCGAAGCGTGAAGCGCGACGGCGCGCCGCGGTCCGACGCGTCGGGACAGGGGGTGGATGCGAGCCAACCACAGCGCCTCATCAGCGTAGATGTTGCCGACCCCGGCCACGGGCCTTTGGCTCAACAAGAAGGGTTTGACCGGCGAGCTCGTTCGCGCTAGCGCGCCGGCGAAGCGGACCGGATCGAAGTCCACCGACAGGGGTTCGGGACCGAGATGGGCGAGGGTGGGTATCGGCCCGTAGTCTCCCGCATCCACCACCGCGAGACGCCCGAATCGCCGGACGTCTCGGAACACGAGGTCACGTCCGTCGTCGAGAGTCAGCCTGGCCCTCATGTATGGATCGCTCGAGTCGAAGCGAAACACCCCCGTCATTCCGAGGTGCATCACCAGCTCCAGGGAGCCGTCGAGCGGCGCAATCAGAAACTTGCCGCGTCTCCCGACGTGCGCGATCTTGCGGCCGATGACCTCGTGGGCGCGATGGAACTGCCTCGGGATCATGGGATGCGGGTCGGTCCACAGGTCGAGCACCCGGCGGCCGCTCAGCTCGGGATCGAGCTGGCGGCGCACGGATTCGACCTCGGGGAGCTCGGGCACGGGGTTAGGTTAAAGCGGTGGAAGAACCCTCAAGCGATTCGTCAGCTTCGCCGTACGCGCCAGAAGAACTCGAACGAAGGCCCGACATCGGCGGCGCCTTCTTTAGCGTGGACATGCGCGCAGGACGCATCGTTGAGGTCGAGCCTTTTCCGCAAGCGAGGAAGCCCGCATACAAGCTCGCCGTCGACTTCGGGCCCGTGGTTGGAGTCCTGAAGACGAGCGCGCAG
>JACCZU010000066.1 GCA_013695835.1 Candidatus Aridivita willemsiae
GCGCCCTCAGGTCCTCCTTGTAGTCGTAGCCGCGCACGACAACAAGCACGTGCCGGCCGTCGAAATCGGTGGTCACGGCGGGCAGCCTGGTCGCCTCGAGCAGGAGGTCGCGCTCGTCCTTGATGAAGCCGATGGTGTTGGCGGCAAAGCGCTCGAGCTCTGCCGCTATCGCCTGCTTCGAGTGGTCGAGCGCCTCCTCCGCCTCGACGAGATCGAGAACGCGTCCCCTTGCGATCTCGACGCGGGCCGACCCCTCGGTCCTGTAGACCCGCTCCCCCTCGATGAGGAGGCGCTCCCCCTCTGCCACGCTCATGATGTCGGGGCCGACCTCGTCGAGGACGGTCACCCCGGCCGAGCACAGAAGCATCGGGCCCAGATTGGGGTAGCGGCCCGTCGACGAGCACTCTGCGTTTACGACCGCCCCCGCCTGGCGCTGCACGAGCCCTTCGGCGGCGATGCGGTCGATGTCGCGGTGGCTGATGACCGCGATCTCACCCGGTTGGAGGCGCGCCAGGAGGGTCTTTGTCCTCCGGTCGACCCTCGCGATGCCCGAGACGATGCCGTCGGAAGGGGGCTCCGACCCACCCCGAAGCCTGACTTTCTTCATTCAGCAAGACCCTACTAGGCCGGTCGAGTCAGTCGCCGTCGTGACGCTTGCCCCTCACCCATCGACAGGAAAGAGCTTGAACCCCCTCGCCAGGCTTCGACGATGAGGCGCCTGCCAAGATATGGCTATCGAGGGGGCGGGCTCACCTTCCCCTACCACGCCCGTCTTCCCGCATTGGGCGAGAAAGGTGGAGGAGATGAGAATGGAGTGATGGCGGTGGATCCGAATCATGTTCGCGTAGGCGACTCGCACAATTGCGGGTACCTCGCTCACAGGGAAGTGGGGCTCCCGCTGGACCTTTGAAAACGCGTCGATACGTCGTGGGAGGACACGGGAACCCTTCCAGCGGGACTGGTGAGGCTTGGACCCCACGCGTCTACTTGGGTGAGAGGGCAGAGAATGCCTTCTACGAGGACATCGGTTTCTCGGAGCTGCTACCATGATTTCAACATTCCCGAGTTCGACCTGGCCTCGGTGTGATCATTCCCCGGGACCAAGGATGAAAGAGTATTGAGATGCGCCATGTCATGGGGCCTCGCAGGCGGCGAACGTCGACGATAGCGCTCGCTGCCTTCAATCTCGTGATGGTGGTAGCGGTGGGCGTCGTGCTCGTGCTCACCGAGACAAGCTGGAACGGTTGTTTGGCCGAGGTGGAACAAGGTCGCCTGTCGCAATCTCTGTGCAATGGCAACCTTATGGACGGGCAAGCTGCGGTCTTTTTCTTGCTCGTCCCTCTGTGGGTTTTGGGAGACCTGGCGTTCGCCGCCGTCTTTTGCGGAGGAGACGGTCGGCCGGCATCCGATCGGCACCGGGGACCTGGGCGGCTCTTGGCCTTAGCACCGTCGGCCTGCTTCAGCTTGGATCTCTGTCCCCCTCTCCCTACCTGGTCGCAACTGCGGGCATTGTTGTCGGCGTCATTGTCACGAGGACGTCCGCCCATGCTGGGCGCAAGGACGAGATTGCCGTGGCAGCCGTCGCAGTCGGCTGTGTTGGAGTGGTGCTAGGCATCGGGATGCGAACGATCGCATAAGGCGATCACGGCGCCGCGGGCCGAGTCCGGGTTCGCCAGCCTTTCTCCTTAGCACGTGGCCCACGCGAGGGACCGCGCGCGAGAACAATGCACTCAGGTTCAACCGACGCTGACAGGCGGGTTTCCAGGCGTAGAAAAAGATTTACAGAAAGCGATCATCCAAGAAGACCGCGATCGCGCGAATGACTACGAATCCTCAGAAGGCGTAAACGATTGCGCGTCCCAAGTACGCACGAATAAAGTCTCTCTTGCTTGGTTCGATCAGGGGAAAGTCTTCAGCACCAAACTTGCGCAGAACTCTCCAAGCACCGAAGACCTTACGGCGTCCTCGGGACTCACCACGCGCAGCAGGAGACCCGATGTTCCCGTGGTTCCCTTGTTTCGGATGTCCCTGAGTAACCACGCCCACCTTCGATGACCAAGCAAATCGACCGGTTCATGGAGAAGAATGGCCACATTTGGAGGGTCTCCTGGATCGTGGCTCACAAGAGGAACCATGAACCGAGTCAACTCTTCTAGGGCCTCCTCGGTCTCATCCTCTCCAGCCAACCAGCGCAGTCCACGATTCTCCTTGTAAAGGGATAGCCCATCCGCCGACCACCGAGGATGGACATCAGCAGAAGCAGGAACACAAGTTCCAGGAGCAGGGCAGCTAGAGTTCCGAAGAATGCCAAGATCCGGTTTTCGGCCCGCAAGGCAAGGGGCAGGTCAGTTGGAGCCAGAGTCGACATCCATTCTGATTTCGGATGTGGACCGCACGTGGTTTAGCCCAAGGGGACGCTCATGAGAGCGGTCCGGCGATGGGCCCTCGCTTAGGCTTGGGGGTGTGTTGACGGGGACGGGACGGAGGCTGCGGGGTTTTGCCACGGCGGCCGTGGTCGGCTTGCTCCTGGCCGGGACCTTCTGGGGGGAAGATGACCACTTCCCGTTCGGTCCCTTCCGAATGTATGCGGTGACGACGCGGCCCGACGGCTCTGTATCTTCTCTGCGCCTCGAGGGCACCGACACCTCAGGCCGCGACTTGGTCATCCCCCTGGCGCGCGTTGCGATGCGGCGCGCCGAGCTCCAGAGCCAGCTCAGCCTTTACTGGAGGGACGACGCCGATGCGCTCCCCTACCTCGCCGAGGGCTATGAGCGCCTCCAGCCCGACGCACCCGAGCTCGTGGAGCTTCGCTTCGTCTACGCCACCTATGAGCTCAGCGGCGGGGGGATCGTCGGTGAGCCATCGGAGCGCACGGCCGCGGTGTGGAAGCGCCCGGGGCGATGAGCGCGACCACTTTGCCCCGCCGCTTCGCCGGATGGTGGTTCGCGCCGCTGCCGCTGGCCCGCCTCGCGTGGCTCCGCACGATTGTGTACGGCTTTGTGTTCGTCGACGTCCTGATCACAACTTCGTGGGTGCCCATGCACGCGCAGACGCCGTCCGAGCTCTACAGACCCCTATTCCTGGCCCGCCTGCTGCCGCTGCCGACGCCCGGTCCGGTGACGGTGCCTGCGGTCATGGTCATACTGCTCGTGTGCGCTGGGGTGGCTCTCAGTGGGCGGCTCCCGCGCCTTGCGGGGGCTGCGGTCTTTCTGCTCTACCTGCAATGGATGCTGATCGCGTTCTCATACGGCAAGGTCAACCACGACCGCGTTGCCTTGCTCGTCGCGCTTGCCGTTCTCCCCACCGGAGGACGGGCAGGCCACAGGGACGGCACCGCAAGCGACGCGGCGGGATGGGCGATCCGCTGCATCCAGGTCGCGGTGGTCCTCACCTACTTTCTGTCCACTCTGGCCAAACTGCGCTACGGCGGCCTCGAGTGGCTCGACGGGTCGACTCTTCTGCGCGGGGTGCTGAGGCGCGGGACCTCTTTTGGCGACGGCCTCCGTGACTATCCGGGCCTGCTCCACGCGGCCCAGTATGGAATCGTGGCCTTCGAGCTGACCTCACCCCTGCTGTTGGCGCGTGGGCTCTTCGGCAGGATCTACCTCGGCTTCGCCGCCGTGTTCCATCTCGTCACCTGGGCGACGCTCAAGATCACCTTCTTGCCGCACACGGTGTGCCTCCTCGCTTTCCTTCCTCTCGAACGGCTGCCGGTCCCGAGCCTTACCGCCCGATCTGTCACGGGCGAGGTCCCTTTGCGGAGCGGGGAGCGGTAGTTTCGCCGGGTGCTCACAGATTCGGCGCGCCGCATCCGCTTAGTCGCCACAGGAGTCATCCTCGTCGCGTTGTTCGCGACGGCGGCGTGGGGGCAGGACGATCATTTCCCGTTCGCGCCGTTTCGCATGTACTCGACGACGACGCCGGCATCGGGATCAATAACCGCAATCAAATTCTATGCCAAGACGGCAGACGGCACGCGTATCGAGATTGCTCCCGATGAGCTCGGGGTGCGACGCGCCGAGGTCCTCGGGCGCGCCGCCGAGCTTAGAAAAGACCCAGGCATCCTGCGCGACCTCGCGCTCCACTATCAGGCCCGCCCCGGCGCCCCGCGCCTCGCCAGCCTGAGCTTGGTCTTCGGCGTCTACGAGCTCGGTGACGCGCGTCCCGTTGCCTACTCGGAACATACGGAAGCGAAATGGCGAGCCAGATAGCCGGTTGGTGGTTCGCGCCCCAGCCGCGTGGCCGCATCGTCTGGCTGCGCGCCTTCGCGTACCTGTTCGTAATCGCCGACGTGCTGCTCATAACGACATCACCGGTCGCGCTGGCCGGCGCAGGTGACGGTCTCTATCAACCCCTGTTTGCAGCACGCGTGTTGCATCTACCGGAGCCGAGCGAGCTGCTCATCACTATGCTGCGGAGCGGCATTGTCGGTGCTGCGCTGTTTGCGCTGTGGGGACGGTGGCCTCGGTCGAGCGGAGCTACGGTCTTTGCCCTGTATCTGTTATGGATGTTCGCCGCTTTTTCGTACGGCAAGGTCGATCACGACCGCTTTTCGATCCTCGTTGCCCTCGCCGTGCTGCCGACGGTGGGCCGTGCCGCGTGGGGAGAGCAAGGGTCGGACGACGCCTCCGGGTGGGCGCTCCGGTGCATTCAGGTCGCGGTCGTGGCCACCTACTTTCTTGCGGCGTGGGCAAAGCTTCGCTTCGGTGGGATCGAGTGGCTCAACGGGGCGACGCTTCTGAGGGGCGTAATGCGGCGCGGCACGCCCCTGGCGGCGCCCCTGATCGACCGTCCGGCCGTCCTCGCGCTCGCGCAGCACGGCATCATGGCCTTCGAGCTGCTGTCGCCGCTTGCGCTGGTGCACCGCGTTCCCCGGCGCATCTTCCTCGGCGTGGCCGCGGTCTTCCACCTCGTTACCTACTCAACGATTGCGATCAGCTTCCTCCCGCACCTCGTCTGCCTGCTCGCATTCGCGCCGCTCGAACGCCTGAGGGCTGCCCGATTCAAGGGCACTACCCGATCCACCTGGGTGCGATACGGTTCGCAGAGATCTAGAGAGGAGGGGACATGGCCGTAACCGAGCAAGACCTCGACAGCACCCGGGAAAGGTCACCAGCCGGCGACCCCCAGAGGGAGGCCAGGAGCCGCAGGACCCCCGGCTCGTCGCAGCGACCTGAGCCGAGCGCGCCCCGGAGCCCCGCTCCACCCCACACCGGCCGTCGGGCATCGAGCCCGGCGCCTCCAACGGCCATGGCCGCTGGGGAGCCGCGCAGCTTGGACACTCCGCTCGCCGTCGCGTGGATGGTCTTCGTGGCGACGCTCATCTATCTCGAGCCGGCGCCGGCCGACCCGGCCCAAGCGATCCCCCTCTGGGGCGAGCTTCTCGGGCTGGCCTTCTTCACGGCTTTGGGCACCGCGCTTGCGGGACTGTTCGGTCACAGGAGCTGGGGCCGGACGGCGTCGCTCGTCGCCGGGGGCCTCGGCCTGGCCGTGGCCGCAGCCTGCGTCGCGACCGATCACCACACAGCGAGCCCCTTCCTCGCCTACGAGCTCGCCGGCTTCGGCGCCCTCATGGCGGTGACCCTCCGGGGCGGGAGAGCTTCTCCCCCTCACCGGTCCTAAGGCTCGGCGGCTAGTTCGAGTAGCTCTTGGGCGTGCTCGCGCGCCCGGTCGCTCTTTGGGAGGCCGGCGAGCATGCGCGACAGCTCTGCGATGCGGCGCTCCCCGTCGACCCGCTCGACGATGGCTTCTGACAGATTGCGGCCCGTGGCTTTGGTCACCCGGTAATGGCCCTCTGCCTGGGCGGCAACCTGGGGGAGGTGGGTGACGACGATCACCTGCGCCCCGGAGGATCTCGCGAGGCCGGCAAGGGCCCGGCCGACCGCCTGCGCGGCCTCGCCCCCGACGCCGGCGTCAACCTCGTCGAAGACCATGGTCCCGACGGCGCCGGACGTCGTAAGCAGGCGCAGCGCAAGTGAGATCCGAGAGAGCTCGCCGCCGGAGGCGATCTTGGTAATTGGCTTTGGTGCCTCCCCTGGAGCGGTCGCGACCACAAAGTCCACGCTCTCGGCGCCGCCCTCGTAGATCTCGACCGGCCGTAGGCGAGCTTCGAAGCGGGCGTTAGCAAGAGCGAGGCCGGCGAGGCGCTCCGTCATCGAGTCGGCAAGGCGGCCGGCGGCGATACGGCGCATCTCGCTCAGACGGCCCGCAAGAGCGCGCGCCTCGGCCGCGTGCTCCGTGCGCTCGCGCTCGAAGCGCTCGATGCCGGCGTCCATCGCCTCCAGATCGGCGCGCCGTTCCGCTGCGCGCTCCAGGTAGGCGAGCATCTCGGTCTCGCCGCTTCCGTATTTGCGTTCGAGGCGCCGGATCTCGGCGAGGCGCTCCCTCACCGCCTCGAGGGCAGAGGCGTCCGGCTCCACGATGCGAGCGGCCAGCTCGGCGGCGATGTCGCCTAGCTCGTAGGCGGCCGACTCGAGCCTTGCCGCCTGCGACTCAAGCACCGGGTCCTTGGCGGCCGCCGAACGCACGCTTCCCAGGGCGAGACCGACGGCCTCCTCCGCCCCTCCCTCGCCCCCCAGCGCTTCGATCCCGGCGTTGAGCGCGGCCGCTATCGCCTCTGCGCCGTCGAGGCGCGCCGCCTCCTCCGTGAGGTGGGCGCTTTGCCCCGGTTCGAGGTGAGCGGCAGACAGCTCGGCAATCTCGAAGTCGAGGACGTCGAGCTCCCTGCGGCGCGCCCGCTCGCCTGCGACCAGGTCCTGATAGGTGCGCTCCGCAGCAGCGGCGCGCCGGACTGCCTCTGCGACCCGCTCCGCCAGGTCGAGGGCCTCAGGGCCGGCGTAGGCGTCGAGCAGAAGCCGTTGGTGAGCGGAGCGCGACAGACGCTGGTGCTCGTGCTGCCCGGAGATCTCGGCCAGCGTCCCGCCGAGCTCGCCCAGCGTCGCGACCGTAGCAAGGCGGCCGTTGACCCGGCACCGGCCGGCGCCTCCCCCCGAGGGGACCGTGCGGGCGACGATGATCTCGACCTCACCCTCGCCGCCGGCATCGATCAACCCGTGCTCGCCCGCATAAGCGGCAGCGGGGTGTGAAGGGGGCACAGTGAAGCGGGCCTCGAGCCGCGCCTCCTTGGCCCCGGTGCGCACAAGCGCCCGGTCGGCCCGGCCTCCAAGCAGGAGCGCCAAGGCGGCGACGACCAGTGTCTTACCGGCCCCCGTTTCGCCGGTGAGGGCGCTGCAGCCGGGCTCGAGTGACAACTCAGCTCGCTCGATCACGCCGAGGCTCTCAACCGCGAGGTCGGTCAGCACGCCCGTGATCCTACGGGTGAGGGCGCCTCATAACGCGACTTCTACATATAGAAAACACGGCGATGGACTTCCCGCGCGGGACCTAAGCGGGTAGACATCTAGACGTGACCCAAACACCTCGGCATCCGGTGACAAGGAGCCTGAGCACGCGCGCCCATATCTCCCTGCAGGCCGCCGCAGAACGACTTCGCTCGGAGTCTTGGCCCATCCTGCAAACGGCAGGCGCAGCCGCACTGGCATGGTTTGCTGCGAGTGCGCTCTTGGGCCACGAGCGGCCTGTGTTCGCTCCCGTCGCCGCTGTGATCTCGCTTGGCGCGGCCAGGGGCCAGCACTGGAGACGAGCGATCGAGATGGTCTTCGGCGTGTCGGTGGGCCTCGCGATTGCAAACCTCTTCGTGCTGACATTCGGGACCGGGACCTGGCAGCTGGCCGCCATCGCCGCCGTTGCAATGCTCGCAGCGCGCGTCTTCGCCGGCGGTTCGACGCTTGTCACCCAGGCTGGGGTTTCTGCGATCCTGGCGGTCGCCGTCGAAGCACCCGACCCTGGCTTCGTACCTGCGCGTTTCTACGACACCGTGGTAGGTGGCGTCATCGCCCTGGCAGCGAGTCAGCTCCTGTTCCCCATGAACCCGATGGCCGAGGTCGCTCGCGCCGCACGCCCCGTGTTCGTGAAACTGACGGGATCCCTCGAAGAGACGGCGAGGGCACTCGCCGCGGGCGACCCGAGCCGCGCCGAGGGGGCACTCGCCCAGGCCCGAGGCATTGATGCCGGCGTGCGCGCATTCAACGACGCGCTCGCAATCGCCCAGGAGACGGCGCGCCTCGCTCCCCCGCGTCGCAGAGCGATCGGCCACCTCGAGCTCTATGCCCAGGCAGCAAGCCAGGTCGATCTCGCCGTCCGCAACACCCGCGTCCTCGCGCGCGCCGCCGTCAGCTTGGTGAGAAACAACAAGCCGGGGCCGCCCGAGCTCTCACGGGCGCTGTTCGACCTCGCCGCCGCGGTGAGGGCGCTGAGCGACAACCTCGACCACAGACGCCCCGACCTCGAGGCGCGCACCCGCGCGTGCGCCCTCGAGGCGGCGGCGCACGCAACTGGAGTCCTCGACGATCGCGGGCAGCTTTTGACCACGATGGTGGTTGGCCAGATCAGGCTGACGGCAACGGACCTCCTGCGGGGCTCGGGCCTCGACCTCGCAGCGGCGCAGCGCGCGCTTGAGGAGGCCGCCGACCGTGTGGACTCATCGAACCCGGCTAACCCGGAAGGCCGAGCTTCGCCCTGAGCCGCTCGACGAACCCCGGCCCCGAGAGCCTCATGAGCCTGAGTGGACGAGGGTGACGCCGCACGGTCACGGTCGTGCCGTGGCCCAGGTCGCGCCCGATCGCGCCGTCGAGTGAAAGCGCCGCCTCGCCGCCGTTTCTGGCTCCGACCACGGTCACCTCGACGCTTTCGTCCGGCGCCAGGATGAACGGACGGGAGAACATCATGTGCGGATTCACGGGCACAACCACGAGACACTCTGCGCGCGGCGAGACGACGGGGCCCCCGGCGCTCAGGGCGTAGGCAGTCGAGCCGGTCGGCGTTGCGATGATTACGCCGTCGCCCTTGAAGGTCCCGAGATGCTCGTCGCCCACACGGACATCGAGCTCAACGAGACGATGGCGCGAGGCGCGCTCCACGAGAGCCTCGTTCAGGGCCACGTAAGAGGACTCCGATCCGTCGCCAGTGTCGCAGGCGAGCATCATGCGGTCCTCGAGGTGGTAGGCGCCCTCGGACAGCCGCTTGACCGCGGCGGTCTCGTCGCCGGGCTCGATCTCTGTGAGATATCCGAGCAGCCCGAAGTTGATGCCCAAAAGGGGGGCGTCGGCGAGGTGGGCGTGCTGCGCCGCCCTCAGGATGGTCCCGTCGCCGCCGATTGCGATTACCAGGTCGGGATCCTGATCGGTGATCTCGGCGCCGTTGCCGGCCAGGCAATCGGCGAGCTCGTCGCGCAGTCTCGCCGCCTCGGGACGGCTCTTGTGCAGGAACAGCTCGACCCTCCGAAGCTGCATCAAGGAGCGCCTTCGATGGCCCGCAGGATCACGGCCTCATCATCCGGGGCGCCGTCGGCGGGAGCGGCGCGGCGCAAGTGGACGAAGAACTCACGGTTGCCAGCGGGGCCCCGAAGCGGTGAGGCGGCGGCGTCGACGAGGGCGAGTCCCTCACGCCCGGCCGCCCCCACAACCTTCGTGATCGCGGCCGCCCACAGGGCGGGATCTCGCACCACCCCGGCCCTGCCGACGGAGCCGGCTCCGACCTCGAACTGAGGTTTTACGAGCAGAACGTAGTCGGCCGTTCCTGCGGCTACCCGCGTGAGCGCCGGAAGCGCGAGCGTGAGAGAGATGAACGACAAATCGGCCACGACGCCCTCCGGGGACCACGGGAGGTCTGAGGGGGAGAGGTTGCGGACGTTGGTTCGTTCGAGGACGACGACGCGCGGGTCGTTTCTGAGCCGCCAGTCGAGCTGCCCATAGCCGACGTCGACGGCAGCCACGGCCTTTGCCTCACCCTGGAGCAAGCGATCGGTGAACCCCCCAGTGGACGCGCCGGCGTCGAGCCAGAGACGACCGGCAACGGGCACGGACATGCTTGCAAGCGCCCCTTCCAGCTTGTCGCCTCCCCTCGACACGAAACGGGCTGGAGGTGCAGCAACAACGATCGCCTCATCCGGTGCCACAAGAGCAGCATCGCGGCCCGCAGGCGCACCGCCCACGGTCACGCGGCCGGACGCGATCGCCCGCTTGGCCTCGTTTCTGGAAGCGGCGAGCCCTCTGCGAACCAGCTCGGCGTCAAGACGGGCGCGCCTGGTCAACCCTGCTCTGCCGGGCCCGCAGCGGCGGGCCGTTCGGTGTCCCGCAGGGCCGCCTCCGCCGTCGTCGAGATATCGTCGAGCTCGGATTCGAGCCTCAGCGTTATCTCCCCGAGCACCTCGAGGCGTTGGCCGTCACCTGCGTCCTGAGCTTCTTCCAGCCGGGACGATGTCTCGTGGAACAAATCACCATGACCGGTCATAGGCAGATTATGAACCGCCCGAGCGTCCCCGCGTGGCTTTTCGCCCGGAGCCGGAGCGTCCGGAGCCGGAGCGTCCGGAGCCGCTCCTCCTTGCGCTCGGCTTCTTCGCAGTCGACTTCTTCGCAGTCGACCTCTTCGCGGCCGATTTCCGAGCCCTCGATCCTGTGGCGGTCGACTTCTTCCCGGCGCTCGACCTCTTGGCGGTCGACTTCTTCCGGGTGGACCTCTTAACGGTCGACTTCTTGCGGCCTACCGGCGCGGCCGTGGTCGTGGCAGCCGCGCTCTTCTTCCGCGCGGCCTTCTTGCGGGCGCCGCTGCGCGGCGATGTGTTCCCGCCGCCCTGCTCGAGCCCCGTCACCCGGTCGGCGAGTCGCTCGAGCCCCCTTTCGACCCGCTCGACGTCGCGCGCCGTCGCTGCCCCGAGGCTCACCATCTGATTCTGCATCTCGGAGCGGATCGCCCTAACGAGGTCGGCGCGATCATCCCGGGTCCGGTTTACTGCGTCTCGCACCATTGAGGAGGCATTGTCACGGCCGCTCTCACCCTCGTGGATGAACTCGCCCACGACCTCCTCGGCGCGGTTGCGCACGAGCTCGGCGAGGCCCGAGACCACGATCGCCCACCTTCGAAGCTCATCCTGCAAGTGATGCTCCTTTACTCCTCTGGACCCGGGTTCCAACCTATACTCGATGAGTGCTGAGCCTTATACCCATCTCGGACTCCAACCCCACCCGCCGGTTCCCGATCGTCACGGTCGCGCTCATAGTCGCCAACATCTTCGTGTTCTTCTTCGTGGAGCCGGGCTTTGGAGAATCGGGCCGGGCACAGCTCTACTTCTTCGACAACGCGCCGGTGCCGTGCCAGTTGCCCGGCGACTGTCCCGCAGGGGTCCGGGTCGGGCCCGGGACGGTGGCGCAGATTCCCGATCGCAACCTCGTCTCATTCCTGTCGGCGAGCATCTTCTCGACATTCCTCCATGCGGGCTTCCTGCACATCATCGGCAACATGCTATTTCTGTGGATCTTTGGCAACAATGTCGAGGACTTCGTCGGGCGGGTGAGGTATCTGCTGTTCTATCTCGCAGGGGGAATTGCAGCCACCCTTGCGCATGTCTTCACCCACCTCGACTCATTCGTGCCCGGCGTCGGCGCGTCCGGCGCCGTTGCCGCAGTCATGGGGGCCTATTTGCTGCTTTACCCGCGTGCCAAGGTGAACGTCCTGGTCCCTATCTTCATCCTTTTCACCGTGGTGAGATTGTCGGCGTGGGTCGTGCTTTTCCTGTGGTTCGGCTACCAGTTCTTCCTTGCCGCCCAGGAGCTCGCCGGCCCCATCGGCGTTGCGTGGGCGGCGCACGCAGGGGGCTTCGTGTTCGGCCTCATCGCGATCCTGCTGCTCGGCGGGCGCCCGCAGCGCCCCCGTCAAATATGGCAACCGCAATGGCGCTACTAGCTCCGCTAACGGGCTGACGAGAAGGTCGACTTGATCTCGAAGCTCTAGAGGCCGTCAAAGAATGATTCGTCTACCTCAACATCTTCCACCACGCGCTCTTTCGCCCGAACACCGAGGGCGAAACGCTTCAGGAGGTCACAAAGGCTACTTCCGTCGATCAGATCAACCGGTGGAGCTCCGTCCCGCGTCGCTTCCTTCTTTGCCTCCGCTGTGAAGCTCGCAGTCGTTATCAGTAGGCCTCTGTCCCCCCTGCCCGCCATGGCCCCCCGGAAGTCTCTTACTTCCTTCGAACCGACTCCCTTGGACCACTTCTTACTCTGAAAATATATGGGAAAGCTAACCAGAGACAAGCGATAGACACCGGTGCCGTCGATGCCGCCGTCGCCGCTCTTTCCGGTGACTCTCATATCGGTGAAGCCCGCCTCTCGCAGAAGGCGGCTAGACAAGCGCTCAAAGGCGTCGGCAGGCATCGTCATGACTTTCCCGAGAAGGGCGGTCTTCCAGTCATGGTCTTCGGTTCCACTGGGGGGGCCTTCGGCGTCGTCTTCTTCGTGGGCCTGGTCGGGAGGCTCGGCGGGCCTTTTGGCCTTGTCCAAGTCGAGCAACTTCTTGTACTCGGTTCGTACATCTGCCATGCTTTCGGGACCGAGCGACCGGCCGCGCTCCGTTATGGACCACACACCCCGCTGACTGCTCTCCACAGCCCCAACGCGCTTTAGAACCGAACGGACCCAGAGCAGCCGGTACTCGATCAAGGTGTACTGGCCTCTCTTCTGCATGACTGCCTGCTGCTCTTCGGTGAGGTTTTCGATTTCGATGACCTTATCGGCGATCTCCCTGTTGGTTCCAGACCCACCTAAGTCCTGAAGAGCCCGGAGGGTGGGCCACATTAGTTCGTGATATCGGGGAATCTCCTTCGCACTAGCCATCACTGGATTATTTTAGCTTCGTCAGAAATTGGAGGGCGCTAGCCGAGGTCGGCGAGGCTTTCCACGATCAGGTCGGGCTGGGGGTCGAGGGCTGCAGCCTCGGCCGCGTCCACAACCCCGGATAAGACGAGGATGGTGGCCCAGCCCATCGCCTCGCCCCCCGCAAGGTCGCTGTCGGGGCGGTCACCAACCACGGCTATGGAGCCGGCGTCCTCGAGCCTGCGCGCGGCCGCCTCCATCATCGGTGTGTTGGGCTTGCCCATGATCTCAGCCCGCCGGCCTGAGGCGACCTCGATGGAGGCCAGGATCGCGCCGGCCCCGGGCCACAGCTCATCGGCGGCGGGAAAGGTAGCGTCGCCGTTAGTTGCAATGAGCGCGGCGCCGCCGCGCACTGCGGCAGCGGCGCGCCGCATCTTGGCGTAGTTGAAATCGACATCCCAGCCCACGACCACGATGTCGATGCCGGGTTGTTCGCCGCCGCCGTCGTGAATCCGGACCCCGATGTCACCGAGATTCTCGCGTATGCCCTGATCTCCAACCACCATTGCTGTGGCGCCTTTGTAGCCGCGCCGGGCGAGAACCTCGGAGGTCACGACTCCCGAGGTCACGACGTCCTCGGGCACCGAGGAGACCCCCATCCTTGCGAGCTTGTCGACGTACTGGCCGAGGGTGAGACGTGAGTTGTTGGTGCAGAAGACGATGTGGACGCCGCGCTCGCGCAGCCTTGCGATGGCCTGAGGCGCGCCGGGTATGACGCCATCGCCGCGATAGACGACACCGTCCAGATCGCAGACGATCCCGTCGAAGTCCTCGGACACGCGTAACGCTTCGAGGGGGCCCCCTGAGTCTCTTTCCTTTTGCACCGTTACTCCTTCGTCGGCAGATGCGAGAAGCCCTTTCTTGGAGGCCTCAACTGCAGGTGGCTTCGCTGCGCTTATCATGCGGCCCGGATGGCCGAACTCAAAGCGTTCAAGGGGGTCCGCTACGCTTCTGCCGGCGAGCTTGCGCAGCTTGTGTGCCCACCGTACGACATCATCTCTCCCGAAGACCAGGCGCGCCTCCACGCCCTCCACCCCAACAATGCAATCCGTCTCGAGCTCCCGGCCGTGGAGCGCGGGGCCGGCTCGGCGGGCCCGCAGGACAAAACCGGGGCCGGCTCGGCGGGACCGCAGAACGAAACCGGGGCCGGCGGAGACTACGCGCGTGTGGCGCAGGTGTTCGGGGACTGGCTCGACCAAGGCGTTCTGAAAACGGAGGACCGCGACTCCCTCTACATCCACCGGCAGGACTTTCGCGATGGATCGGGGGCCAGGCGCACGGTCACAGGTGTCCTCGGCGCTCTGACGCTCGAGGCCTCCGGGCCGGGGGCCGGGGTCTTGCCACATGAGCGCACCATGGCAGGGCCCGTGGCCGATCGTCTCGCCCTACTGCGCGCCTCCCCCGTCAACATCTCGCCGATCTACGCGATCTACAAGGGCTCGGGGAGCCTCGGACCCTATTTCGATTCCCTGGAGGATCGCCCTCCTTCATCCCGCTTCGTGACCGGCGACCACGACCTCCAGCGGCTGTGGGTCATATCGGCCCCCGCTGAGCTCGAGATGCTGTCGGAGGCGCTTGCCGTCACACCGCTTGTGATCGCCGACGGGCACCATCGCTACGAGACCGCACTCGCCTATCGCGCCGAGCAGGGCGCGAGACCCGGCGGCCACGACGCCATCCTTTGCCTGTGCGTTGACGCCGACGTCGAAGACGTCATGGTCCTCCCCTATCACCGGGCCCTGTCCTCAGCCACGCCGCCGGAAACGCTAAGGCGGCGGCTAGAACGAGACTGGGGGGCGACCGGAGTTCCCGATGACGAGGTCACCGGCGCGCTCGAGGCTTCGGAAGCGGCGCATCCATTCGTCTTCCTGCTGCCCGGCGGGCCACTCCTGGTCGAGATCTCGGCCTCAGAGGCAGGGCGGCTCCTCGGTGGCCGGGCCCAAGCCGCACGCGCCCTCCATGTGGTCGTCCTGCACGAGGGCCTGCTGCCCCGGTTGTTCGTCGAAGGAGCGACCGAGCTCCGTTTCATGAGAGACGCCTCGGACGTCGCCGCCATGGTCGACAGCGGCGCTTCGGATGCCGGTGTCCTGCTCAGGGGGCTGAGGCCGGGACAGATCGTCGACGCCGCCCAAACCGGCGAGCGCATGCCCGAAAAGGCCAGCTACTTCTGGCCAAAGGCGCTCACCGGGCTGGTGCTCCGGCCCCTGTAGTGATTGGGGCCGCCCATGGAGGATCAGAGGCGCAGGGCGGCGAGACCCTCCGGCTTGGTCATGTCGATCACAAGCCGAGGCTCGCCCGCGAGGTCGTCGGCGGCGTCAACCGCCTCGGCCACGAGGTCATCGGAAGCGCCGGCATTTCGCCTCAGGAGCCTGCGAGCTCCCCCGTCACCTCCGGTGATGAGGACGACGTGGTCCAGGAGCGAAGACGTCACTGCATCGAAAACCTCTCCGGAAGCGGCTCGGCACACAACCAATACGCGCCCGACGTGAGCGCGGCGTGCCCCTTCGAGAACGGCCTTGGCTACCTCCCCTGAACCGTTGCCGGCTCGATCGAAAACCACGATCGAGCGAGCGTTCTGCGCCGCGCGCTCGATTAGGTCGTCGTCGACGCTCGATCCCCTGGCGACGCGCGCTCCGAGCGACCGCCACTTGGCTCCGCCGTCGGCGTCGTCGGTCACAACCCTGACCTCGTCGCCCTGGGACACGAGTCGAGCAACGACCGCCGCGCCGAGAGCACCCTGTGCCTCCACAAGCACGAGGCTCATGTACTCAGGCCAGAACCTGCAGCGCTTTGTGCGCAACAGAAAAGCGCGCACTCGTTGACGGCGCCACCGGCTCCCCGTCGACGTGCCGGCTGAACGGCGCAGACGCCGTGACCTCGAAACCATCGAGATCGGCCGCGTAGAACGCGTCGGGGGAGGATGCGAGATCCCCCGACACGACGGAGCGGTACGCGTACATCGGCAGCGACTCGAGGCGCATTCTCCGCAGCGCGAAGACATCGACGCCGCCGTCGAGGCGGACCCCAGGCGCAACCTCCACACGCCGTCCTGCAAGCCAGGCATAGGGCCCGGCGTTCGATGCAATGACCATGGCCGTTCCGACTTCACCGAAGCCCCCCGAGAGGGTCATGTAGGGGGCCCTGTGCCGGTACGCCGACGCAAGCACACGAAAAGCGCTCCAGTAGAAGAAGGCCTGGCCGAAGCGGCGCTTTGAGGGCACGTCGCGCTCGACGCGCTCGGCCGCCTCTGCATCGAAACCGCACCCTGCCGCAAAAGTGAAGTAGCGATCGTCCATGCGGCCCAAGGTCACGGTGCGGGGTCGGAGATCGGCGGGGCCGAGGAGATGGTCGGCGGCCTCGAGCGGGGACGAAGGCAGCCCGAGGGAGCGCGCAAAGACATTCATGGTGCCGCCGGCGACTATCCCGAGGCAAGCCGATGTCCCCGCGACCCCGTTGACAACCTCGTTGACTACACCGTCGCCTCCAACTGCGACGACGACCGGTGCGCCGGTGCGAGCGGCCTCCGACGCTATTGATAGCGCGACATTCCGCCCGGTCGTTGCGTGGGCCTCGACGTCGAAGCGCTCCCCCAGCTTGGTGATCACGCCGTGCCAGTTGGCCTTCGAGATGCTCCCCGCGTTGGGGTTGACGATCACAACCGCGCGCGGCCGGGCCCGCCCTGCTAGCACCTCGTGGCCTTAAGCTGGCGCACATGGGAGACATCACGATCATCGACACCAAGATGAGCGGCTGCGAAGGCATCACCGCCGCCTTCGTCGTCCAGGGCGAGACGACGGCCCTTGTCGAGACAGGGCCCAAGTCCTCCGTCGAGCATGTGCTCGGAGGCCTTGAAGCCGCAGGGATAGAGACGCTTCACTGGATCGTCGTCACCCACATTCACCTCGACCACGCGGGGGCCGCAGGGACCCTCGCCAAGCACTTCCCAGAAGCGACTGTAGTCGTTCACGAAAAGGGCGCTCCGCATCTGGTGGACCCGTCGAAGCTGTGGGCGAGCGCGTCCCGCATCTACGGCGACGCCATGGAATCGTTGTGGGGAGGCATCGATCCGATTCCCGGGGAGCGGATTACAACGGTTGCCCACGGGGAGGCCGTAGACCTTGGCGGACGCCGCCTAACGGCGGTCGAGACCCCAGGTCACGCCAGGCACCACCATGCCTTCGTGGACAGCTCGAATGGGGTCGCGTTCGTGGGCGATGCGCTCGGAGTGAGGCTTCCCGATGTCGGCCTCAACCGCCCCGCGACGCCGCCGCCCGAGTTCAACCTCGACGACGCCCTCGCTTCCATTGCTCACATCAAGGATCTCGGCGCAAGCTCCTTGTGGCTGACCCATTTCGGGCCCGCCGACGCGGGCGCGAACCCCAAGCAACCCGCCGAGGCCTGCGACGAGGCGGCTGATGCGCTCCGGGAGTGGACCGGCTGGGTGGCCTCGGCGCGCGAGCGGACGCACGATCTCCGGGAGGCGACGGCCTACGTGAGGAGGAGGTCCCGTTCGGTGCTCGAGGACAAGCTCGATGACGCCGCCGTGGACCGGCTCGAGCACACAACCTCCTACGACATGAACGTGTCGGGAATCATGCGCGCGCTCGACAAGGCCGAGTCGGCCGGCTGAACACCTCGAGCGTCGAGGCGGTGGACGGGCACTGCGCGGCCCCGACAACGCGTCTCAACCGGAAGCTTCGTCGTCAGCCGTCGTTAGAGAGCAGCCAGCGACGGGAGTTCCTTCGGTGGGCGGGGCTGCCGTCAGGCCGGTTTGTAGGCCGCCCGCATTATTGCTTCAACCGAGCGGTCGACATCTTCAAACGTCGTCGCCCAGTTCGAGACAGAGATGCGGATGACCGCCTTGTCCTTCCACACGCTGCCGCTCGGCCAGCAGGTTCCGTCCTCCTGGACCGCGTGCAGCACGGCGCGCGTCCGTGCGTCGTGGTCGCCGCCCTCTGGGTCGAGGAACCGGACAAGCACCTGGTTCAAGACGACGTCGTTCAGGACCTCAACCCCCGGCTCCCGGCCGAGAGCGT
>JACCZU010000069.1 GCA_013695835.1 Candidatus Aridivita willemsiae
ATCGTCATCGAGCACCACCAGGCGGTCATGGCGCACGCCGACTGGATCATCGACCTCGGCCCCGGCGCCGGCCACGACGGCGGCCGGATCGTCTTCGAGGGCACACCCGCCGACCTCGTCGCCGCCCGTTCCACCCTCACCGGCGAGCACCTCGCGGCCTACGTCGGCACCTGACCGAGGCCCTCGCGGACACCGACGCAACGGAAGAATCAAGAGACACGAAACGGGCCTTCGGAACTGAAGCCGCCTGCCACTAAATCGGCGATCTGCTCACCGCGTTCTCTCACCGAACGGTGTCCCAGAAAGCGCGCCCCTTCGAGGCGACCGAGGTGTCACCGAACGCCGGCACGGAGGCACGTTGCCTTACACGTGCTCGATGCGGAGTCGGGCGCCGGCCGCGCTGGCGATCGCGCGAATGTGCGTGTCGTTCGAGGTCACGACAGCGTCTCGACGGCGCGCGGCGCCCTCCACGACGGTGACATCGACGACATCGTCGTGCACAGCCTTGCCCGCGAGTACACCGACTCGCCGCGCTTGCTCTGCGCTCATGGCCTCGATCTCGCACATTGCGAGGAGTTGAGACATGCTCGCCTGTCGGCCGCCGCGCCATGCCTCGGCTAGTACCGGCGCGGGCACGGTCGGTACGACGTCCTCGGCGAGGAATCCGGCGTGCAATGCCCACATGGTTCGGTCGTTGCGCTCAGCACCGACGAGCGCGCCTATGTCGTAGGTGACGCCGGTCATCAGGCCGAGCGTCGACTCGACCGCGACTTGCTCCGACCGAGGGCGGAGCGAGCCCGTGCGAGCCCGTCGGCGAGCTCATCGGGCGTGAGCGGTCCATGCTCTCGCTCCCACGCGGCCAGACCCCGCCGCCCAGCATCAAGCCGCAGCCGATGTGCGGCGGTGTCTGCCAGCCACGCGCTGAAGGTCGTGCCGTCGTTCGCTGCAGCCGTGTCGATCGCCTCGGCCAGCTCCGGGGGCATGGACACGGAACGCTTCTCGCGAGCCATGCCCGCAATGGTAGCACAACTGGTAGGACAGGAGCGCACGGCTGGGTCACGGGGTGAAAGCTCAGCCATACTGGTCAGCAGCTTCGTTTCGTCTGTCTATCGGGCCGAACGTCATCGCCTGGTGTCAAGCGGTTCCGTCGCGTGGTTCGAGGACGACCACCGGCGTCTCGGTCGACCGCCGGCCGGCATAGGCGTCGAGGTTTGGATCGACCGCGAGCCAGCGCTGCCACAGGCGATCGCGCTCCTCGCCGGCTGAAGGGCGTGCGCGCACCGGGCGCCGATGCTGGCGCGCCAACCGAACGACGGCGTTCGGCTGCGCCTCGAGGTTAAGCCACCACGAAGGATGGCCCTCGTCCCAGCCGTTCATCGCGAGCGCCACGAGGTTCGGGCCGTCTTCGATGTAGCCGATGATGACGCTGCGCTCTTGCCCGGACCTTCGCCCGATCGTCGTGAGGCGCAGCGCACCCCAGCCGCGCTTGTTCGACGTGGTCCACAGGAACCGGCCGCCACTGAGTCGGTACAGCGCGCGATGAAGGCTCCAGGCCGTGTGCACGAACCACGGCGGGGGGACCTTCGGCGATCGGGTTACCGCATCCCTCATGGTGCAACCTCCCTACGAGGAGCCCTTCTCTCAAACCAGCGTCATCCCGTCGACGATCATGCAGCTGCGGTACAGCACGACCGCTACCAGCACGAGTCCTGCGGTAGCAGATCCTTCGACTCTCCAGACATGGCGAGGCTCCTGTGCCCTCAGGGGTCACCCTACGCTGGCTGCCCGCCCGCGAGCCGCCGCACTCACATGGGCCGCCGAATAGGGAGACACGTCCGTGCAACACGCTTGACGAGGTGTGGCGCGTCCTCGACGAGCTCGCGGCGCTCCCTCACTCCCACTAGCGATTCACGAAGAATGTGAGCGGAGTTGAGGGGGCCGGTCAGCCGCCGGACACATCCCACCACATCGTCGTCACGGAGCGGACGCCGAAGGTCGCCTCGTCGCCGATCAAGGCGCCGATCTCGGAGTCGTGCGAGGCCGTCAGGCACAGGCGCTTGCGGATGAAGGCGATGACCTCGGCTCTGCTTGCACCGCTCCACAGGGACGGGCGCCTCGATTGCTCGACGCGCACCTCGAGGCCCATGGCATCGAGCACGGCGTAGGCATCTTGGGAGGTCGGCTGAGATGGGCGTTCGATGTGATGGAAGTGGCGCCAGAGATCGTTTAGCTCCGTCATGGGATGGCGCGCCGTCATCTCCGCCACGACGCGGCAAGCGGCATGATCGGTGAGCTCGGCGGCGAAGTCCTCGAGATCCGGCGCGTTGTAGAAAACATGGTGGCAAACGACGACATCGGCAAGCTCGACCTCGGGCGCGACGTCGGGCCACCGTCCGAGGACCTCGTGGTGGCTTACGTCGAGCTCTCCGGCGGCCGAAGTAAATGCGCTTATGAGATCTTCGCTGGGGTCGACGGCGATGATGCGCCCGGCCGGGGGCACGAGGGCAAGACTGGCTGCGCCGCCGCCGGCCCCGACATCGAGGACCGAGCCGCCGTCGGGAAGCGCCTCGACGGCGCGCCGGCGCGCGGGTAGGTCAAGCGCGCGCGCGGCCGCCGCACTGGTGCGAAACAGCGCGGTGGGAAACCCATAAGGTGACTCGGGCGCGCCGTCGAGTATTGATTGCGGGATGGCGAGCGCCCCAAGGGCTGCTCGCCATCTCTCGGCCGCTTCGACCACGGTGCTCAGGCTATCGAGGTGAGGACTTCGTCGGAGATGTCGAAGTTGGCGAAGACCTCTTGGACGTCGTCGTGATCCTCGAGCGCCTCGATGAGGCCGAGCAGCCTCTTGGCGTCCGAGCCCTCGAGCGAGATCGTCGTCTTTGGGACCTGGGTGAGATCGAAGGACTCGACCGCGATGCCGGCGCCTGTGAGCGCGTCGCGCACCGGCTTGAGCGCGTCGGGGGGAGTCACGACCTCGATCGACTCGTCCGAGACCCTGATGTCCTCCGCACCAGCGTCGGCGGCCACGAGAAAGACATCATCCTCGGAAGCAGAGCCCCCCGACACGATGACGACCCCCTTGGGCTCGAACATCCATGACACAGCCCCCGGCTCTGCGAGCTTGCCTCCCCTGCCGTTGAAGCTGCTGCGGACGTCCTGGGCGGCGCGGTTGCGGTTGTTGGTCAGGCATTGCACGAGGATCGCCACCCCGCCAGGACCGTAGCCCTCGTAGGACACCTCCTCGTAGGACTCACCCTGAAGCTCGCCGGTGCCCCGCTTGATGGCGCGCTGAATGTTGTCGTTGGGAACCGACGCCTCCTTGGCCTTTTGCACTGCGGTGGCAAGGGTCGGGTTGCCTTCGACGACCCCGCCGCCCTCGCGCGCTGCCACCTCGACGAAGCGAAGGAGCTTGCCCCACAGCTTCGAGCGCTGTGCGTCGGCTGCGCCCTTCTTGCGCTTGATCGTCGACCATTTCGAGTGACCCGACATCTACGTCCTCCCCGCGCCGTTCGAGCCGCTGGCGGCCATGGTCACGAAGATCTCGTGGACCCTGTGCTCCCCCGTGATCTCGGCGTGGAAGCTCGCAGCGAGCAGGTGACCCTGCCGAACGAGCACTGGACTGCCCTCCCACTCGCCGAGAACCTCGACGCCGCGGCCGAGCCTCTCGATCACGGGCGCCCTTATGAACGCGACCCGCACCTTGGCGCCATCTCCCCCACGGCCGGCCACGGCCACTTCGGCCTCAAAGGACTCCGGCTGACGGCCGTATGCGTTGCGCCTTACGGTGACGTCGAGAACGCTGAGGCGATGGCGGGCGGCATCGGGCCCTGCGATCTCGGTTGCCATCAAGATCAGCCCAGCACAGGTACCGAACAGCGGCATACCGTCCAGGGCGCGCTGCCTGAGGGGCTCGAGGAGCCCGAAGCGGTCGAGCAGCAGCCCGATCGTGGTCGACTCCCCACCCGGAAGGATGAGCCCATCAAGCCCGTCGAGCTCGCCGGGTCGCTTGACGACGACGGGGACGGCGCCGGCCGCCTCGAGCGCGGCCTGGTGCTCGCGGACATCGCCCTGGAGGCCGAGGACTCCTATCTTCACCGGCGGCGCCTTACCAGCCTCGCCCGGCGAGCCGTTCACCCTCCGGGATCTGGCCCATGCCGATGCCGGTCATGGCCTCGCCGAGCCCGCGCGACACCTTTGCGATGATGGCGGGATCGTCGTAGTAGGTCGTCGCCTCGACGATCGCGCGCGCCCTGAGCGCGGGGTTGCCCGACTTGAAGATCCCCGAGCCAACGAACACACCGTGGGCGCCGAGCTGCATCATCAAGGCGGCATCGGCGGGCGTGGCCAGGCCCCCCGCGGTGAAGAGCACCACAGGGAGCTCGCCCGCTGCCGCGACCTCGCGGACGAGCTCGAACGGAGCGCCGAGCCCCTTGGCCTCGGCCATGAGCTCTTCCCCTCCCGCCGAGGCGAGACGCCGGATCGTCGACGAGATCGCCCGCATGTGGCGGACCGCCTCGACGACGTTGCCCGTGCCCGCCTCGCCCTTGGAGCGGATCATGGCAGCGCCCTCACCGATGCGCCTGAGGGCCTCCCCGAGGTTGGTTGCGCCGCACACGAACGGGACCGTGAAGCTCCACTTGTCGACGTGGTGTGCCTCGTCGGCCGGCGTAAGCACCTCGGACTCGTCGATGTAGTCGACCCCGAGGGCCTCGAGCACCTGGGCCTCGGCAAAGTGGCCGATGCGGCACTTCGCCATCACAGGTATGGAGACCGCCTCCATGATTGCAGTGACGTGCTCGGGGTCGGCCATGCGAACCACGCCCCCCTCGGCGCGTATGTCGGCGGGGACGCGTTCAAGGGCCATGACCGCGACGGCTCCCGCTTCCTCTGCGATGCGCGCCTGATCGGCGTTGACGACGTCCATGATGACGCCGCCCTTGAGCATCTCGGCAAGTCCACGCTTGACCCTGACGCCGCCCGTATCCCTGGAAGTGCCGGTCATGGTGAAGGCTCCTCGTCGGCTGATGGCTGGTCCGTGCGCAGCCTGGCCGGGCGGCTTGATCACCGCCAACGGAGATACGCACCCGTGACTTGATGTTATCAGCGCAGGTCTAGCGGCCCTCCGTGCTCCGGCGGGACCCGCCGGGCGCCGGTCGGTAGGCCAGCGTTCCCCTGACGTCGCCCTCCCTTTTGAAGGGGAGCAGCTCGACCCACACGGGGCCGCCGGCAAAAGGCAGCGGCTCACCGCCCCTCCTGGCGTAGCGCAGGAGCCCTTTCTTGTCGAAGCGCCACGAGCCCTTGACCACCCGGCCTCCCGTCCCCGGGCCCGCCCGGCTTCGAAACAGCAGCGCAGGGCCGCCGCCGTCGAGATCGAGCTCGGGCGACGGGTTGCCGGCGACGTCGACCACAGTCTCGGAACGATCGACCCTCACCCGCTGAATGAGGAGGTTGGGGACCGCTATGGGCCCGCCGGAGGCGGTCACAAAGGGTGCTCCGCCCTCCGAGCGGGCCCACAGCCCGTCGGCGTAGCGATACTCGATGGGATTGGCCGCGCTGAAGGTCAGGCTCACGCGCCGGGCGACCTTGGCTCGGCGAAAGAGGTCCGCGCGCCTCAGGACCTCCCCCGCCGGTGCAGGGAGCCCGCTTGTGAAGCGCCTGCGCAGGATCTCCGTGCTCGCGAAGAGGCTGTAGACATCGCTCGATCCCGGGGGCAGGCGATAGAAAGCGGGACCTCCCCGACCCTCATCGATTCGCCTCATGCCGCTCGCCGCGAGCTCGCGCATGACGGGCTTGTTAGAGCCCGAGTAGGCGAGCAGGCGCGTAAACGACTTTGCGATGCGCGCGTCGTCAAGGCGGGCACTGCGCACGGGGCCGACCTCCCCCGCTTCGCCGCAGTGGAAGATCGCCATGAAGCGCGTGATGCCGCCTTCAACGATCTCCTCGAAGACGACGTCGGCGTGCTCAAGCCCCGATTGGGGCCGCGCTGCCGGTGCGTTCTCGACCTTCACAGCCACCGCAGGCCGCCGCTCGATACGGCCCGGCCGAGCCCGGCCGTCGAGGCATGCCGGTGCCACCTGCGACGGGCCTCGGCGGTCGCCCTTGGCCCCGTCATTGGTGGCCGCGCGCTGCTCGCGCTCCGGTCCAGCCCTCTGCGGCTCGGCCGCGCCCCCGGCTTGTGAGATCGCGGCGAACAAGACGCCGGCCATGGTCACGATCGCAGCGGCTGCCGCCACGATCATCGGTACGAGCGCGGGCTCCTCTGCGGGCTCCTCGACCTCTCCCCCTGGAACGGGCGCCGCCGGCGAGCCGTCCGAGTCATCAGGGCTCAAACGAGAACGAGCCTTTGACCTCTCCCGAGCTGCTTGGGACGAGCTCGATCCATATCGACCCCTTGTCGAAGGTCATGGCGTCACCCGATTTGGTGGTGAACGACACAGGTGCGTCGGCCGAGTCACGCGTCCACTTGCCGCGCACGGCGCGCCCATCCCGAAACAGAACCGCGCGCCCCGAACCGGTCACATCCCCGATCTCGGTCGAAGGGTTGCCGGCGGCATCGACAATCGTGTCCGAGAAGTTGACCTCGTGCTCTTCGATCAGGACGTTGTCGACGGCGATCTGCGCGCCGGAGTCGTCCACGAAGGCCTGGCTGCCCTCCAACCTGTCGTAACCGCTCCCCGACCATCGGTAGCGCACGGTCTCTGCGCTCGAGAACACGATCTCGACGCTTTGAGCCTTGTCCGTGTCCCCCGCAAGCTCGCCGAACTTGAACAGATCCCCCGAGGGGGCCCGGTCGTGTCGCTTGGCGCCTATCTTCCTCAGCTCGGCGGTGGAGCCGTAGAGCGTGTGCTCGGTGGTAAGCCCCGCCCTCGGGATGCGCCTGAACCCGCCGGCCCCCTCGCTCTCTTCGAGGCGTACGATCTCGGCCGCCTCGAGCGCCCTGAGGACCGGGGCGTTCTGGCCCGAGTAGGCCAGGATGCGCGTGATCGGGCTCACGATCGCGGGGTCGACTATGCGGGCGCTGCGCACGGGGCCCGCCTTGGAGGTGTCGGTGCAGTGATAGATGGCCATGAAACGGGTCACGCCGCCCTCGACCAGCTCCTCATAGACGACCTCGGCGTCCTCGAGCCCGGACAACGGGTAGGCAATCGAGGCATTCTCGATCTTGATCGCCACAGCAGGCCGGTCGAGCACGGCATCATTCTTCGGCTCGACACCGCTCAGCGGACAGGTCGCCGGTGAGAAGGCGCCGCCGATCAACGGGATCTCGCCCGCCGAGCGATTCGAGAGCAGGAAGAACACAAAGACGGCGACGACAAGAACGCCGGCGCCGCCTGCGGCGGTTATTGATCTGGTCGACAAACGACCTCTCCTTCATCGAGGCTCGGTCCGGTGGGTCGAGTCCGGCCCGCCTATTGGGGCCACAAGAGTTGCCAGCGGGGCACATTAGCACACACAGGCCACACAACCCCGGAAATGCGCCGGCGTCGGGGCACCCTGACAAGCCTATTCGGGACGCCCGGCTACACGACGCCGGCGGGTCCCTTCTGCCCCCACGCTCTCCACTTCGAGTCGCAGAGGGCGTGCGGTTCTAGCCCTTGAGGGCGCCGGCGGTGATTCCCTTGACGAACTGGCGCTGGAAGATCACGAAGATGAGACGCGGTGTTATGTGGAGTATATTGACACACATGGGGAGAACTCAGGTTTACCTCGGCGAGGGGGAGCTCGAGCTCCTCAAGCGAGCAGCGCACGCCACCGGGGCTTCTCGGTCCGAGCTCATCCGGCGCGCCATCCAGGCCGCCTTCGGGCCGGGCAAGGATAGCGAGGCTCGCCTTGCCGCCGTGGCGCGGAGTGCAGGATCGTGGAAGGACAGGGACTTCACGGGCGCCGCCTATGTCGACACGCTGCGCGGGGACCTCGATGAGCGTCTGCGTAAGCTCGGCCTCGAGTGAGGCTCATCGACACGTCCATCGCAGTGGATCACCTCCGGGGAGTCGCTGCGGCGACCGAGCTCTTGTCGGGCCTCATCCAATCGGGAGAGCCCATCGCCGCCAGCGAGCTTGTCCGCTTCGAGCTTCTCGCGGGCGTGCAGGAGGGCGAGCTCGAGACACTCGAGCAGTTCTTCTCCGCGCTCTCATGGGTGTCGATCGATGCCCACATCTCTGAGGTTGGCGGTCTTCTCGCCCGGCGCTACCGGCGAAGCCACAGCGGCATAGATGACACCGACTACCTCATTGCGGCAACCGCGCTGGTGCTCGATGTCGGTTTGGTGACGACTAATCTGCGCCATTTCCCGATGCTGCCGGGCTTGGAATCGCCTTACTGATTCAGGCCCCACCACATGTCGCCGGCTTGCTCGGCGAACATCAGCGGCTTGAGGAAATCGACGGCTTTGGCGATGCCCTCATCGATTGAAATCAAGCTGTCTTCGTACTCGATGCTCAAGACATAGTCATGTCTGCCCCCGCGCTCTCCACTTCGAGTCGCAGAGGGCGTGCGGTTCTAGCCCTTGAGGGCGCCGGCGGTGATTCCCTTGACGAACTGGCGCTGGAAGATCACGAAGATGATGACGACGGGCACGATCATGATGATGCTGCCGGCTGCGATGAGCTCGTACTCCTGGGTACGCCCGCTTGCGAAGATGTACAGACCCGTCGACAGGGGTCGGTTCTCCTCGCCCGGCAGAAACAACAGCGGCATCAGGAACTGGTTCCATGTCTGAAAGAAGACGAGCACGCCGAGGACTGCGACACCAGGGGCGGAAAGGGGAAGCATCACCCGCCTGAACACCTGGAACTCGGTGGCCCCGTCCACCCTCGCCGCCTCTGCCAGCTCGCCGGGCAGGTCCTGGTAGAAGGACCGCATCAAAAACACACCGAGCGGAACCCCGAAACCGGCCGAGCCGGCGACTCCCGGAAGGATGACCGCCCACAACGAGCCGAGAAGCTGAAGGTCGCGCAGCAGATAGAACAACGGGATCATCACCGAGGTGAACGGGATCATGAGGCCGAGCATGAAAGTGAAGAACACGAGGTTTCGCATGGGGAACTCGAAGCGCGCAAGCGCGTAGCCGGCGAGCGTCGAAAGCACGATCACACCCGCAACGGTGGGGAGGGTGATGTAGACGGTGTTGAAGGCATAGCCGCCGAAACCACCCAGCGTCCAGGCATCCCCCAACGTCCCGACATCAAGTGACGTGAACAGGGCGAAGGGATCGGTGGTGATGTCGGTGGGGTCTTTGAGCGCAGTCGACACGACGAGCAACAACGGATACAGCGTGATAACTGCGAAGAGGATGAGGATGGCGTACTTGAAGGCCGCCGCCCCGATGTTCTTGACGCGCGGGGAAACGCCGCTCACGACCGCCGGGGCCCCTCGCTCCACCCTTGCCTCCGCCACCTACCGTTCCCTTTCCCTGAACTTGACGAACGCGACCGCGGCGACCAGAGACAACACGGTTATGAACATTGAAAGGGCAGAGCCGTAGCCGAGGCGGTTGAGCTCGAACCCATTCTCGTACGCGTAGTAGCCGAGCACCGTTGACGCGTTGCCGGGCCCCCCTCCCGTCATTATGAGGATGAAGTCGATCACGGCGAAGCCGCCGATCAGAGTGATCGCTGTGACCAGCGTGAGGACGGGGGCGATGGCAGGGATGACCACGAACCGTGCCCGCTCGAACCACGTGGCGCCGTCGACCTTGGCGGCATCGACCATGTCCGTGTTGACGTTTTGGAGCGCCGTGTACAACAGCACCGTGACAAAGCCGAAGGCGCCCCAGATGGCGGCGACCAAGGTGGCGACGAGCGCGGTGCTTGCGTCTCCAAGCCAACCCCGGCCAAGCGACTCCAAACCGACGGTGGCGAGCACCCGGTTCAGGACCCCGAACAGCGGGTGGTAGATCCAGCCCCACACCAGGCCCACCACGACTATGGGCAGGATGAAGGGCAGAAAGAACACGGTCCGAAAGAACAGCGCCCCGCGCGGCACGGTCCAGAGCACGAGCGCGAGCATGAGCCCCAACACAACGGGGGCCGCAGTGCCGAGCACGATCCAGACGACGTTGTTGCGCAGCGCGAGATAGAGCGTCGGGTCCCTGAACATCGCAATGTAGTTGTCGAGGCCGACGAACTCCTTGAGCGCGGTCGCGCCGTTCCAGTTGGTCAAGCTGAAGTAGATCGAGTTCGCAAAGGGGATGAGCATGAAAAGGGCGTAGAGGGCTAGGGCCGGAGCGATGAACAGTGCAGCGGTTCTGAGCTCTCCCTGCCTGATCGTGCGGGCGGCCCGTCCGCGCCGGCCCCGGGTCAGCCGGCCGATGCCCCCGGCGCTTTCCTTAGACGATCTCGAGACAACGTTGGTGCCAGAACCCGCCATTGTCGTTAGGGCTGCTCGAGCGTCTCGCCGGCAGCCTTCGCCTTCTCGTAGGCCGCCTGCAGCGCATCGGCCTGCTCCTGAGCCGTCCTGCTGCCGTTCAAGACCTCCTGGAAGCCGTCGAACATCACCTCGTTGAAATCGGCCGGGGCAAGCACATCGATGTTGTAACCGAAAGCATCGGGATTCTCGGCCTCGGAGAGGTCGTCGAGGACCTCCTCGAACAGCGGCGTGACCTCGAGCTCGGCGGTATCGACCTGGAACGGAGGGATGGTGTTGGCGCGCTCGAGGTCGTCTTTGACCCTCTGCTCGTTGAACTGCAGGTAGTCGACGAACTTGAGAGCGGCCTCTGGGTCGTCGGTGTTCTTGGCGACGAACAACCCGCCGCCGACGCCGGAGGGCGGGCTTATGCCCGTGTCGTCCAAGGCAGGGAACGGGAAGAAGCCGACCTCGAAGTCCTGGACGGTTTCGTCGATCTCCGGCACCAGCCACGTGCCCGTGGGCGCCATTACCGCCTCGCCGGCGTAGAAGAGGCTGTTGGCGTCCTCGTAGGTGATCGCGTTGACGTCGTCCGGGTAGTAACCCTTCTCCACGAAGTCGCTGAACATGATCTCGATGGCTTCGACGACCTCGGGGTCGTTCCACTTCGCACCCCCGTAGAGGAGCTGGTTGAGTCCGTCGGGCCCCACGAGATTGCTCACCGCGATGCTAAAGAGATGGCCGGCCGGCCACTTCTCCTGGTCGCCGAAGGCGAACGGCGTCATGCCCTCGTCCTGGACGGCGGACGCGATCTCCTCCAGCTCCGCAAGCGTCTGGGGCTCCTCGAAACCCATGTCGTCGAAGACGTCCTTGTTGTAATAGACGCCGATCTCCTCGACGCTTCCCGGAACCCCAGAGAGCACGCCGTCGTAGGTGACGCGCTGCTTGGCCCAGTCGTAGACGGGCCAGCCGTACTGCTTATAAGCGTCGTCAAGCGGATAGAGGAGGTCGGCTTTGGCAAGGACGCCGGCGAACCCTGGTCCGGTGTCGTAACCGAAGACGTCGGGAGGCTCCTCGGAGCGAAGCCTCGTCTGGATCACCGTGCGCTGGTCTTCGACCGCGACCGACTCGCGCTCGACCGTGATATCCGGGTTCGCGGCCTCGAAATCCTCGATGATCTCCTTCGCCTCAGCCTCGAGCGCTGGAGTCTCTTCGATGCCCGTGAAGTAGGAGATCGTGGTCGGGCCGCCGCTTGAGTCCTCGCTTCCGGCCCCGTCTGAGCCGGCGCTCCCCCCGATGCAGGCGGTCGCCGTCACCATGGCGAGCGCCAGAACCGTCGTGGCCTTAGATGCTCGAAACACCTGTCCTCCCCCTCCGTTGCCTGCTACTACGCCTGTGGCATGTTACACCCGAGTCCTGTGTCGGCCGGAGGCCCAGAAGGGGGCAGCATGAAGCTCGCGTGCCAGGAGAACCTCATCCCAGGCTCGGGCCTGATCGAGAAATGGGAGCTGCTTGCGGACGCCGGCTGGGACGGCATAGAGCTTCACGGCCACGGTGACGGCCGCTTCGGCGAGCGCCGTGGCGAGCTGAAGGCGGCGCGCGCCGCAGGCGTCGAGCTGCCGACGGTGTGCGTGATCATGGATCACTTCATCGGCGACTTCGACCCAGTACGGCGAAGAGATGCGATCGACAACATGAAGTCGCTGCTTTCCGTCATGGCCGAGATCGAAGGCTACGGCGCTATCACGCCGGCGTCCTACGGCATTTTCTCTCGCCGCCTTCCGCCATATGAGCCTCCCAGATCGCCCGAAGGCGATCGCGCGGTTCTGCTCGAGGGCCTTGGCGAGCTCGGCGAGCATGCTCTCGGCGAGGGCGTGGTGCTGCTCCTCGAGCCGCTTAACCGCTACGAGGACCACATGGTCAACACGCTTGCGCAGGCGAGTGAGCTTTGCGATGCGGTCGGCCTCGACTCGGTGAAGGTGATGGGCGACGTTTATCACATGAACATCGAAGAAGACGATCTCGGCGACGCAATCCGGCGCGCCGGCGGCCACCTCGCTCACATGCACCTCGGCGACACCAACCGCGAGCATCCGGGGACCGGACATCTCGATTTCAAAGCGGTGTTCGCCGCGCTCGCCGGCATCGGCTTCACCGGACACCTCGCAATGGAATGTGGGATCAGGGGTGACGCGCGCGTGGTTCTTCCCGAAGTGTCGCGCTTCCTGAAAGAAGCCATGTGATCAGCCCATCGATGCGCGCCGCCCGCTTCGTGGGCGGACGGCGCATTGAGCTGCAGGAGCTGCCGGTTCCCGAGCCG
Source organism: Candidatus Aridivita willemsiae (assembly GCA_013695835.1). Taxonomy (GTDB): domain Bacteria; phylum Actinomycetota; class CADDZG01; order CADDZG01; family WHSQ01; genus JACCZU01. Next base: position 12,665 of record JACCZU010000069.1, read on the forward strand.
GGGGCCGGCGAGGTCCTTGTCAAGGTCGATTCCTGCGCCCTCTGCGGGACCGACAGGCGCTCCTACGAGACCGGGACGGCCGTGGTGCCAGGGCACGAAGTCTCTGGAACGATCGCGGCGCTTGGTCAAGGCGCGACCCATGCCTTAGACGCCCGTGGAGTCGTCTACCTCGTCGGCTACTGCGGCTCTTGCTACGCGTGCAGGTCGGGTGCGACCAACATCTGTCTCGACAAGCAGAAGATGTACGGATTCGACACGGATGGTGGCTACGCCGAGTACGTGAAGGTGCGAGCCGAGTGCTTCCTGCCTGTGTCGCCGGACGTGCCGCTCGATCTCGCGACGTCCCTCCTCGACCTCTACGGGACCTCGGGGCACGCTTTTCGGCGGGCCGGGCTCAGGCACGGCGACACGGTCGCAGTCATGGGTTGCGGACCGATTGGCCTCGGGGCCATCTCCATGGCGGGTGCGCTCGGGGCGGGAGAGGTGTGTGCGACCGACCTCGCACCCGACCGGCTCGCTCTGGCCGACTCGCTAGGCGCAACCGCGCTCGACGCTGCCGGCGGCGATGCGGTGGCCGCTGCCCTTGCACTTCACCCCGACGGCTTCGACGTGGTGATCGAGGCGGCGGGAACCACGGCAACCCAGGCCGGTGCTGTGGCCCTCACCGCTCCCGGAGGAACAACGGCTTTCGTTGCCCACAATCAACAGCCGCTTTTGGTCGACACCCTGAGCGAGCTCATCCAGCGGGCCAAGACTCTGCTCGGTTCCGAGTACTTCGCAGTATCCGAGTTCGGGGTCAACCACGCGCTGCTGGTCTCGGGCCGGCTCGATCCTGCGCCGCTCATTACGCACCGCTTCCCGCTCGAGTCGATACAAGAGGCATTCGATCTGTTCATGGCCGGGCGGGGCGGCAAGGTCCTCGTCCAACCTGCGGGGTGAATGATCCGTGAGGCTCCTGTGAAAGCCGTCGTCGTGGGGGCCGGGCCCGTCGGCGCCATTCACGCGCGCGCACTGGCCGCGCACGACTCCGTGGAGCTGGTCGCTGTGTGCGGGCGCACAGCAGCCAAGACCGAAGCCCTTGCCGCACGGCACGGGGCACGCCCTCACCTTTCGATCCACGGCATGCTCGAGCGGGAGCTGCCCGACCTCGTGTGCGTGGCAACGGGCAACAGAGACCACCCCGGCCCGGTCATGGCGGCGCTCGAGGCGGGCGCCGACGTCTTTGTCGAAAAACCGATGGCGTGGCGCCTCGACGAAGCCCGCGCGATGGTCGAGGCCGCTCGGAGTAAGGGGGCCGCCCTCGGAGTCAACTTCAACCACCGCTTCTCCGATCCTTACCTGCGCGCCCTCGACTATGCGGACGGCGAGGGTCTGGGGACGCTCGCCTACGCGGCAATGAAGTTCGCCGGCGATCTCTACAAGGAGCTCGACGATCCCTACTGTCAGCTCATCGAGACCCAGGGCCACAGCTTCGATCTCCTGCGCCTCTTCTGCGGCGACATCGCCGAGGTATCGGCCTTTCTCGCCGATCCACGCGGCATCGGAGTCTATACGAGCGCTGCGATCAATATGCGTTTCGAAAGCGGGGCAGTCGGCGCCCTGCTCGGAAGCTGGGACGGCTCCTATGCCACGTCCTCCTCCCAGGTCCTCGAGGTCGCAGGGACAGAGGGCCGGATCGTCGTGGAGGACGTCATCGACTCGGTGAGAATATTCGAGGCCGGACGCGGCGACTACCGGGAATGGCGCCCCGGCATCTTCGACGCACAGGGCCGCGATTTCTGGCGCACGATCGATCGCCATCTTCACGCCTTCATCGACGCCCTGCTTGAAGGAAGAAAGCCGCCCGTCACCGCCGAGGACGGACTGCGGGCCCTCGAGGCCACCTACGCCGCGATCCGCTCCTTCGAGCAGGGCCAACCCATAACGCCGGGCGGCGCTTAGCCCATCCAGCTCGAGCCCATTGAGGCCGTGGCGCGTTCTTACTGATTCAGGCCCACCACATGTCGCCACCTTGCTCGGCGAACATCAACGGCTTGAGGAAATCGACAGCCTTAGCGATGCCCTCATCGATTGAAAGCAGGCTGTCTTCGTGCTCGATGCTCAAGACATAGTCATAACCGGCGACGCGAAAGGCGCTCATGATGTCGCGCCACGTCTTCTCGCTCTGACCGTATCCCACGGTCCGAAAGACCCAAGAACGCTCGGCGACGCGATCGTAGGGCTTGGTGTCGAGCACGCCGTTGGCGCGCACGTTAAGGGTATCGAGATAGGTGTCCTTTGCATGGGCGTGGTAGATCGCCCCGGCGCCTCCGAGCTGTTTGATGGCGTCGACGGCGTCGATACCCTGCCAGAAGAGATGGCTCGGGTCGTAGTTGGCGCCGACCGCATCGCCCGCCTCGGCCCGCAACCTCAGCAGCGTCTCAGGGTTGTAGACGACGAAGCCGGGATGCATCTCGAAGGCGATGCGCACGCCGTGGTCGGCAGCGAAGGCCGCCTCCCTCTTCCAGTAGGGGATGACCTTCTCGTTCCATTGCCACTCGAGTATCTCCAAAAAGTCGGGGGGCCACGGGCAGGTCACCCAGTTCGGACGGGTGGACCCGGTCGAGTCACCCGGGCACCCGGAGAACGCGTTGACGACGCCCACCTCGAGAATGGCGGCGAGCTCGACCGTGGCGCGCCAGGTCTCGTGTGCCCGATGCGCGAAGTCGTCGTCGGGGTGCAGCGGGTTTCCGTGCTGGCTAAGCGCGCTGATGAACATCCCCCGGTCGGCGACCTTCTTCCTGAGCTCGATGGCCTTCGTGGTGTCGCCCCGCAACTCGAACGGGTTGCAGTGGTGGTCGCCCGGGTAGTTGCCGGTGCCGAGCTCAACGGCCTCGACTCCGAGGGCAGCCAGCTTGTCAAGGGCCCCCTCAAGCGGCAACCCTTGATAGAGCACGGTGAGCACGCCGAGCTTCATGTCTCAGCCTCCTTTCCCTTTACCTACCTCGACCCATCTGCCGGAGCGGTGGCTCGCCAGGATCGCCTCGACGATGAGCATTGTGTCGTGCGCATCGCCGAAGGTCGCGAACGACGGCTCGTAGACCTCGACGTTGCTCTGTGCCCTCAGCGCGCCGTAGAAATCTAGGCAGAAGTTCTTGAGGCCGTCGGGCCAGCCTTCCTCATGGCCGGCCGGAAAGTGAGCGAGCTTGGCGGCCGCAGCATCCAACAGGGAGGGATCACGCATGAGCTGCTGGTTGGGACCGTCGCGTCGTCCGATCCATAACGAGTTCGGGTTCTCCTGATCCCAGGCGAGCGCCCAGGCAAGCGTGTCGATCTCGAAGAACAACCGGTTCTTGCGCCCCGGGCTGACCTGAGACACGCTGAAGACGCCGCGCGCTCCGCTCACGAAGTGCAAGAGCACGGACCCGATGTCCTCTGTGTCGATCTCCACGGCGACGCCGGACGGCGCGCCGGTGGCCGTGAAGGTCGGGCCGGTCTCGTGTGGGCGCAGCCGTCGTTCATGCACCGTGTGCAGGTCGCTGCAGACCTCGAGGATGGGATCCGAGGTGATGTACTGAACGAGGTCGAGCCAGTGAGAGCCGATATCTGCCACTGCCCTCGAGCGGCCCGCCGCTGCGGGGTCGAGCCGCCAGCTCCAGTCGGAGTAGTAGAGCAGCCAGTCCTGAAGGTAGCTGCCGTGGACGAAGTGGTGGCGCCGCTCGGAGGCGTCGAGCATCGCCTTTGCCTGGCGGACAAGGGGATAGTGGCGGTAGTTGAAGGTGACCGCACTAAGGACGCCGGCGGCCGACGCCGCCGCCATCAGCGAAGCCGTCTCGTCGCTGTTCATCGCAAGAGGCTTCTCGGACACGACGTTGACCCCGGCCTCGAGCGCAGCCGCATTGACCTCCGCATGGAGATAGTTCGGGGTGCAGTTGTGAATCACATCGAGCGAGCTCTGCGAGATGAGCTCGCGCCAGTCCCCGTAGCCGTCTGCTATGCCGTGGGCGACGGCGAAGCTGCGGGCCTTGTCGGCCGAGCTGCCGGCAACCCCAGTGACCTCCACTCCCGGAAGGCGTCGCAGCGCTTCCGTGTGCGAGCTCGCGGCGAAACCGGTGCCGACGACGCCGACTTTGAACTCACTCATGTTTGAGATCGGGCCTCCGTCCGCAATCCTCACCGAGCCACCGGTATTATCCACGCCTCATGCCGAGTGCCCGTCGCCACACCGAGGACATCATCGCCTGATGGGACGCGTCGTCGTCTTCGAGGCCCCCGGGAGCGTCGGCGTGTCCGATTACGTCGACGAGGCATTGGAGCCCCATCAGGTCCGGCTCAAGACGCTGTACTCGGGCATCTCGGCCGGCACCGAGCTGACCGCTTACCGGGGCTCCAACCCCTACCTCACCAAGCGGTGGGAGCCGGCGCGCCGGTTGTTCACGCAGGACACCGTCGGTCTCTCGTACCCCGTCGAGGGGTGGGGATACGAAGAGGTCGGCGAGGTCGTCGAGACAGGAGCCGAGGTCACGACGGTTGAGCGAGGTAACGTGGTCTGGGGTGCATGGGGGCACAGGACCCACCAGGTGATGACCGAGGCAGATGCCGCAGCCCGGTTGCTTAGCCCCGGGGTCGACCCGATCAACGGCATCTTCTCTCAGATTGGTGCGATCGCCCTCAATGCCGTGCTCGACGCCGACATACACGTCGGCGAAACGGTCGCCGTTTTCGGCCAGGGCGTCCCCGGCCTTCTCGCCGGACAGCTTGCGAGGTTGAACGGGGGCCGGGTCATCGCCGTCGACCGGCTTCCCGCGCGGCTCGAGCTCGCTTCCAAGCTCGGCGCAGCGGTCACGATCGACGCGGGAACGGAGGTTGCGGCGGAGCGCATCAAGGACCTGACCTCCAACCGGGGGGCCGACGTGTGCATCGAGTTCACAGGCAGCGCTCCTGCCCTCAACGAAGCCATCAAGGCGGCGGCCTACAACTCGCGCGTGGTCGCCTCTGGTTTCTTCCAGGGCCAGGCACAGGGCCTGTTCCTCGGTGAGGAGTTCCACCACAACAGAATCGAGGTGGTCTGCTCCCAGATCTCGGGCGTGAGCGCCCGGCTTGACCACCGCTGGAACGAGCACAGGCTGAGAACCACGGTCATGGATCTCCAGGCCGAGGGGCGCATCGACTTCGAGTCGCTCGTCTCGCATGTCTTTACTATCGAACAGGCGGCCGACGCCTTTCGGCTGCTTGATGAGACGCCCTCTGAGGCCGTGCAGGTCGTGCTCAAGCTGTAGCTCGAGCTAGAGATCCAAGAGCTCTGCGGCGCGCTCGAACGGGCCGAGGGGACCCGGGGCCTCGGCGACGAACCAGAACGGAGCGAAGCGGCCTATAGCCGGCTCGGCCTTCGAGATGGCGGCCGCAAGCCCGGGTGGATAGCGCGTCAAGGAAGCCGCCTTGAGATCGTCCCCGGGCCCTGCGCCGTGGCCGGTGCGCCCGACAGCGACCGCGACGCTCATCCTTCTCATCGAAGACTCATCCAGCAAGCGCAGGATGCAATGCGCAACGACGGCCTCGATCTCAGTGCGCGTGTAGCTCAGGAGCAGCCCCGAGGACACCGCTACGGCAGGGCGCGGGTAGCGCACGATGAGCGCGTTGGGCGCGTCTGCACCGACGATCCACAAAGAGGGAGCCCCGGTGCGCAAGTCGGAAGCGAAGCCGGCCACGAGGTTTCGCCAGCGGAGATGATCCCCCGCCGGCATCTTCTGTGCCCCAATCGAGCGAAGCGCCAGTGGGCCCTGGGCGACGACCCACCCCACCGCAGCGCAGGCTAGGACGCAGCCCACCGCCAGCGTCGCCACCACCACCATCATTGGGCCATCGCCCGGGCGCGCGCGTAGACGGACTCGACGTTTGGCACAAGGGTGTCCCACGAGTAGCGTCCCGCCACCGTGCGGCCGGCCGCCCGCATGGCCTCCGCCTTGCCGTTGGCGGTGAGCACCCGCCTGAGGGCGCGCCCGAGCGCTGCGGCATCGCCGGGGGGGACGAGCTCGGCCGCGGTTCCGGTGACCGCCTTGAAGGCATCGAGGTCCGAGCACACGACGGGCGTGCCTGCGGCCATGGCTTCGATAAGCACGATCCCAAATGACTCACCGCCCAGCGCGGGGCAGCAGTACACGTCCGCCGCTCGGTAGATGCCCGCCTTGTCTTCCTCTGCCACCTTGCCGAGCCACTGGATCCTGACGCCGCTCCGCTCTGCGAGTGACCTGCTCGATCGCTTCTCGGGCCCGCTGCCGGCCACGACGAGGGTGAGATCGAGGTCCACCAGCGTCGCCATCGCCTTGATCAGGACCTCGAGCCCCTTGCGCGACTCGAGGCGTCCGAGGAACAGGACGTTTTTTCCCGAGCCGAGGTCGGCGGGGTCCGCCGAGGCGAACCTGTGCGTCTCGATCCCGTTGGGGGTGATCGCGTAGTCGCCGGGAAAATAGCGCGCCGCGAGCGCATGTGCGGCCGGCGAGACCGCTGTCCTCACATCGAGGCGGTCGGCGGCCTTCGACAACACGGCCTTGGCCCCCCTGTAGCCGAGGCTCGATTCGGCGGCGGCATGGAAGGTCCCGACTGTGGCGGCCTCGACGTTGGTCGCGAGCGCAAGCAGCGACAAGCTAGGGATGAGGGGCTCGTGAAGGTGGACGACCTCGGGCTTGAAGTCCTCGAGCGCGTCCCGCAGGTCGGCTGCCGCCACGGGCCCGAACGCGAGCGGCGCAACCGAGCCGTTGGCCAGCACCCTCACGGCGCGCCCGACGAAGGTGATGCCCTCCTCCTCGAGGCGCAGGCCTCCCCGCAGCTGAGGCGCAATGACCGCCGCTTCGTGGCCGCGTGCAACAAGTGTCCTTGCGAGCGCCCGGATATGGCTCTGGACGCCCCCGAAGCGGTCCCACGCATAGGGACAGACGATGGCGACCCTCACGCGATTCGCCCCGTGGTTCGGCCCGTGGTCCGGTCGAGGCCGCCCCGGATCCACCGCGCGGTCCGGTCGAGGCCGCCCGTCTCTCTTACGGTCCGGCTTGCGCCGTCCATCTTTTTTGTCCGGCCGAGGCCGGACGGGGCAGTGGGCCAGAACGGCCGGAACACGTGCCACTCCTCGGGGGCCCTTGCGATGTGGCGCTCGAGCTCCACGGCAACGCTTCTCGTGAGGGCGGCCACGGCCCCCTCGCCGTGCGTTTCGGGGAGCTCGATTGGCGCTGAGATCTGCGCCCACCAGCCCCTCTTCCCGCCGGGGAGCTGCACACCGTAGACGCCGGCGACAAGGATCGGCACGCCGGCCTTGAGCGCGACTGCGGCAGGCCCGCCGGGAAGCGTCGTCGTGGCGCCGAAGAAGTCAATCTCGGGGCCGTCGCCCCTGAGGTCCCTGTCGCCGAGGATCGCAACCACCGATCCCCGCCTCAGCGCCTCAACGAGCTTGATCGCCGAGCGCCGCTCGGCGGGATGCACCACCACTCCGAGGCGGCCGCGTTGCGCTGCGAAGAACTCGAACAGGCGCCGCGGACGCAGGATCTCGGCAACGGTCTCGAGCCGGCGTCCGGAGGCGCCGACCCAACCCGCTGCGGCGTCCCAGTTGCCGAGGTGCCCGACGACGATGAGGGCCCCAGCACCTCTGTCGAGAACCGACCTCAGATGCTCCTCGCCGTCACAGGTGAAGCGCTCGAGAAAGAACTCCTTGTCCTCGCGCACAAGCCTGAACAGCTCGAGCCAGTAACGTGCGTAGCTCCTGAATGCCTCGGCTGTGAGGGCCTCGAGCCTCGCCGATCCGGGGGGTTCGCCCGTCACTCGGGCCAGGTTAGCGGCCACCACCTCTCTCCTGTTGGTCGCGCAGCGCGCCCATAGCTCGCCGAGGCGGTGCGCCACCCAGTAGGCCTGACGCTCGGGAAGGCGGCCGGCCGCTGCAGATCCCGCCACATATCCGTAGTAGCCGAGCTGCAGATGCCACGGCTCGCCGCTTCGGTCACTCATCCCTGATCTGCTGTCTCACGAACAGCATCCGCTGAACCACCGTCACGATCGAAAGGGCGGCAAGGATCGCGAGCATGGGCGGGACGAGTCCCAGAAGCAGACCGGCCACGATCAGAATGAGGCGCTCGGCCCGTTCGGCGATCCCGACGTTGCACTCGTAACCGAGCCCCTCTGCCCTCGCTTTGACATACGAGACGAGGAACGTCGCCACGAGCGTCACGAGGGCGAGTGCGGCGACCCACGACTGGCCGTCGCGCGCCGGGTCGGGGGCGACCCCGTAGAGCCACGCGAGGGGGAGAAAGAACAGAGCGTCCGAGGTGCGATCCGTGGTCGAGTCGAGAAGGGCGCCGAACTTGCTCCCTCCCCCGCTCGCCTTGGCCACGGCCCCGTCCAGTGAGTCGGCCACGCCTGCCGCAATGGCAACGAGCCCGGCGGCGACCAGAGCGTCCCTCAGGATCAGGACAGCGACGACCGTTTGGAGGCCCACCCCGGCGGCCGTGATCGCGTTGGGATGGAGGCCGCCGCGGGCAAGGGCTCCCCCCACCGGCTTCATCACCTGGTCGTAGTAGCCACGGATCTTTGCGTCTAGCACACGTCAATCCTCAGTCGGTCGCCCCAAGGCGCTCCTCCACATGCTGACCCATCTGGCCAAGGTCACCGTACCCGCCGACGATCTCGGCCGCTACGATTGGGCAACCATGAGCTGATCCAAAGGGGGAGTTGAGTGAAGAGCTACCCGACCGAGAGCATCCGCAACATTGTCCTCGTGGGCCACGGCGGGGCGGGCAAGACCTCCGTCGCCGAGGCCCTGCTTTTTTGCTCGGGAGCAACCACCCGTATGGGCAAGGTCGCCGATGGCAACACCGTCACCGACTTCGAAGAGGAGGAGATCAGAAAGGGCGTCTCGATCTCGACCGCGCTTGCGCCCATCGAGTGGAAAGACCACAAGATCAACATCCTCGACGCGCCGGGGTATGCCGACTTCATCGGGGAGATGCGCGCTGCGATGCAGGTGGCCGACCTTGCCGTGTTCGTGGTTTCCGGCGTCGAGGGCCTTGAGGTCCAGACGCAGGCGGCATGGAACTTCGCTGAGGAGCTCGGCCTTCCCAGGGTCATCTTCATAAACAAGCTCGACCGCGAGAACTCCTCCTTCAGGCGCACGCTCGAGCAGCTGAGGGAGGCATTTGGCATCGGCGTCGCCCCCCTCGCCCTGCCGCTCGGGCGGGAGCATGACTTCCGTGGTGTGATCTCGGTCATCGACGCCGGCGCCTTCTCCTACGACGACGCCGGAGGAGTGACGGAGGAGCCCGTGCCCGACGATCGCAAGGAGCGCCTCACCGAGGTCAGGACCTCGCTCCTCGACTCGGTCGCCGAGACCAACGATGAGCTCCTCGAGCGCTACCTCGACGGCGGCGAGCTCACTCGCGAAGAGATCGTCGGCGCCCTGCACGATGGCCTCGCCGAGGCGACGATCTTTCCTGTGTTCGTGGGCGCGGCGACGAAGCTGATAGGGCTCGATCGCCTCGTCGACGCGGTCGTGGGGGCCGGCCCCTCCCCACTCGATCGTCCGCCGGTGGAAGGCGAGGACGGAAAGGCGCGTGAGGCCAAGCCGGACGCGCCGCTGTCCGCGCTCGTCTTCAAGACCACCACCGACCCCTACGTCGGGCGCGTCAGCCTCTTCAGGGTGTACTCGGGGGTGCTCAGGGGTGAGGGCACGCTCCACAACGCCTCTCAGAAGATCGACGAGCGCGTCGGCCATGTCTTCACCATGCGAGGAAAGAATCAGGAGCCTATGGACGAGGTCGTCGCAGGCGACTTCGGCGCCGTGGCGAAGCTGAGCCACACGGTGACAGGCGACACGCTCGCCGACAAGTCGGCCCCCATCACCATCCGCGCCGTCGCGCCGCCAGAGCCCCTCCTGCCAAAGGCCATCGAGCCCAAGACGAAGGGTGATGAGGACAAGCTCATGACCGGCTTGCAACGGCTCATCGAAGAGGATCCGGCCCTCGGACTCGAGCGCAACGACGAGACCCACCAGACCATCCTCTGGGGCATGGGCGACGCTCACCTCGGTGGCATCGTCGAGCGGCTCAAACGCAAGTTCTCGGTTGAGATCGAAGAGGTCCCCTTCAAGGTGCCCTATCGCTCGACGCTCAGAACCAAGGCCGAAGCCCTCGGGCGCCATGTCAAGCAGTCGGGCGGGCACGGCCAGTACGGCATCTGCAACGTCAGGGTCGAACCCCTTCCGAGGGGTGAGGGCTTTGCCTTCGTCGACAAGATCTACGGGGGCTCGATACCGAACCAGTGGATCCCGTCGGTCGAAAAGGGGGTGCGCGCCGCAATGGAGCAAGGCGTCGGCACCGGCTTTCTGATGATCGACGTCCAGGTCGAGCTCTACGACGGCAAGTACCACTCCGTGGACTCATCGGACATGGCTTTTCAGCTCGCCGGCTCCCAGGCGATGCGCGACGCAGTGGCCAAGGCCGGCGTCACGTTGCTCGAGCCGGTCTGGAAGGTCGACGTCCTCGTGCCCGAGAGCTTCACCGGCGACATCATGGGTGACCTCCAGAAGCGGCGCGGCATCCCCGAGGGGATCGACACCCTAAGCGGAGGGCGCCAGATCGTGCACGCCAAGGCGCCGTTCGCAGAGGTCATTCACTATGCGACCGACCTGCGCTCAATGACGGGGGGCCAGGGGACCTTCTCGTGGAGCTTCTCGCATTATCAGGAGGTCCCCCACGACCTCGCCCAGAAGATCCTCGACCGGACCAAGGAACAAGCCACCGCCTGAGCACCCACCGACGCGCCCAGCGGCGTTTGGCCCGGCGGTGGGGCCCGGAAGTCGTGGCAGCGCAGCAACTGTCGTCGTTTGCTGTCCCTATACGACAGTTAACGACATCAGAACGGCAGCCGGGGGTCCATCAGCGATCTCACAAGCGCGACGACGCCCTCGGGGTCTTCGTTCATCCGGCGCGCCGTAATGTGCAGGACTCTGTAACCCGCCGACTCGATGTGGTTTCGACGCATCAGGTCCTTCTCCCACTCGACGCGTCCGGAATGATACCCATAGCCATCGAGCTCAATGACGAGTCCGTGCTCTGGATAGGCGAAATCGACCCGCGCTACAAAGCAGTCGCCGTCATAGATCTCGAACTGCCGGTGTGGCGGCGGAAGCCCGGCTGCCCGCAACAGCCGGGCAAAGCGAGTCTCAAGAGGGCTATGTGCGGGTGCACACCCTTCGGCCCTTGCGATGAGCAACCTTCTCAGAGGTGCAGCGCCCGCCCGGCCTCTGGCCCCCACCTCGTCCAACCGCCATGACAACCGTCGGAGCGTGACGATGCCCCGCCGCAATGCGTCATCAAGCGCAATCTCGATCCTGTCGACCGGACAGGTTGCTGCCACGTCCATGAGAGTCCGAACCGATGAGGTGACCGGAAAACCTCCAGCACGTGCCACGTCGCACGACGACCATTTGCGGACCAGGTGCACGGTAACTCCCCCGCCGGTACGGAGGTTCCGAGTGGTGGAGATGTGGACCTCATTGTCGTGAAAGCCGGCCAGAGCCCACAGACGTGCGGCCGTGAGGTGCGAGGCATAGGTGCCCTCGCCGCCCCAGGTGCAGGCGACCGACACCGCCTGCCGCCAGCTCGGTGACGACCCTGCTAGAAGATAGACGCCGGGCCTGGCCACGGTCAGCCGGCCCGATTCAAGGTCGTTTCTGATGGACCCCTCCGACCGACCGCACCCCACGAGTTGACTCCGGGTGATGACCCCGTGCTGGCGCGCCGCCAGGCGCGCCGATCTCCGAGTCCCATTCGTTGCCATAGCCGGTCCACTCTTTCCGAACTCGGCCTCGATGACTGTGGTCCTCGCCACATCGAGATGTTAGGAGGCGCTGCTGGGAAGCAGGCGTTACAGGTTCTCGAAGTGGGGTTTCAGCTTCGCCCGGGTGGCTTGCAGCATCTCGGGGAGGACCTTGGTGTCGCCGACGACCGGCATGAAGTTGGTGTCGCCGCCCCACCGTGGCACGACATGCATGTGGAGGTGCCCTGGGATGCCGGCGCCTGCAACTCGGCCCAGGTTCATCCCGACGTTGAAGCCGTGCGGTCCCAGAGCCTCGCCGAGCACGTCGACGGACTTGAACGTGACGTCGAGGAGTTCGGCGCGCTCGTCGAAGCCGAGTGCACTCACGACTCCGACGTGGCGCCGCGGCGCAACCATTACGTGGCCCGAGTTGTAGGGGAAGGCGTTGAGGATCACGAACACGTGGCCACCTAGGTAGAGCACCTCGTCGCCGTCGGCGAGGTGGCCGCAGAAGATGCAGCCCTCGTCCTTACCGCCGTCCTGGCTGTCCTCTATGTAGGCCATGCGCCACGGGCTCCAGAGCCGCTCCATCAATAGGACGGATCGAGCTTCCTCGCCTGAATCTCGGCGACGATCGTGTCCGCGAAGTCTCCGACCGCGACGTCGCGCCGCTCCTTCCCGGAGCGCGGCCTGACCGAAACGGTCTCCGTCGACGCCTCGGCATCTCCGACGATGAGCATGTAGGGAACCTTTTGCAGCTGGCCCCTGCGGATCTTCGCACCCATGGTGTCGTCCGAATCGTCGACCTCGGCGCGCACTCCGCCGTTGTGGAGGCGCTGAGCGACGCCGCCCGCATAGGCAACATGGCGGTCGGCTATGGGAATCACGACCGCCTGCACCGGTGCGAGCCAGGTGGGAAAAGCCCCCGCAAAGTGCTCGACCAATACGCCCGTGAAGCGCTCGACCGACCCGAACAGGGCGCGGTGGATCATGACGGGTCGCTCGCGTGCGCCGTGCTCGTCGGTGTACTCGAGCCCGAAGCGCTCGGGGAGCTGGAAGTCGACCTGGATGGTGCAAAGCTGCCAGTAGCGCCCGATCGCATCGCGCGCGTCGACGTCGATCTTGGGCCCGTAAAACGCGCCGTCGCCGGCGTCAACTTGGTAGTCGACCCCGGCCTTTTGCAGCGCTTTCGGAATGGCCTCTTCGGCGAGGTCCCACAGCTCCGGCGCCCCCACCGACTTGTCGGGCTTGGTGGAAAAGCGAACCCGGTCGGGGCCAAGTCCCACGGTTCCATACAGTGCGCGCAGAAAGTCGATTACCTCGACCATCTCGTCTACCACTTGATCGGGGCGGCAAAAGATATGCGAGTCGTCCTGAGTCATGCCACGCACACGCAAGAGGCCGTGAACCGTGCCCGAGCGCTCGTAGCGGTACACGGTGCCAAGCTCGGAAAACCGGACCGGAAGCTCCCTGTAGGAACGTGTTCTGGAGCGAAACACAAGCACGTGGAACGGGCAGTTCATGGGCTTTAGAAAGTATTCGGCGCCCTCGACGCGCATGGCCGGATACATGCTCTCTTTGTAAAAATCGAGATGCCCGCTCGTGGCCCACAGAGTGCGCTTGCCGATATGGGGGCTATACACCGGTTCGTAGCCGCGCTCGTGGTGCATCGCACGCGACAGGTCTTCCAAGGTCTTGCGAACCACTGCCCCTTTGGGGTGCCAGATGGCGAGGCCGGGGCCGACTTCCTCCGGCCACGAGTAAAGGTCGAGCTCGCGGCCGACGCGCCTATGGTCACGCCGCTCCGCCTCCTCGAGTCGGTGGAGGTAGGCGTTGAGCGCGTCCTTCGACTCCCACGCTGTCCCGTAGATACGCTGCAGCATCGGCTTGTGCTCATCACCCCGCCAATAAGCGCCCGATGATCGCAGCAGCTTGAACGCCCTTATGCGCCCGGTCGCAGGGACATGGGGGCCGCGGCACAGGTCAACGAACGACGGCTCGTCCTCGCCTGCGCGGCGGTTGGAGTACAGCGATATTGTGGCGCCGCTCGCTCCCTGCTGCTCGAGCGCGTCTGCGCCCTCGGCAACCCCGCTGATGATCTCTAGCTTGTAGGGCTGGTCGACGAACGTCTCAAGCGCTGCGTCCCGGCCGGGCTCGGAGCGCTCGAAACGCTGATTCTCCGCAACGATGGCGCGCATCTCGGCTTCGATCCGCTCGAGGTCCTCGGGGGTGAACGGTGCAGCCACCTCGAAGTCGTAGTAGAAGCCATCCTCGATGGGCGGCCCGATCGCATACTTCGCCCCTGGGTATAGCCGAAGCACCGCCTGGGCAAGCACGTGCGCGGCCGAGTGCCTCATGATCTCGCGGCCGAGCTCATCGGTCTGGGTTACGACGTGGACATCCGAGCCTCCCGGCGGCACAGCTGCAAGGTCGCGCTGCGCGCCGTCGACTACGAGCGCGACCGGCCCGCTCGCAGACGCCTCCTTGGTGAGCTGAAATCCATCCTTGACCCCATCTGGGGCCACTGCCACGCTGATCGCTCGTTCCTTTCCGAAAAGTGCTAGAGGCCGTTGATGCTACTCGCCCATTGTTTCTGGAACTCGGCATAGCCGAGCCCGGTGGACTCATTGAGCGCGCGATCGAGATGGTAGCGGGTCGTTCCAGGAGCAAGGTCGACGGCCCCGAGCGTACGGTAGAAGTCGTTGAAGGTTGCGAGCCCCCATTCGTCGGTGAAGAACTTGACCGCGCTTTGGGCTTCCTGATAGCTCATGTAGATATCGGTCCCCTCCCCCGTGTTGAACTCGAAATCCTTGGGCAGCTTGCCGTCGAAGTTCCCCGCCGCTTGCTCGGCGACAAAGAAAGCCAGTGCCTCGGGGTCCCCGTCGTAAGCCGTGATCTCAGCAAACCCCTCGTCCACGAATACGGGCATGAACGGGCCTGCAGCATCGCGGGTTGCGATGTGTAGGAGCTCGTGGGCCAGGATCGTGAAGACTTGATCCTCGCTCTCGACCTGGAACGCCTTGGGGTTCAGGAGGATGCGGTGCCCGGTGTAGTCGAAGCTATTCTCGACGTCGACGGTCGAGTAGGCAAAGGCGACGAAGTTGTCGAGGTCGATCGTCGCCTGGAGCATCCGTGCCAGCTCCTTGGTGGAACCCGGCACGAGCACAAGCGTGTTTTTGCGCCAGGGCCCGTCCCAGTACGCCTCCACCCGGGCCACGCCGCGTTCGGCAAGGGCCAGGAAGTCGCCCGAGAGCTCCAGACAGTCCGAGCCGTCGCAGGGATGCTCGAGCTGAAGGAAGTGCTCGCTCGACTCCGACGTCAACCGGCCCTGATCCCAGAGGTGGCGCGCAGAGAAGAGGGCGATGTCGTCGAGGTCGGTGTCCTCCGCGATGAGCCACCGGCCGTCCCGCTCGACGAAGGTGTAGAAGAGATCCTCGGCTGCGTCTTCGGCGTCGAAGCCTGCGATGCGGTAGCGCTCCTCGGTGAGGGGGATGGACACCGACGACGCCCCAGGATACCGGCGCCTGTCCGACGGCCGCACGAGGTCACCGTAGCGCCCCCATCTAGCCCGAAGCTCGTAGCCGTCGAAGTCGATCCCGCCCATCGCGTCGAACAGGCGGCGCTGGCGCCGGACGAAAGCAGGTGATGAGTCCTCGATCGTGGACAGGAACGCCTGCCTGTCCCTGGTAGCGACGGCAGTCGAGCGGCGGTCGAGAAGCTCCTGGATCGCAACACGGGCCGGGCTCGCCCGGACCGCAGAGCCGCGGTCACCGGGGGCGGCCGTCGCACCTTCTGCGGCGGCCGGCAACAACGCGGCCCCCGCCAGGAGTGACAATATGGCGATCGCCCGTGCAGCTGCTGCGACTCGAAGGCTCACCGGGCCAGCCTAAGCCCCGACCACGGAAAAGAGCCCAACAGGTGTCCCCAGCCGACCAAGGGGAGCGGCGCTCCAACCAGGAGCTCGTCACGCGCTTCCTTCGCGCTCAGAACTTCGAGCAGGTGGGCCGTCGCGAGGAGGCCGTCGAGCTCTACGAGGAGGCGGTGACGGTGGGGTTCGACTCGAGCGGCCCCTACGACCGCCTCATCGCGATCTACGGCGATGACGCCCGCCATCGGGAGGTCATCCGGGTTGCGGGGGCCGCCCTCGAGCACGTTTTGACCTACGAAGACAAGAGAGCGTGGTACGAGCGGATTCGCTCGGAAGCACAGAAGCGGCTCACCAACCTGCCCCAGGCCGCGCCCAAGCGCCGGGGTTGAACGCCCTCGAGCAGATTCTCGTCCAACTTATCCGCAGGCGCGGCCCGATGCCCGTTGCCTCGTACATGTCAAGGGCCCTCTACCACCCTGAGCACGGGTACTTCGCGACGGGGCCCCGCTCGGGACGCCACGGGCACTTCGTGACCTCCCCGGAGCTCGATCCCTCTTTCGGCGAATTGTGGGCCGCTGGTTTCGAACAGGTGTGGTCGGCGGCCGGGCGTCCGGCGAGCTTCGAGGTGACCGAGGTCGGCCCCGGCGAGGGGGGCTTTGCCGCCGCCGTGCTCGAGACTGTGGCCGGTCCCTTTGCGGCTGCCCTTTCCTACCGGCTCGTCGAGCGAATGCCGCTGCTCAGGGCCCGTCAGGAGGAGCGCCTCGCCCCCTTCCTCGGCTCCGGCCGGCGCGCTCGTCCGAAGGTGTCGTGGAGCCCCTCGCTCCCCGAGGCACCGCCAGCGGCCGCCGGCTGCGTGTTCGCCAACGAGGTCCTCGACAACCTCCCCGTGCACGTGGTCGAGCGGCGCGCGGGCAGGCTCATGGAGGTCTGCGTTGCCGCCCCCGAGGGGGTGCTCGTCGAGGCGCTCCTCGAGCCTTCGAGCCCCGAGCTCGCTCGGTGGCTGAGCCGCTGCGGCATGGACCTGCCGGAAGGCCATCGCTGCGAGGTGGGGCTGGCCGCCGAGTCGTTCGTGAGGCGGGCCGCCGGGCTGCTCGGCCGGGGCGCTGTGATCCTGATCGATTATGGGGCCGAGGCCGCCGAGCTTGCGGCGCGCCCGGCCGGGACCCTCGTCTGTTACTCGGAGGCGGGGGCGGACGACGCCTACCTCGAACGCCCCGGAGAGAAGGACATCACCGCACACGTCAACTGGGGCGCGGTGCACGGCGCCGGCGAGCGGGCCGGGCTCGAGACGGCGGGCCCTCGTGCCCAGAAAGATGTCCTGATTGCGCTCGGGGCCAGGCATAGCCTCGACTTGCTCAGAGCCGAGAGGGAGGCTGCGAGCTCGGCCGGCGACGGCGCCGCCGTGGTGCGGGCGGTGTCCCGGGCTCAGGCCCTCAATGCGCTCATGGACCAAGGCGGCCT
>JACCZU010000084.1 GCA_013695835.1 Candidatus Aridivita willemsiae
AACCGTCCGGGACGCCTTGCCTGTACGGCGATCCCGCAGCACCTTCGAGGCCGCCTTGGCTGCCTTGGCGCCGGTCTTGCGGCTCCGTGGCATCGACTTCACCTCCCTCTCTTGTGGCTTGATGATACCGTGGTATCATCATATCAAAAGCGTTGACACCATCAAGTCGCGGTGATAGAACCCGAGATGTAGGCAGCGGCCGAGGAACAAGTGAGGTGAGCCCGGTGGCAGGAAAGGCTATGACGATCCGGTTCGACAACGACCAGGCAGAGGCCCTCGAGGCGGTGGCGCGCGTGGATGGCGTCCCGATCTCCGAGACGATCCGGTGGGCGATCGCAGAGCACATCGAGGAACGCCGCAGGGACCAGGAGTTCCAGAAGAGGCTCCGGGCATCGCTGGAGCGCAACCGAGAGATCCTCGAGAAGCTCGCCCGGTAGGAGATGAGCGTCCAGTACCTCGACCTCGCCGACTTCCTGCTGATCGCGGAGGCGGCGCTAGGGGTCGAGGTATCGGTGCTCCAGCGGGTCACGGCCCTTCACCTCGCCGAGTCGGCGCTCGCGGCGCCGGCGGCCGAGTTCGGCGGCGTCGAGTTCTATCCAGAGTTCCCCACCAAGATCGCTGTGCTGTGCGCCCGGCTCGCTCGAAACCACCCACTCCCCGACGGCAACAAACGTGCGGCATACCTTTCTGCGGTGGAGTTCGCCGAGCGCAACGGCTACGAATGGGGTTTTCCGCCTGGCGACGAGCAGGATGGGGAGCAGACCGTCAAGGTGATCGAATCGGTCGCTTGCGGTGAGATGACCGAAGAGCAACTCGCCGATTGGATCGCAGACCGCTTGACGGGGCCACAATGAGCGCCCGCGGGACCCAGCTCACGCTGGGGGTGGATCCTCGATGCCCGACCTCACGCATCGAAGCCACGTAGGAATCGAGGAGAGTCGTCTTGCCGAACCGCCGTGGGGCCGCGCGTCGCACCGCGATGCCGTCTGCGGCGTCGAGCTGCAGTTGATCCAGCTCCGCCCGTCGGTCGATAAGGCGCGCCGGGCCGACCGGGCTCTGCAAGTCGAACGGATTTGACGTGCACCAATGTACGGCAAACCCGGGCAGTCTTGTATGCCAATGCCCTACTCGGCGGCCTTTGAAGTGAGCACCGCTGATCACCGAGCATCGGCGTGTCCAGGCACGTAAGTGTGCTCTTTGTAATCTTCGTGGCCGTTCCTAGGCCTTGGCCGGGGTTGGTCAACGCCTCGATCTGGCGCGCCATTGGAGCGAACTGCTTCGTCCACGCCTCCGCCATCTTGCGGAATCGTTCGAAGTCCCCCGTACGGAGTCGCCATCGTTCAATCCTCCCCAGTCTTGCCGCGCACGTGCGCGAGAAGAATCGTGAGATGCGCGGCGTCCTTCTCCCGGCCCGTCGCCCGCTTGGCCGCGATTATGTCTTCGAGTGAGGCGACCGGCACCTTCAGGCCGAAGCGACTCAGTTTGTCCGCGCGGCGCTTGAGATCGCTGAACGCCGGCATGCCGGGTGGTTCGAACAGTACGTCGAAAGGCCCGAAACGCGTCAGCATGGTTACGACGGTGGTATTTGAGAGCATCCGCTTGTCGAGCGGGGCGGCAAGCGCGTCTTCACCCTCCGTTCCCAGCCGGAGCTTGGCATTCATTTCCTTCAGGGCGGCGCAGAGCCGCCTCAGATTCGCCTTGGCATGCGATGCCGCGACGTCGAGGTCGAGGGTCCTCGGGAGCTCGACCCCTTGGAGGATTGCCCCCACTCCTCCGATCACGACATAGTCGACGCCGTGCCGCTCGAGCGTTTCGAGGATCTTCTCGAAAGCGAGACGTCCCGTCACCGCGCTGCGACACGTTCGGCCCGCGCCTTTTCGACCAATGCGCGATCGCGCTTGCGGCTGGCCTCCACGACATTGGGAGGCAACGCGCGCTCGTAGAGCGCGAGCCACTCGTCGTGGCTGTCGGCGGGAGCGAGCTGGATGCGGAGGTCGAGACCAGCAGCGCGCACGATCCGGGCGAGCGTCTCCAAGGTCGGTGAACGCTTGCCCGACTCGTAGGCCGCGATCGCCGCCTGCGAGGTC
>JACCZU010000110.1 GCA_013695835.1 Candidatus Aridivita willemsiae
TGGGCGGACGGGTGCTCGTCCCGCGGCAAGTCCTAGATCTCGACGACGACCCGGACGGATTGAGTCCTACGAGCCTGCTGAGCGAAATCGGTCGAAGCGAGCGCTATTGGGCTGCCCGCTCTGGAGATCAGGGGATGGAGAGATGGAACCGTCTTCGAGCCTTGCGAGCGCGAACCGACATCGAGGTGGTTGATCTTGAGGATGCCGAGGTAGGTATCTTCGCAGAGGTCAGCAGCGGGGGATTCGCGCGTTCTTTGGGACTAGCCGCACCCTTGGGTGCGGGCGAGGCCGCGGTCATAGCGATCGCTGAGACTCGGAGATGGGATGCAGCGCTCGATGACTTCGCTGCTCGCACAGTCCTCCGGCACCGCAATCCAGGCATCCAGATCAGGACTTCGCGTGATCTTTTGAGGCAGGCGGTCGTTGCTCGTTCGCTGTTGGACAGCGCAGAAGCGCAAAGTGTGTACGGCGACATGTTGGTGGAAGGTTACAAGGGCCCTGCAAGGCTGCGGGATTAGAAGCCATGGCGGATTCATTCACTCTCCGGCGGACGATTGCACCTGACCAGGAGATCTGTTTAGCGCGCTCGGAGGGATCGAACCGCCGGCCCGGTTAGAAGCTCGAGAGCGCCCGGGCCGTCAGGTACAGGCCGACGGCCACGATTGCCGCTGCGGAAAGGATCGGCAGGGCCACTCCGGCGCGCTCGCCTAGGCGGTTCGTCGTAAAGCTGCGCGCCCTCAGTACCAGGATGCCGATGGCGGTCAGGGCGGCCGCAAGACCGATGCTGAAGCCGGCGACCAGGGCGATGCCGAAGGCGACCCGGTGAAGCGCCACGGCCCCAAGGAGCACCACGAGCGCCGTGGGCGACGGCAGCAGGCCCCCGGCAAGGGCAACGGCGGCGAGTCCCTTCCACGACCACAGCGGCGCATCGGGGAGCACATGGCTGTGGGCCACTCCTCCATGGCTGTG
Source organism: Candidatus Aridivita willemsiae (assembly GCA_013695835.1). Classification (GTDB taxonomy): domain Bacteria; phylum Actinomycetota; class CADDZG01; order CADDZG01; family WHSQ01; genus JACCZU01. The sequence continues at coordinate 970 of JACCZU010000110.1, forward strand.
GGTGAGCTCCTCCCCCGCTGCCCTGCCGGCGTGGTCGTGATCGTGATCGTTGTGCGCGTAGTCGTGGCCGTGAGCATGGTCGTGGTCGTGCCGGTGGGCATGGTCCTGTTCATCACCGTGCTCATGGCCCCCATGCGGCGGACGGGCCACCTCGACACCGGAGTGGGCGCGCCTGTGCTCTGCGTAGACCCGGCCGCGCACCCACAGGAGCCACGCCCCGAGCGCAAGCACGACCACGCCTGCCGCGAGCGACAGCCACGGGAACACGGCCTCGGGCGGAAACACGCTCGAGGCTGCCAGGGTGACGAGCCCGAGGGCTACCACAGAAGCCGTGTGCATCGCAGAAACCGAGATCCCGACGATGACCGCGTCGCGCACTCTGCCGTCCGCCCCGACGAGGTAGGCGGCCATGACCGTCTTCCCGTGACCGGGGCCGAGCGCGTGGAGCGCACCGAAGCCGAGCGCAAGCCCCATCGCCACGACGAAAGCAAGCGGCGACAGCTCCCGCTCGACGAGCGAGGCGAACGACCCGCCGATCAGGGCCCCCGGCGACCCGACCCCCTCTTCAAGGCCCGCACCGGCCCCCTCACCTCCTCCGCCGGCGCCTGGCGCCACCTCGACCTTTGCCGAGGTCACCTCCACTGGGGTCGAAAGGAGGTCCTGAGGATAGGAGCGGAGACCGTCGCTGACGCTGCTCGCCGGCACCGAGGAGGTCACGATGCCCTGCCCGCCCACCGGATAGGCGATGACCTCCTTCCAGCCGAGCTTGTCCGGGTTCTTGTAGTTGGTGTCCCTGTAAACGAGGCTCGCAGCCGCCGCCGGCAACTCGCCGGCGAAGACCGCATCCACTCGCAGGACGTCGAGGCCGCCCTGTCCCGGTCGCAGGGCGGCACCCGCCTCCTCCACGGTGAGCTCCACCGGTGCCCCCCCGGACGTGAGGCTCACTCCTTCGAGCAGGCTCAGAGCAAGCCCACGCGCGTAGTCCTCGAGCTCGGTCGCGCCGGCGCTGGCATCGCCGTTGGAATCAATCGCCCGCAACTCCTGGAACGTGGGTATCTCGGCCATATCGACCGCGTAGTGAACGAGGACGGTGGAGGTCGAGATCTCGAGACCGCTGAAACGGTTGACGGTGAAGTTGCCGAGCGGGTGAGCGGC
>JACCZU010000120.1 GCA_013695835.1 Candidatus Aridivita willemsiae
GCCGAGAATGCCGGTCGCACCAGACCGTTTGCTAGGCTCGGGAGGGCCCGGGCCCGTAGCTCACTTGGTAGAGCGCCGCCATGGCATGGCGGAGGTAGTCGGTTCGATCCCGATCGGGTCCACAAGGCGGCACCAGAGCGCCCACTTCCTTCTGCCGCGAACGTCCAGGGCGCGCAGCACCTTGTCGTAGCTCTTTCCATCGGGCAAGTGGTCGACAGATGGCGAGCGAACGCTCCTTTGGTGGCGCAGGGACGCCCCCGAGTCCTCTGCCTATGGGATAGCACTAAATCTTAGGGCTATGGCTCGCACCCGGACTATGGTCCAGTTGAACGACCGGCTCCTTCACCTGCTTGATCGCCACGCAGCGCGCAGAGGGATATCCAGGTCGGCCCTGATCCGGACGGCCCTTGAGGACTATCTGAGAAGGGATCAAGAGGCAATGGTGGGGGAGCAGATCGTCGAGGGTTACAAACGACTTCCGCCGGCCAGACCCGACGAATGGGGTGATCTCGAGCGGTTGACCGACAATGCGTCGGTCGACTTGCTGCATCGTTTGGACGTTGAGGAGAACGCCGCAGGGCATGAGCAGTGGTAGCGAGAGGCGAGGTCTGGGTGGTACGAGGACCCACGTGCAGGCAGACGGCCCTTTCTGATCCTGACCCGGGAGGAAGCGATTCCCGTGCTCAACCAAGTCCTTGCGGTCCCGGCCACCCGGACCGTTCGTGGAATCCCACTGAGGTTCCGCTTGGTGCGTCGGACGGAATGTCCACGGACTGCGTGATGACCCTCGACAATGTGACGCTCGTCAGAGTGGCGTTGTGCACGGATCGTATTACCCGGCTGGGCGACGAACGGATGCAAGAAGTCTGCGAAGCTCTCCGAATAGCCACCGACTGCTAGAGCGAATCAGCTCTGATCGCCTGCTATTTTCGATCCAAACCTCACTGGGGTCCGATGAGAATCTGGTACCCCATGAGATGCGACCCCGATAACACCCATCCCTTCCGCCCGAAGAACGGATGTCCAGGGCAGCTCGTCAGATGCGTTCGAAGTAGCGCATCAGCTCCCAGTCGGTGATGACGTTGTTGTCGAAGATCGACTGCTCCTGCCTTGCGGTGTTCAGCAGATGTTCGAAGACGAGGTCGCCGAAGGCCGCGCGCGCCATGTCGCTGCTTTCGAAGGCGGCGATCGCTTCGTGGAGGGAGGTCGGCACCCGCTCCACATCGGTGGCCTCGTAGGCGTTGCCCTTGAAGATCTCGGGCGCTTCGATCTTGTTCTCGAGGCCGTGCAGGCCCCCTGCCAGTGTGGCTGCGAAAGCGAGGTAGGGGTTTGCGTCGGCCCCCGGGATCCTGGATTCGATGCGATAGGACTTGTGCTCTCCAACCAAGCGGTAGCCGCAGGTGCGGTTGTCTTTCCCGACGGCGATCGCAGTGGGGGCCCACGACTCTGCCTGATAGCGCTTGTAGGAGTTGACCGAAGGGGCGAACATCCACGCCAGCTCCCTGGTGGTCGACATCAGGCCCCCGAGGTAGTGGCGGAAGGCCTCGGACATGTGATCCGGATCCGAGTCGTCCCACATCAGCGATTCCGAGCCCTCTTCGTTCCACAGGCTCGAGTGGAGGTGGCAGGACGACCCTGCTTCCTCCATCGAGTGCTTCGCCATGAACGTGAGCGACACACCGTTCAGGGCCGCGATCTCTTTTGCTCCGTTCTTGTAGATCGTGTGGCGGTCGGCTACCTCCAACACATCGCCGTAGCGAAAGTTGATCTCGTTCTGGCCCTTACCGAACTCGCCTTTTGAGAACTCCACGGGCACACCGGCACCATCCATGCCGTTTCTTAGCTGACGGATGATCCACTCATCCTTGGTCGTCTGCAGAATGTGGTAGTCCTCGATGTAGAGGGAATGTGGATTCATGTCCCGATAGCTGCGCGCCCGCAGGTCATCGAAGGAGTCCTTGAACAGGAAGAACTCGAGCTCGGATGCCGCCATGAGCCGGTAGCCCTTGGCCTCGGCCTTGGTGATCTGCCGCTTCAAGATCTGTCGCGGCGACACCTCCACCGGCTCGTCGCTGTGCTCATCGAGCACGTCGCAGATCACGAGAGCAGTTTTTTCGAGCCACGGGATGATCCGCAGTGTGCCGAGGTCCGGCGCCATCTTGAAGTCGCCGTACCCCGTCTCCCAGTTTGCGTACTTGTAACCGGGCAGTGGCTCCATGTCCATGTCAACGGTGACGAGGTAAAGACAGGCGTGCATGCCTTCGGCTCCCAGCACGTCGTCGAGGAAGTAGTGGCCGGTCACCCGCTTGCCCATGAAGCGGCCCTGCAGGTCGGGGAACACGCACACGACGGTGTCGATGTCACCCGAGTGGATCATGCCCTCTAGAGCGTTCACGTCGATATTTCCCGGCATTGCTCCTCCCCCCTCGGCTTGCCGCGACATGCCCGGCCAATAGGCAGCGTGGTCCCTATGTAACACGTCTGCCCGGCACCCTTGGAGGCCCGGCTATGATGCTGCCCGGCAGCAGGGCGCCAGAGGATTTGAAGGGGAGGGGAAGAGATGGCTACGGAAACCTCGAAGGAAGGCCGGTCTGAGGGGGGTGGGGCCGCCAATCGGGACGCCGATCGGCTGCACGAGCTTGGCTACGCGCAAGAGCTCTTGCGCAATATGGGCGGATTCTCGAACTTCGCAGTCTCCTTCACGATCATCTCGATCCTCTCGGGCTGTCTGACGCTTTATGGGTTCGGCATGAACACCGGTGGCCCCCTCGTAATGAACGTCGGCTGGCCCATCGTTGGCGTCATGACCACGATTGTGGGCCTTGCGATGGCGGAAGTGTGCTCGAGTTACCCAACTGCGGGCGGTCTCTACTACTGGTCGGCAAGGCTTGCGCGCAACAACGGCCCAGCCTGGAGCTGGTTCACGGGTTGGTTCAATCTCATGGGGCAGGTCGGCGTCACCGCCGGCATCGACTTCGGCCTCGCCTTTTTCACCACCGCCCTCCTGAACCTGCTCTTCGGCTACCCGGCCTCTCCCGGTTACGTCATCATCATTTTCGGGGTGGTGCTCTTCCTCCACGGGTTGCTCAACACCTTCGGCGTGCGGCTCGTCGCGCTGCTCAACGACCTCAGCGTCTTCTGGCACATCGTCGGAGTGTTGATCATCGTCGGAGCCCTCATCCTGATTCCCGACCAGCACCAGCCCGTCTCGTTCATCTTTACCGAGTTCGTGAACAACACCGGATGGGGCTCGGGCCTTTATGTCTTTCTGTTGGGCTTGCTTCTCGCCCAGTACACATTCACGGGTTACGACGCATCGGCTCACATGACTGAGGAGACCAGAGACGCATCGGTCACGGGGCCGTGGGGCATCGTGATGTCGATCGTCGTGTCGCTTATTGCAGGATGGATTCTTCTGATCGGCGTTACCTCTGCGATCCAAAACTACGATGGTGCGATAGCATCCGCAACCGGCGTGCCACCGGCCCAGATCTTCATCGACGCGATCGGGCGCACGGGGGCCGAGCTCCTCCTCGTGATCGTGGTCGGCGCACAGTTCTTCTGCGGGATGTCGTCGGTCACCGCTAACTCGAGGATGATCTACGCCTTTTCGCGTGACGGAGCCCTACCCGCTTCTCGCTTGTGGCACAAGATCAACCCGAAGACGCGCACACCAACGAACTCGATATGGCTCGCGGCCGGCGGGGCGTTCTTGCTTGGGCTTCCCTACTTGTGGAGCCCGGTCGCCTACTTCGCCGTGACATCCATCGCCGTGATCGGTCTCTACATCGCATACGTCATCCCCGTCTTCCTTCGCTTGAGGGCCGGCGACCGCTTTGAGCGCGGGCCTTGGCACCTCGGCCGTTGGAGCAAGCCGATCGGCGTCGTTGCAATCACATGGGTGTTTTTCATCTCAATCCTGTTCATGCTTCCTCAGGTGGCTCCGGTCACGTATTCGACCTTCAACTACGCTTCGGTGACCGTGGCTGCGGTCCTGCTGTTCTCCGGGGGATGGTGGCTGCT
>JACCZU010000143.1 GCA_013695835.1 Candidatus Aridivita willemsiae
ATCCGCCGCCGCTTCGCGTAGCTTTCCGTCGAAGGTTCCGCCGGGTGAGACTTCGTCGAGCTTGCCGAGCAATCGGTTTGCCAACTCATGAAGGTTGGTTCTGGCCATACATCCGCCCTTCCGGGGACTAGACATCGATGTCGAGCGTGCAATCCTATCCGGTCGCCACGACTCCCCCCATAGGATTCAGTCCTCCCACCTGGAAAAGCTTGTGAACAAACCGGGCGAAGCAGGACCGGAGAGCCCTCTTAGAGGTCTCTCAGCAGCTCGCTGATGTGGCTTCGCAGCCTCTCAGGACAGCGGTCGTGCCCCCGCAGTCGTGCGATGGCAGCCGTAGCGTGCGCCTCGAGGCCGTAGCGCTCGTAACACGGCGCGCACTCTTCGAGATGGCTTTGGATCTCCGCCCGCTCTGCGCTGGTCAGGAGCTCCCGGTCCATGAACAGGTAGGCGTCCCTGAGAACCTTCCTACAGTGCTCCTTCATCCCAAGCTATCTCCCTCGAGAGCCCGACTTGATTATGCCTTTTTCCCTGGCTAGGTTCAGCAACCGCTTCTGCAGAGCCTTTCTTCCCCTGTGGAGCCTCGACATCACCGTGCCCATGGGGACCTCCATGATCTCGGCCATCTCGGCGTAGGTGAATCCCTCGACGTCGGACAGGATGACGGCGAGCCTGAACTGCTCGGGGAGGTCCTCGATGGCGGTGACGATGTCGGCGTCGAGCAACTGGTCGAGAACGATGTTTTCGGGTGTGGCCTCGAACTGCGGGTCATGGGTTTTGAGCTCCCTGTAGAGGTCGAAGTCCTCGACCTCCTCGGCCGAGATCTGCTGCGGTTCCCTCTGCCGCTTCCTGTAGATGTTGATGTAGGCATTGGTCATGATGCGAAACAGCCACGCCTTGAGATTAGTGCCAGGCTCGAACCGGTCGAATGAGCGGTAGGCGCGCAGCATGGTTTCCTGCACGAGGTCCTCAGCGTCGGCGGGACTCCTCGTCATGCGCAGAGCCGATGCATAGAGGGGGTCGAGCAGCGGGGCCGTGTCCTGCTCGAATCGGAGCTTGTCGGCTGCGCTGATGTTCGCGCGGGTCGCCTCAGCCACCGGTCTTGGCCCCCTGGGCCCAGGGGCTCGTCCTGAGGTCCCCCCGAGCCGAGCCCGCACCTGCGCCGGCAAGCATGCCCGAGTCAAACGTGAACATGAGCCCCGACTTGGCTGTGTGGGCCTGGAGGGCAATCTCGATCAGCTCCCGCATCAGCTCGGGGAAGGCCAGCCCGGATGCCTCCCACAGGTAAAAGGAGAACGATCCCGGCGTCGTGTTTATCTCCATCACCCAGGTCTCGCCCGTGTCCTCACGAACGAACGCATCGACCCGTGCCACCCCTGCGGCATCAACGGCCCTGAACGCCTCGACCGCGTTGCTCTGGACCTGCGTGGTGAGGTCGTCGTCGATCGGTGCGGGGATCCTGCGGTCAAGAGACGCCATTCCCCCTGACTTGGATGAGGCGCCGTTCTTGTCCCCCCGCATGTACTTGTCCTGAAAGGACAGGAAATCCTCGAGGCCCACCGGCTGCTCGCACACGGAGACCCTCGGCTCGCGCCCTGCGCCTCCGAGCACGGAGCAGTTGACCTCGATGCATCCCTCCATCGACCGTTCGACGAGAATCCTCCGGTCGTATGCCCGAGCGACCTCGAGGGCGTCCCTGAGGGAGGCCCGGTCGCGGCCCTTTGCGATGCCGACGCTCGAGCCGGCGCGCGCCGGTTTGACGAAGGCCGGGTACCCGATGTGCGCCTCGATGTCGTCGAGCACGGCGTCCTCGGCGGTGTGCAGCTTGGCCGACTCGACGAGGAGGTGCGGGACGACCGCCAGGCCGGCGTCTGCGAAGGCCGCCTTCATCACCGCCTTGTCCATGCCGACGGCCGAGGCAACCACGCCAGAACCCGCATAAGGGATGTCTGCCAGCTCGAGAAGGCCCTGGAGGGTCCCGTCCTCGCCGTAGGTGCCGTGAACCGCGGGGACGACGGCGTCGAGGGGGATCCTCCGCGAACCTCTAAGGCGGCCCCCAGGCACCATTAGCCCCCCGTAGCCTGCTGAGGGAGGGATGAACGCAGGGTCGCCGACCTCGGGGGCCCGCCCGGCCTTGAAGACCTCGAGATCGTTGAGCGCCGGCGAGCTGAGCCAC
>JACCZU010000149.1 GCA_013695835.1 Candidatus Aridivita willemsiae
TCGACCCTTCCCGCGCAACCGAAAGCCCACTCTGACCAGGTCTTATGGGAGGTGGGTCGCCAGGGAATCGAACCCTGAACCTACGGATTAAGAGTCCGTTGCTCTGCCTGATTGAGCTAGCGACCCGACGGGGCAGTCTATCAAGCGGGTGCCCGGTGGTTACAGGGCCTGTGTTTCGCTGGATGTGGGCTGTAGGGCGACCGACCGGATTCGAACCGGCGACATCCTGGACCACAACCAGGTGCTCTAACCATGCTGAGCTACGATCGCCATGGTTGTCCACGAGGTTATCAGGGCAGCGGCGCGCGCTGCCGGCCAACAGTGGCGAGCCTCAGCGTCGGCGCCCTCTCCTCCCTACCTTGGTCGTTTGTGGGTACCAGACACCAACAATCGACCGCACCTCAGATCGAGGCGGCCACACCGAGGCCAAGGGCGTGGCCTTGAGCGCCTGCCGGGCACTAGACACCAACAATCGACCGCACCTCCGATCGAGCCGGGACCCGCCTATCAGGCATGAAGTCAGCCCGACGAGTCGAGTAGCAAGCCAAGGGCCGGGAGGGACAGGATCACGAGGATGAGGCGGACGAGGTGGAACACGGCCACCTCGACCGGGCCCACACCCCGCTCGACGGCGACGGCGGAGACCGAGCTCAGGGCCCCCGGCGAGGTCGCAAGGATGTCATCGGGCGGCGCTATGCCCATGACCCTCAACAGGTAGGCGATGGCGATGCCGGCGACGATGATGAGGATGCCCGAGAGCACGGCGGGCAAGAGCACGGCCTTGATAGCCGCGATGGAGTCGCGGTTGACAAGGGCCCCTACGGCCGCCCCGATGATGATGAACGAGCCGCTTTCGATCGCCTTCGGGATGGTCACGGCTGTGCCGCGCAAGACCGTGACGGCGGCCGCCCCGATCATCGCCCCGAAGATCAGGCCACCCGGCAGATTGAGCCTTTCCGCTGCCAGCCCGCAAACAGTGGCCGCCCCAAGGACGACGAATAGCTGCATTTGCACTCTCCCCTGCTCGAAAGGATGATCAGGACCCGAACGCACGATAGTGGAGGGCCGACAGATGCGCTTAGCTACACTCGCCGACGGACGCGCCGTGCGCGTGGAGGGTGACGCCCTCCTGCCGCTACCGGGCCGGCTCGCCGACCACCTCTGCAGGCCCCCGGCCGAACCAACGGGGGCCACCATCGACGCTTCGACGGCGACGCTTGCCCCTCCCATAGCGAGGCCTGGGAAGCTCGCCTGCATCGGCCTCAACTACAGGGACCACGCAGCCGAGGCCGGGCAAGAGATCCCGTCCAAGCCGCTCCTGTTCGCCAAGTTCTCTTCGTGCGTGATCGGCCCCGGAGTCCCGATCGAAATTCCATCCGGCTCCACCAAGGTCGACTACGAGGCGGAGCTCGCCGTCGTCATCGGCCGCCCCGCCTACAACGTCTCGGAATCCGAGGCGTTGAACTTCGTCGGTGGCTATGCGTGCTTCAACGACGTCTCCGAGCGCGACATCCAGAAGGAGGATGGGCAGTGGCTCCGGGCCAAGAGCTTCAACACCTTCGGTCCCTTCGGTCCTTACGTCATGACCCCGGATGAGGTGCCTGATCCCAACGACCTCTCCATCCGTTGCCGCGTCAACGGCGACGCCGTGCAGGACTCGAGCACGGCTCAGATGATCCACAGGGTCCCTGCCCTCGTTTCCTTCTGCTCCCGGGCCTTTCCGCTCGAGCCGGGAGACATCATTGCCACGGGGACGCCCGCCGGCGTGGGGCTTGGCTCCGGTGTGTTCCTCGAGCCAGGTGACACCGTCGAGGTCGAGATCCAAGGTCTGGGCGTGCTCGCAAACCCTGTGGTCTAAACGCTGCTCGAGGGAAGCGGCTCGACTTCCGCCTCGTCGTCGTCCTCGCGTGCCGCACGTTCGGCAGCGGCCGCCGAACGCCTGCCGTAGAAGAGCAGCAGCAGGAGGCCCCCAAGCGCGATCGCAGAGGCGGTGGCGAAGGTAGCGCGATACCCCGCCACCTCTGCCACAGCTCCAAGTCCGATGGCGCCCGCCCCGAAGGCGAGGTCGAAGAAGGCCGTAAAGGTCCCGATGACGGCCCCCCTCTCGGATGGTGGCGCCGCCATCACCGCAAGGCTCATGAGCGCGGGAAAGGTCAGCGAGTGCCCGAAAGCGAAGATGGCCGTGCCGAGGTAGAGGCCGGCCGGCGTGGCCCACAGGGCGATTGTCCCGAGCCCGGCGGCAGTGGCGACAAGCCCAATCCTGGCGATCCGATGCCGTCCGATGCGATCGGGGAGGGTGGCCCCCAGGCTGCGGACCGCGATGATGATGGCCGAGAAGATGAAAAAGATCACCCCTGAGCCCTCGAAGCCGATCTCGAGTGCGTACAAAGGCACGAACGAATCGAACCCGGCGAGCCCGCAGATTATCGTCCCGAGCACGGCGCCGGGCAGCAGGCCGGCGGGGTGCACAAGCGGCGGGGGTTTGGCTTCGGCCGCTTCGTCGGGGCGGGTCTCGCCGACGCGAAGCCCAAGGACGGCGGCAATCACGGCGCTCGAGGCTGAGGCGATCCACACCGCTCCAAAGCTGATGCCCTGAAGCAGTGTCTCGCCGAGCAGCGGGCCCACCGCAATGCCCGAGAACAGCGCGAGCGAAAAGAAGCTGAGCGCCTCGCCGCGCCTTTCGTCCGGCGCCAGGTCGTTGATGACCGTGGCCGCCCCGACGTAGAAGCCCGCCTCGCCCGCGCCACTGAGGATCCTCAGGCCGATGAGCAGCGGCAGGGAGTCGGCCGCAAGGTAGCCGGCGGTCGACACCGCCACGATGCCGGCGCCGCCAACGATCAGTATCCGGCGGCCCCGGCGGTCACCGAGCCTGCCGGCGAACGGGCGAAGCACAACCGCCGCAAGCGCGAAGGCGCCGATGGCAAGCCCCACCGAGACGTCGCCGCCCCCGAGGGGGCCCTTTGCGTAGCGCGGAAGGATTGGGATGAGGGCTCCCACCGCTACGAAGTAGGCGAACGTCGACGCCGTGATCAGAAGGAAGAGCGGGGTGACCATTTGCGGTCGCTCGTCGGGCGCGGCTGCGCCCCTTCCAAATCTCAGTGGCAAAGTTCTCCTGACGTTCGGAGCCGTTTGGGCCCGGTGGAAGCTCTTCCCCCATTCCAACCGCTGAAGCCGGACAACATTTCAGCCCGCGGGCCCGACTGCACGCCGCCGCAGGACGGCTCCGGTCAGCCGGGTGACGCCGGAACCCGTTGCAGCCCCTCGGTGCCGGCGGCTGTGTGGAGCCGGCGGTCCCAGGTGGCGAAGACGAGATCGTTGCGAGGGAGTACGAGGGCAGCGGCGAGGTGGAGCGAGTCGAGGCTCCCGAGGCCGCGCTTGATACCCAGGGTGGCCGCATCCTCGACGAGGGATTGATCCACTTCGATGATGCCGAAAGCCGGCCACTCATTCTTGACTGCGCGCATCGCCTGCTCTCCCGCGACGACGCCCACCGCGCGGACGGTTTCGACGAACCCGACCCGGCACATGAACCACCCATCGGCGCGCTCCATTGCGTCGCGCACGAGGTCCGTACCAGGCTCAACGACGTAGCGTTTGACCAGCGCGCTCGCGTCGAGGTAGAGGTTCAGCGTGCCGCGTCCCGTTCGGAGAGGACCAGGGAGGAGGCCCTGCGGTGGACCTTGAGCGGCCGTGGCGCCCGCCCCGGGCGCGCCCGCCCCGGGGGAGCGATCCGGCCTTGGGCGACGAGCTCTCGGAGGCGGTCGTTCCCGGCCGTGCGGCCGGCCGGGACGATGTCCGCGATCGGGCGCCCGCGCAGAGTCACGCGCACTTGCTCGCCTCGGTCCACTGCGCGCAGCGTCTGGCTCAACGACCGCTTCAGCTCCCGTACACCAATTTCGCGCATGTGGTCACCTTATCACCAAAGGGTCCACATGACCTGCGCGGCCGAGTTGCGTCTGCCCGTGCCCGGGCAAAAGCCTCGACCCGCCGGTAGGGTGCGGGGTCGGGAGCCCTTCGAAAGAGAGTCCGTGGCCACTGCGACCGAGCGCCTTGCCGAGGCCCTGCCGGGCGGAGGGGAACTTGCGTGGCGGGCACCGGGACGAGCCAACCTCATCGGGGAGCACACCGACTACAACGACGGTTTCGTGCTGCCCGTGGCCCTCGACCTTGCCACTTACATCGCCGGCTCCCGACACCCAGGATCGCTTCGGCTGCGCTCGCTCGACCAGGCCGGCGAGGTCGTCGTCGACCTCACCACAGGCCAAGGACCGGATTCGGGCTGGGGCCGCTACGTCGCAGGAGTGGTGAAAGCCATGCTCGACGACGGCGTCGAGCTCGCCGGGTTCGATGGGATCGTCGCTTCCGACATCCCGATCGGATCGGGGCTATCGTCGTCGGCTGCGCTCGAGGTCGCGGTCGCATCCGCCATCGCCATTCATCCTCTGGAGCCCCTGCGTCAGGCGCTGATCTGTCGCCGGGCGGAGAACATTTACGTCGGAGTCCAGACGGGGATCATGGACCAGCTCGCCTCGGCCGCCGCGAAGAAGGATCACGCCCTGCTCATCGACTGCCGGGACAACACCATCGATCCGGTTCCGATGCCCTCGGGCCTCGAAATCCTCGTTGTGGACTCGGGGGCATCCAGAGATCTCGGTTCGAGCGCCTACAACGAGCGCCGCAAGGAGTGCGAGCTCGCCGCCGAGGCCATGGGTCTGGGGAGCCTCAGGGACGCCGATCTCGAGCGGCTCGAGAGCGCGCGCCGCGACATGCCCGATGGTGCCTACAGGCGCGCCCGTCACATCGTCACCGAGAATCAAAGGGTGCTCGAAGCGGCAGACGCGCTGCGACGTTCGGACCTCGAGGCCCTCGGGTCCCTCTTCGAGCGTTCCTACCGCAGCTACGCCGATGACTTCGAGGCGTCGACGCCCGAGATCGAGACCCTTGTGTCCGTGGCAGCGGCCACCGACGGCGTCGTAGCCGCGCGCCTGACGGGTGGTGGTTGGGGAGGGTGCACGGTCAATCTCGTTCGGGGGCACCAAGGAGGCCGGGCCGCCACCGGGATCGCCGAGCGTTACGAGGCCGCCACGGGCATCACCGCACGATGGTGGATCTCAAGCGCCTCAGGCGGAGTGCGCCCCGTGGCCACCGGGTAAGCGCACCCCTTCCCCGCCACTAACCTGGTAGGGATCGAGACAAGCGGATCAGACGCTGAGGGATGCTGTGGTCAAAGAGATTGAAGGCGAGGCGTTCGGGCCGAACGAGTGGCTCGTCGACGAGATGTACCGCCGCTACCAGGAGAACCCCAAGGCGGTGGGGGAATCGTGGCAGGATTTCTTTGCCGACTACGCTCCGAAGCGGGCAGCGCGCGCTCCGGAGGACCACAGGGCGCAGAGCAGCCGATCGGCCGGCACCGAGCCCGAGGGTAAAACAAAGGCTTCGGCGAGAACAGCCGCCGCCCCTCAGTCACAGCGTGCTGAGCCGAGCCCGGCCCCCTCTGAAGAAGCCGAGGAACCGCCGGAGGGCGCCCTTGCCCTGAGGGGCGTGTCCGCGCGGATCGCCGAGAACATGGAGGCGTCGCTTGGTGTGCCGACAGCGACCTCGGTCCGCACGCTCCCGGCCAAGCTTCTCGAAGAGAATCGCCGGATCATCAACCGCTCCCTCGGCGAGGGCAACATCGGCAAGGTCTCGTTCACCCACATGATTGGCTGGGCGATCTTGAGGGGCCTCGAGGCTCGCCCAGCGATGAAAGCGAGCTTCGCTTCGGTCGCCGGCAAGCCCCATATCGTGCAGCAAAAGCCGGTCAACTTCGGCCTCGCCGTCGACGTCGAGCGCTCGGATGGGGGCCGGGTGCTCTACGTGCCCAACATCAAAGAAGCCGACCGGCTCGACTTCGCCGGTTTCGTCGAGAGCTACGAAGATCTCATCACAAAGGTGCGCGACAACAAGCTTGCCCCCGAGGACTTTGCCGGCACGACCGTTACCCTGACGAATCCAGGAACCGTCGGGACGACCCTTTCTGTTCCTCGCCTAATGCCGCAGCAGGGTCTCATCGTCGGAACGGGCAACATAGATTTTCCACATGAGTACGAGGGCTCTGATCCGCGCGCCCTTGCTCGTCTCGGCGTCAGCAAGGTGCTCACGATCACGAGCACCTATGACCATCGCGTGATCCAGGGGGCCGAATCCGGACTGTTCCTGTCTCACATTCACGATCTGATTCTCGGCGCCCACCGCTTCTACGATGAGATCTTCCAGTCGCTCGACATCCCCTATGAGCCCGTCCGCTGGAGCCGCGACCGGGTCACCGACGACGCAGAGTCCGAGCTCGAGAAGCAGTCGCGCGTGATTCAGCTCATCAACATGTACAGGGTCCGGGGTCACTTGCTGGCCAGGCTCAACCCACTCGGTTTCGAGCTGTTGTCGCATCCCGAGCTCGATTTCTCCAACTATGGCCTCACGGTGTGGGACCTCGACCGCGAGTTCCTCACCGATGGGGTGACTGCGCCGCGCAAGCAGCCGCTTCGGAAGATCATCGACACGCTGCAGGACGCCTACAGCCGCAATGTCGGCGTCGAGTACATGCACATCTCGGACCCGGACCACAAGCGCTGGATTCAGGAGCGCGTCGAACGGGACCGCGAGGACCCGTCGCTCGAAGACAAGAAGCACATCCTTGGACGGCTTAGTGCGGCAGAATCCTTCGAGCGCTTCCTCCATTCCAAGTACACGGGCCACAAGCGCTTCTCGCTAGAGGGCGCGGAAAGCCTCATCCCGATGCTTGACTCGTTGTGTGAGCAGGCGGCGGACAGCTCAATGGTGGAGGTCGTCGTCGGCATGGCGCACAGAGGCCGCCTCAACGTTCTCACCAACATCATCGGCAAGCCGCTCAAAGAGACGTTCAAGGAGTTCGAGGGCAGCATCGATCCCGAAAGCGTGCAGGGCTCTGGCGACGTCAAGTATCACCTTGGCATGACCGGGCGCTTCACGTCGCGCGCCGGCAACGACATCGGCATCGTGCTCGCATCCAACCCGTCACACCTCGAGGCCTGCAATCCGGTCGTCGAGGGCATGGCAAGGGCGAGCCAGGACCTCCTCGGCCTCAAAGGTCAGGAGGTGGTCTTGCCGCTGCTGATCCACGGGGATGCAGCGTTTGCGGGACAGGGGGTCGTGGCCGAAACGCTCAACCTGTGGGCGCTTCCCGGCTACCGGACCGGCGGCACGGTGCACGTTGTCGTCAACAACCTCATCGGCTTCACGACCGCGCCTCATCTCGGGCGGTCGACGACTTACGCCACCGACATCGCAAAGATGATTCAGTGCCCGATCTTCCACGTCAACGGCGACGATCCCGAGGAGTGTGTCCGGGTGATGCGCCTTGCTTTCGCCTACAGACAGCACTTCAAGAAGGATGTCGTTATCGATCTCGTCTGCTACCGCCGTCACGGGCACAACGAGGGCGACGAACCTGCGTTCACGCAGCCCCTTATGTACGCACGCATCGAAAACCGTCGCTCGGTGCGCAAGCTCTACACCGAGCGGTTGCTGAACTGTGGCGAGCTGTCCGTCGAAGAAGCCGAGAAGTTCCTCGAAGACTTCAGAAAAGGCCTTCAGCAAGCGTTCGAAGCCACCAGAGAGGGCATCCCGCAGGCCGATGCACGCGCCGCTTCACCGCCCGAGCCGGTGGGCGTCCTGCCACCGATCGAGACCGGCGTTGAGCGCGCCCGGCTCGAGCGTGTCAACGAGGCGCTTACGACGTGGCCGGAGGCCTTCGAGCCACACCCGAAGCTCAAGCGCATGCTCGAGAAGCGCTCCGGCATGCTCGACGACGACACTATCGATTGGTCGGGCGGCGAGGCTCTCGCATTCGGATCGCTGCTGCTCGAGGGAATTCAGGTGCGACTCTCCGGGCAGGACTCACGCCGAGGAACCTTCAGCCAGCGCCACTCCGTGCTCGTTGATCACCGCACCGGCGAGGAGTACACGCCGCTCAACCATCTCAGCGACGACCAGGGGATCTTTCGCATCCACGACAGTCTGCTCTCTGAGTTCGCCGCTGTCGGTTTCGAGTATGGATACTCGGTCACGAACGGGGATGCTTTGGTTTGCTGGGAGGGACAGTTCGGCGACTTCATTAACGGCGCTCAGGTCGTGGTCGATCAGTACATCGTCGCGGGGGAGGACAAGTGGGACCAACGCAGCCGGCTTGTGTTGCTGCTTCCTCACGGCTATGAGGGCCAGGGCCCCGAGCATTCGAGCGCGAGGCTCGAGCGCTTCCTCACGCTGGCGGCGGAAGACAGCATCCAGG
The DNA here is from genome assembly GCA_013695835.1 of Candidatus Aridivita willemsiae. Lineage (GTDB taxonomy): Bacteria > Actinomycetota > CADDZG01 > CADDZG01 > WHSQ01 > JACCZU01. Next base: position 8,306 of record JACCZU010000149.1, read on the forward strand.
TCACACAGCCAACGACGCCGGCGCAGTACTTCCATCTTCTTCGCAGACAGATGCACAGGGCGGTGTCAAAGCCTCTCGTCGTCATGAGCCCCAAGTCGCTGTTGCGCTTGCCGGATGCAAGAAGCAAGAGTGCGGAGCTCGAGGGGGGCTCGTTCCACGAGACGCTCGATGACGCGCAGGTTGAGGACCCGTCCGGTGTCAGACGCATCCTCTTGTGCACGGGCAAGGTCGCATACCAGCTTGCCGGAGAGCGCAACCGGCGCGACTACCCCGGCGCTGTGGTTAGGCTCGAGCAGCTCTATCCCTTCCCCGCAAAGCAGCTCGACGCCATCTTCGACCGTTACTCGAATGCCGGGGAGCTGCGTTGGGTGCAGGAGGAGCCCGCCAACATGGGCGCATGGGATTTCGTCCACAAGAACCTATCTGCGAGGCTCCCCGAGCGTCTCAGGCTCGACCACGTCGCGCGCGCCGCAAGCGCGAGCCCGGCCACGGGCAGCGCCGGCATCCACAAGCAGGAACAAGAAGAGCTCATGGAAGAAGCCTTCAGCTAACCTCCCCACGAGGCCCCTCCGCTGCCCGAGCCGGATCCGGGCAGCCGCGGTGGCAAAATGTGTACAGAGGACCAAACACTTACCGCACCTCCGTTTGAGGCCGCTCTTGCCCAACTTGCCTGCGGGCAGTTCGCATCCGGTTCACATCGGCAATGGCTCGTGTTCACCTCGGCTTGTCACTGTGTGCCTGGACACGAGTCGAGCTGGAGGTCGGGTGAGGCAGGTGGCAGGCATTGTTGGAAAGCCGGCTGTGGGCGCACGGAGGCTCTTGGGTGCTGCTGCGCTTGTGCTCGTCGTTGTGGTGAGCGCCCTTCCCACCGCGCCGTCGGAGAATGCCGAGGCGCTCAGACAGAAGACGATCGTCAAGACCGGCCACATCGCCTCGGACAGGCCCGATTGGGTCTATGTCCCGTTTCGGGTCCCGACAGGAGTCTCGAACCTGCACGTCGCCTACAGCTACAACCGGGATCCCGGCAACGCCCTCGACATCGGCATCTTCGACCCCGACGGCATCGGGCTTGGCAACCAGCAGGGTTTTCGCGGCTGGTCCGGCGGTTTCGCTCCGAGTTCTCCATCTCCCGGAGTGACGCCACGCCCGCATACGTCCCCGGTGACATCGAAAGGGGCACCTGGAAGTCATCCTCGGTCCCTACCAGGTTGCGCCTCAGGGCATTGACTACCGCATCGTCATGACGCTCACCTTTGGTGCTCCCGGGCCCGCCTTTACCCCGGAGCCGGCGCCCACCATGGTCAACGACACCCCAGGCTGGTATCGGGGCGATCTCCACCTCCACACCGTGCACTCGGATGGCAGTTACACCCCCGAGGAGATCGTGGCCGGAGCCGACGCAGCGGGGCTCGACTACTTCGTTTCGACCGAGCACAACACACCGACGGCCAACTCGATATGGGGACGGCATGCCCGGCCCGACCTCCTGATCGTGGGCGGTGAAGAGGCCACGACGCGCGGCGGGCACTACAACGCCGTGGGGCTCGATCCGGGCCACTGGATCGACTGGAGATACAGACCTGAAGACAACAAGCTGCCGAGGTTCCTGAACGAGATTCACGGAGACCGGGGCATCGCCGTGCTCAACCATCCGTTCTGCCCGTTCAAGGGCTGCGACTGGCGCTTCCCTTACGAGGTCATGGACGGCATCGAGGTCTGGAACGGGCCGTGGGACCCTTCCGACGAGGCCGCCGTCGCAAAGTGGGACGAGTTGTTGAGGGCCGAGACCTTCCTGCCGGCCGTGGGCGCGAGCGACGCTCACAGAAGCCCCAATGTGATCGGCTTGCCCCAGACCGTCGTTCGGGCGCAAGGTCTCAACCAGGGCAAGATCATCAAGGGTGTCGCAGGGGGCCATTCCTACATCGTCGAGTCCTCCGGCCAGACCCTTCAGCTCACCGCCCAATCGGGCTCCAAGCGCGCGGGCATCGGCGGGCGGCTCGTCGGTGGAGGCTCCGTCGTTGTGCGGCTGCGGGTCCAGGGCGCGCCGGGGACGGTGGCCGCCCTCCACACGGGCGATGGGCTCACGGCGGTCGAGCCGATCGAGACCAACGACGCCACCGTCACTTGGACCACGACTGCGGCCGCCACGCGTTTCGTGCGCGCCGAGGTCCGGTCCCCGGACTCCACCATGGTGGGCCTTACAAACCCCATCTTCCTGGTTCCCTAGGCTTCGGCGTGGGGGGCCTCGCAGGCGGGCGCTAGGGAATGAGCCGGCGGCGGCGCGCCGAGGTTACCGTTTGCGCCAGCGTGGCGGCTGCTTCGTAGCGAGGGCTCCAGCCGAGCTCGTGCTCCGCTTTCGAGATGTCCATCTCGAGAGGCGACCTCAGCGCGTGGAGCCATCCCGCCTGGGCGCCGACGATCGGGAGCCGGGCCGCGAGGGCCTGCGTCGCCGCCACAGCGGAGCGCGGCACGGGCACGAAGGCCCAGCCCAGGGCGTGGGCGAGATCCGCCATCGTGAAGCGATCCGGTCCCGCCAGGTTGAAGGTTCCCGGCGCCGCGCGGCCCATGACTGCGGTAGCGAGCGCAGCGGCGAGATCGTCTTCGTGGAGGAGTTGAAACGACACGTCGGTGGACGCCAGCGCGGGTCTCACACCAAGCGCGCGCCATGCACTGCGGAGTTGATGCGGGGTCCTCGTCCAGGCCGCGCTCTGGGGCAACTTGGCGACAAGGCTCAGTGCACTCGGTCCCGCGACCATGGAGATACGGAAGACGGAGACGCTGAGGTCCGTTCCGTCCGTGAGCTCGGCGAGCATGCGCTCGGACTCGGCCTTTTGGGTCGAGTAGTAGTGACCCGGTGTTCCCCGGACGGGTGCGGCCTCGGGGAGGGGCGCGCCGTTCTGCTGGGGCCGGGCCCCCGGGCGACTCCAGCCGTAGGCGGCGCCGGAAGAGGCGTAGACGAGCCGGTCGACGTCGTTGTCGAGCGCCGCTTGGAAGACGTTTCGGGACCCTTCGAGGTTGACTCTGCGAGTCTTGTGTACGGACCCGAAGATCAGCCAGGCCAGGTGCACAAGGACATCGGATTCGCGCGCCAACGACCACACCGCGGCCTGGTCGAGGACGTCGCCTTGTCTGTGCTCGACCTTTCTCAGACCCTCAGCCGCCGGATCGAAAGGCCGGCGCGCCAGCCCGATCACGCGTTCGACCTCTTCGCTTAGGTCGAGCGCGCGCATGAGCGCCTTGCCGACATCGCCGGTTGGACCGGTCACGCCGACGGTCAGCCCGGTGGATCGGCAGCGCCGCTTCATTGGGCCGCTGCCGCGCGCTCGAACGCCCTGTAGGTGTCCTTGTCGAACAAGACGAAGCGGACGTCTGAGACGTTCGTGGGTGCTCCTCGCACGCTTGTGATGGCGACCGTTGCAGCGTCGTCCACGGGATAGCCGTATACACCCGTTGAGATGGCGGGAAAAGCCACGGTGAGAGCTCCGAGCTCATCCGCGACCCGCAGCGACTCGAGGTGGCACGAGGCCAGCAGCCCGGAGCGATCCTGGGATTTGGCGTAGACAGGCCCGACGGTATGGATGACCCAGTGCGCCTGAAGATGTCCGGCCGTTGTTGCGACGGCGGCGCCGGCGGGGAGCCCGTCCGGAAGCCGTTGGTGCCGGATCCTCCGGCATGCCTCGAGGATGGAGGGCCCCCCTTTGCGGTGGATGGCCCCGTCGACGCCGCCTCCTCCCAACAACGAGCTGTTGGCGGCGTTGACCACCGCATCGACGTCCTGCTCGGTGATGTCTCCCTGGAGCAAAGTGATCTCGGGCATGAACCGAAGGTAGCCGAGACGTCACTACTCTTGACACATGGCAAAGGGCGTTGCGTGGTTCGGGTTTGTCATGGGACTGCTTTTGGTGCTGGTCACATACGGCAGTGTTGTGCGCACTCTCATCGTGCCGCGCGGCGTGTCTGCGCGGCTTTCCACAGCCGTTGCCAAGGCGCTGCACAAGGTCTTCTTGTTGATCGTGAAGCGCCTGGACGACTACGAGGACAAGGACCGCGTCCTGATCTTCCAGGCCCCCCTTTCGATCCTGGTGATCCTGATTGTGTGGATTGTCATGTTCGTCGTCGGCTTCAGCCTCATGTTGTGGCCCTTCGTCGACTCGCTCTCCCAGGCCGTCGTGGAGGCCGGGTCGTCGATGTTCACACTCGGCTTCGCATCCACGTCGGGGCTGGACCCCGCCGTCATCTACTTCCTGGCCGCGTTCAGCGGCCTAATCGTGGTCGCGCTCCAAATCGCTTATCTCCCCTCGCTCTATTCCGCTTTCAACCGGCGGGAGACGCTGGTCACGATGCTGCAAAGCCGCGCCGGAGCGCCGGCGTGGGGGCCGGAGCTGCTTGCCCGTCATCAGCTCGTCGGCATAGTCGACAACCTGCGCGACCTCTACGCCGAGTGGGAGCGCTGGTCGGCCGACGTCGCCGAGAGCCACACCAATTACCCAGCCCTCATCTGGTTTCGCTCCCCGAGCCCACTCCGATCGTGGGTGGTTGCGCTTCTCGCCGTGCTCGACTCGGCCGCGCTCTATCAGTCTCTATGTCCCGAGTCGGCCCCCTCCGAGACCCGGCTGTGCCTGCGAATGGGTTTCACTTGCCTGCGGGAGATCGCCGATGCCATGGGCATTCCCTACGATCCCGACCCCTTCCCCGACGAGGCCGTCCGCCTTACCGAGGACGAATACCTCGGCGGGATCCGCAGACTCGAGGAGTCGGGCTTTCCGATGGAAAGGGATGCGAAGGAGGCGTGGCCTCACTTCAAGGGCTGGAGGGTCAACTACGAGCCCGTCGTCTACGCCATCGCCGACAGGATCGTGGCCGCGCCCGGCCCGTGGTCGGGCCCCCGCTCGAGCCTCCCCGGCTTCACGATTCCTCCTCAGCGACCGGCCGATCGCACGCCCGAGGATCCACAGAATGAGACGCCGAAGATTCCAAGGATCGGATGGCACGTCTGATGCCTGGGGGATCGTGCGCCGGCATCGACGAGCTGCCAGAGGCGGCGCGCGGCATCCTCGAGGCGGCTAGGCGCGCCTTTTTGTCCACCGTCGCTGCAGACGGGCAGCCACACACGGTGCCTGTGTGCTTCGCCCTCAGGGACGGCGCCGTCGTCACGGCGGTCGATCACAAGCCCAAGCGGGGCGGGGAGCTGGCGAGGATCACGAACATCAAGGGTCACCCGCAGGCGGCGCTTGCCGTTGATCGTTGGGACGAGGACTGGCGCCGCCTCGGCTGGGTGATGCTCCAGGGGGAAGCGGCCGTCGAGGGGCCGGGCAGCGCCGATGCGGAGCTTGCCGCCAGATATCCGCAGTACAGGGACCGGCCTCCCGAGGGCGTCGTCATCTCATTGCAACCCAAACGCATCATCTACTGGACCTGGACACCCTGACCTGTGTCCTTCGATGCAGAGCTCGCCCTCGAGCGAGTCCTGAGCGAGGGCGACGAGTGGCAATCGTGGCGCGCCCTCCGCCTGACCGGCGAGGCCCCAGGCGCCCCGCCCGTCCCCGCCCATCAGGATCAAGAAGGGGCTTTTACCGGCCCGTCCGGGCGAACCTCTCCCGGGGCTACGGGGGCCGGGCTTTGCCACCTCGCCGTGCTTGGGCTTGGCGGTTCGGCCCCGGCGGTCGTGGCGGCGGACTGGCTCGAGGGCGCAAGGACGCCGGCGAAGGCGTGGCTCGATGCGCCCGACGACATGCCGGGCGGGAGGGACACGGGCGGGAGGGCCACGCAAGGGGGCTCGAGGGTGTGGGCGACGGCGGCCGCCTGTTCCGGGCTCCTCGCCGTCGGCCGCGATCCCGGCGGTCGCGCCTTCGATCTGTTGCGCGGGGAAGCCGACGTGCAGGGCCGCTTCACCGGCGGCGCCTACCCGACCTTTGCCGCCGCGGCCGCCTTCTGGCTCGCAGAGGGTGCCCGGACCGAGATGGCGGAGTGGGCGCTGCGCTGGGCGCGAGAAGTCGACGGGGAGGAGGCGGGATGGGGGCCGTCGGAGCGCTCCGCCGCTTTGATCTTTTGGGCCGCTGCGCGCCTGCCCTCCGAGCACCCAAGCGTTGAGATCTTCCTCGATGACCTGCTCGCCGGCGGCGCCCAGCTCTGCTCCGACTCACCCGGAGGGCCCTGCGACCTCGAACTTTCGCTGCGTGCTCTGGAACTTCTTGCCTACTTCGACGAGTAGGTCTATCGTCGCTCAGGTTGCGACGGCCACGGAAGTGGGAGGCATCATGCGCAAACCAGTGCTAGTGCTTCTATTCGTGCTGGTCACCTCGGCATGCAGCGGGTCCTCGGCCGGGACCGGCGGAGGCACTGAGGCGCCGGTCGGCGGTCTCAGATCCGCGCTTCAGGATGACGTGAGGAAGCTCCCCGGAAAAGAGATCGCGTGGTCCACATACTGGACCCTCTGCTGGGACGCTTATCCGGGGGCCGTGGCGTACCAGGTGAGCGCCGTCACGAGCAAACGTTCCTCCACCCATGTGCAGCGCCAACGAGGTCGCTGTGTGCGCCTCGAGGCAGCTGCAGGCCGCAATCCAGCCTCCAAAGGCCTCAGCGGGCGGGATGTCCTCCTTGATCTGCAGGCTGCGCAGCTCGCCTACAGGATTCGGGCGGTTCTCTCGGGCTCTCGCTACAGCCGTTGGTCGGCCCCAGCTCCGGTCGGCGAGCGCGTCGGCGGGTGATGTGGCCCGGGGTTAGCCTGGGGGTTCCTTTGTCGGCGCACCCGGATAAGGGTGGGGCAGCTTCAGAAAACCAGGGAGGTCACGATGACGCATGCACGAGGTGGAAGGCCTGCAATCCTGTCCGAAGAGAACTCGGAAAAGCGTGAGGAGCTCATCGGCCTTTTAAAGAAGTCGTATTGGATGGAGCTCGAGACGGTTATGAACTACATCGCCAACTCCGTCAACCCCGACGGAGTGAGGGCGCGCGAGATCGCCGAATCACTTGAACAGGACATCCAGGAGGAGCTCGCTCACGCGCAGCAGTTCGCGGCTCGCATCAAGGAGCTCTACGACATCGTCCCCGGCTCGATGGAGTTCACTCCCGAGCAGAAGTACCTCCAGCCCCCCGAGCAGCAGACCGACATCACCGCCATCATCAAGGGCGTGATCGAGGCAGAGACGGGGGCGATCGAGCAGTACAGCAAGATCATCGAGTTTTGCGACGGCGTCGACTGGGTCACTCAGGACATGGTCATCGCCATCATGCGGGACGAGGAAGGCCACCGCCGTCTCTTCGAGGGTTTCCTGCGCGAGTACGAGGTCGAAGGCCGCATCTAAGGAACTGCACCCGAGGCTCCTCTTCGGCGCGGGGCGGCCCTGCGGGTCGCCGACTCGACGGGGCCGGCGCTCGGTGGTCAGTCCGTTGGCGGGTCTGGGGGCTCGACTTCGGGTTCGGCGGAGCGCTGGACGGAGAACGCCTGCACGCCCGTGATCTCTCGCCCTATCACGAGCGCTTGAATGCTGTCGGTCCCCTCGAAGGTAAAGACCGACTCGATGTCGGCATGATGGCGCGCAACGTGGTAGTCGAGCAGAATCCCGTTGCCTCCGAGGATGTCGCGCGCATCGGCGATGACGGCGCGCGCCTTTGCCCCATTGTTCATCTTGGCGAGCGACGCCATCCCCGCCGTCATCTCGCCCTCGTCGGCGAGCCGGCTGAGACGGATACAAAGAAGCTGCATCGACGTGATCTCGGCAAGCATCCGGGCAAGCTTTTCCTGCACGAGCTGATAAGTAGCGATCGGTCTGCCGAACGACTTGCGCTGCTCGGCGTAAGTGACGGCGGACTCGTACGCCGCCACCGCATGACCGAGGGCGTCCCACGCAACTCCATCGCGCGACGCGGTCAAGACGCTGGTGGTGTCTTTGAATGTGCGCGCTCCGGCGAGCCGGTTGGCGGCAGGCACGCGCACGGCATCTAGGCGAATGTCGGTCTGCCACACTGCGCGTAAAGATGTCTTGCGGGTAATGATCTCGGCCTCGAAGCCGGGTGCCCCCTTGTCGACCACGAAACCGCCGACCTCTCCGTCATCGTCTCGAGCCCACACGACGATCACGTCGGCGAACGACGCGTTTCCGATCCACCGCTTGGCGCCGTCGATGACGTAGTCGTCACCGTCGCTGCGCGCCCTGGTCTCGAGCATGACCGCATCGGAGCCGTGATCGGGCTCGGTCAATGCGAAGGCGCCGATCTTTTCCATGCGCGCCATGGACGGCAGGTAGCGCTTCTTCTGCTCGTGCGAACCGAGCATTCCTATGGTCTTCATGGCGAGGCCGGAATGAACTCCAAAGAAAGTCGAGATGCTGCCGTCGCCGCGTGCAAGCTCCATCATCACGAGTCCGTGTGCGACCGCGCTCATCCCAGGGCACCCGTATCCCTCGATGTTGCCGCCCGCAATATCGAGCTCTGCAAGCGACTTGATGAGCGCCGAAGGGAACTCGGCACGTTCCCAGTAGTCGTTGATCACGGGGATCACCTCGGAGTCGGCGAACGAGCGCACCCGGTCCCTGATTTCTTTTTCTTCGGCGGTGAGGAGCTCGTCGGCGCGGTAGTAGTCCGTGCCGAGGGACTTTCCCAGGTCGTAGGTCATGTGGGTCTCCTTGACTTGGGCGGCGAGGAGTCGGGGTGACTGCGAGGCTGGTCGTATCCTATGACCCGGCCCGCAGCCGTCGGTCGCGGGGCTATTCGCAAGCCACACCGTCGGCGTCTCCGTCGAAACCGTGCGGATCGGAGCCGGTGGAGGCAAAGTTTGTCCCCGACACCTCGGTGCAGTCGACATCCGGCGGGTAAAGTGGGACGCAGGTGCCGCTGTAGTTGGGGTCGCAGTCTGCCCCTGAACCCGCGTCTTTGCCCGCTGGGTCGCCGGTAGCGGCGCCGGCCACGGTCGAGCCGGCGGCCGGGCACGCGCCCCACATCCCTCTGGCCGCCCGGCGCGCCGCGGCCTCCGCTGCGAGCAAGCGATCCTCGTAGCGCTTGTTGGGGTAGTAGGTCGAGACCTCGGCGTACCCGCGCGCCACAAGGGTATGGTTGAACAGCGCTCCGTCGATGAACACATAGGCGAGTAGCCGCTCGTACTGATCGAAGTGCTCCTCGTCGAATCGCAGGCCGACTCTGCGGCCCTCGAGCGACTCGGTCGTGAAGTGCGAAGCCGCACGCCCGTAGCATTCGACCGGTTCCGAAGGATGCACGGTTTCCGGAGTGTCAATGCCTATGAGGCGCACGGCGACGGTTGAGCCGGCGCGTTCGACCTCGATTGTGTCCCCGTCAACGGCGCGCGCCACAAGGACCACGCGGCGCGCCGCTCCACCCTCGGTGTGTTTGGGGCGCGCATTGCCCTCACCTTCGGCCCGCCGACCGCGCTTCGGTTTCGATCTCCGCGCCGATCGTGCCTCTGCGAAGGTGTCGCGGTCTCGCCGAACGGCGCCGCCCGCTCTGTCGTCTCCGGCTCTATCCGCTCTCTCGCCTCCGGTTTTGCCTGCTCTCTCGCCTCCGGTTCTGCTTGTTCCGTCGCCGGCTCCGGGCCGCCCCACCGGTTCCATTTGAGAGCAAGCAGCTGCCCACAGCAGCATGGCCGCGACGATGCGCATCTCAGTTGCTCGAGGGGCCCTCACGCCTTGTCTGCTTAGCATCTTTCATGAGAGGGTAGTCACTAACGATCTAGACTCGACCAAAATCCCATAGGGGAGGGACTATGACAAAGCGATTTGCGGCACTGCTGCCTGCCTCGCTGTGCTTGCGGCGCCGATGTCGGCCGGCGCAGCTCAAGGGGCGCCGAAGTTCCACCGCTACATTGTCGTCCTTGACGGTTCGGTAGCTCACCCGGGGAGGGTAGCTGCGGATCACGCTACTTCCTACGGCGCCGAAGTCCGCTTCGTCTACCGGTCCGCCATCACGGGCTATGCAGCACGCCTCGCCGAGCCTGCCGTGGCCGCCCTGAGGCGCACCCCGGGTGTCGCCTTTGTCGAACGCGATCGACCTGTTAGCGCAAACCTGCAGACCATCCCCACGGGCATCGACAGAGTGGATGCGGATCTGAGTTCGACGGCGGCCATCAATGGGGTCGACCAGCGCGTGAACGTCGACGTCGCTGTGATCGACACCGGCATCGACCTCAGGCACCCCGACCTCAACGTCTCTGGCTCGGGCAAGAACTGCTCGAGCGGCAGCACCGCCAACGACGGCAACGGACACGGCTCCCACGTCGCAGGGACGATCGGCGCGCTCGACAACTCGACCGGCGTCGTCGGGGTGGCCCCCGGCGCTCGCTTGTGGCCGGTGCGGGTTCTCAACAACAAGGGTTCGGGAACGACCGCGACTGTCGTTTGCGGTATCGACTACGTCACCGCCCATGCCGCCCAGATCGAAGTCGCCAACATGAGCCTCGGCGGCAGCGGCGCCGACGACGGCAACTGTGGCAACACGAACAATGATGCCGAGCATCGGGCGATCTGCCGCTCCGTTGCGGCGGGAGTCACCTATGCGGTCGCAGCGGGCAACTCGTCGCAAGATTCGGCCCGTCACATTCCCGCTGCCTATGACGAGGTCATTACAGTCTCGGCGCTCGCAGACTTCAACGGGCAGCCGGGCGGCGGCGCCCCCTCGACCTGCCGCTCTGACGTCGACGACACCTTCGCAAGCTTCTCCAATTATGGGAGGGACGTCGACGTGATCGCCCCGGGCGTGTGCATCAACTCGACATGGAAGGGTGGCGCTTACAACACGATCAGCGGCACCTCGATGGCAAGCCCGCACGCGGCGGGTGCGGCCGCGCTCTACAAGGCCAAGAACCCTGGAGCATCGCCGGCTGCGGTGAAGACGGCGCTGCAGGGCTCAGGGAACCTAAGCTGGAGCAACAGCGATGATCCCGGCGGCATCAAAGAGACGTTGGTGAACGCTGCCGCCCTTTAGAAGAGTCTGAGAGCTCGGTGTGGGACATGTGCCTCACTTGCCGAGTAGCGTGCGCACGGCCGGCTCGAGATAGAGGTCCTGGAACTGGTAACCGGCCCCGAGAAGCTTGCGGGGGAGCACGCGTTGGCTGGTCAGGAGGAGCTGCTCCGCCATCTCGGCTCCGAGCGCAAGCCTTAGCACCCCACTCGGGGCGGTGAAGAGGGTCGGCCTGCTCAGGACCCGGCCGAGGACCGCAGTGAACTCGGCGTTGGTCACGGGATTGGGCGCAGTCAGGTTGACCGGGCCCGACAGAAGCTCGTTGGCCGCGGCGTAGAGGATGGCGCCGATCTCGTCCCGCAGCGTGATCCAGCTCCACCATTGCCGGCCGCTGCCGATGCGCCCGCCGACCCCCAGTTTGAACGGGATCAGCTGGGGTTTGAAGACCCCTCCGCTGGGATGGAGCACGAGGCCGGAGCGCGTGTTGACGACCCGAATGCCGGCGGCGGCGGCAGGAGCGGTCTCCGCTTCCCAGCGGCGGCAGACCTCGGCCATGAAGTCATTTCCGGGAGAGCTTTCCTCGGTGAGCTCGCTGCCGCCGCGGTTCCCGTAGTACCCGATGGCGGAGGCACTTACAAGCGCCGCTGGTGGATGGTCGAGCGAGGCAAGCGTTTCGCTCAGGAGCCTCGTCGATCCCACCCGGCTGTCGAGCACAGCCCTCTTGTGGCGCTCGTTCCACCGCCTGCCCCCGATGTTGACGCCGGCGAGGTGTATGGCAGCGTCCATACCCTCGATCGGGCCCGGCTCGAGGGCTCCGGCATCGGGGTCCCAGATGACATCGCCCGGGCCCGGTTTGCTTCGCACCAGCCTGACCGCCTGGTGGCCCTCCGCTGACAAGCTCCTGAGCAGCGCCCCCCCGAGGAACCCGCTGGAACCGGTAACAAGCACCTTCATGAATTGGTGCCTCCTTTGCCCGGTCCCCCCGAGGCTTAGACGACGACAACCTGTGAGGCGCTCGGCGGCGCCCGTCTAGGAAACCCTGAGCTCCATCCTGCAGCTCGCAAGGCCTCTTTTCTCGAGGTAGCGCTGGTGGTAGTCCTCCGCAGGCCAGAAGTCGCCAGCGGGAGCTATCTCGGTGACGATGGGGCGGGGCGAGCCCGCCTGGAGCGCGCCTCTTGCCGCCGTGGCCGTCGCCTCCTGCTCGGCGTTGTGGGTGAAGATCACCGAACGGTACTGGGTTCCAACGTCGGGGCCCTGGCGGTTGAGCTGGGTGGGGTCGTGAGTCTTCCAGTAGACGTCGAGCAGCTCGCCGTAGGAAACCCTGGCCGGATCGAAGGTGACCTCGACGACCTCGGCATGACCGGTGGCGCCGGTACAGACCTGCTCGTAGGTGGGTGCCTCGACGGTGCCCCCGGCATAGCCGGCGGCAGTGGCGGTGACGCCCTCGATTCTTCTGAACTCTGCCTCAACCTGCCAAAAGCAGCCGGCTCCAAAGGTTGCCTTCATGTTGCCCTCCTTGCTTGAGCAATCGCTTGAGGAATTCTCTACTCACGACAACACAGCGGGACCGCAAAAGGTTCCATCGATGATGGTGCCGGGGCGAGGGTTAGGGTCCCGGGGTGCCGCGACAACGAGGACAGGGAGGGCGGTGGATGGCTCCATCTGAAGAAGTCGAGATCGCGATGGACGCACACGCCATGCTGGGCGAGGGACCGATCTGGGACGACGGGACCAGGTGCCTGGTTTGGGTCGACATCATGGAGGGCCACCTGCACCGCTACGACCCCGCCACCGGATCGAGCGAAACGATGGAGGTTGGGCAGCCCGTCGGCGCGGCCGCAGTGCGCTCCATGGGCGGATTCGTTCTCGCCCTGCGGGACGGCTTCGGCCTCGTCGAGCGCTGGGGCGACGAGGTGCGGATGATCGCAGACACAGAGGCCGATATCGCCGGCAACCGCATGAACGATGGCAAGTGCGATCTCACAGGAAGGTTTTTCGCGGGCACCATGGCGTTCGCCGTCACCCCCGGCGCCGGAGCCCTGTACCGGCTCGAAACCGACTACAGCGTCACCAAGATGGTCGGGGACCTCACGATCTCGAACGGAATCGGGTGGAGCATCGACAACCGCACGATGTATCACATCGACACCCCGGCCCACACGCTCTATGCCTACGACTACGACGCGGCTACGGGCTCGATGGGCAACCGCCGGTCGCTCATCGAGGTCGATCCCGGCGACGGCTCGCCCGACGGGATGACTGTGGACGCCGAGGGTTTCCTGTGGGTGGCCCTCTACGGTGGAGGAGCGGTGCGGCGCTACTCACCCGAGGGCGATCTGGTGAGGACGATCGCGCTGCCGGCGACCAACATAACCAGCTGCACCTTTGGTGGAGACGGCCTCTCAGACCTCTACATCACCTCTGCGGCTCAGGAGCTTTCGGAGGATCAGCTCGCAAGGGAACCACACGCCGGGGCTCTGTGGCGCTGCTCGCCGGGCATCAAGGGCCTCCCTCCCAACGACTTCAAGGCCTGAGCGTCATCGTCCGCTGCTCCGGCGCCGAGCGGTCGGTCGAATGGTCGGCGGCCCCACCAACACTCGACAACGGTCGGACAGAAAGCCGACCTGAGGCTTGCCGGGGGGTCGCGGCTCCCCGGCGGACGCAAACGGATGCTGACTTGCAGCAGGCACTACGACAGATGACCTGGGTGGCCTCCCGCCGTGTGCGTTTAGCGGTCGCGTGTGTTGCCGCCGCTGTGCTTGCCGGAGGCGCGGCCTTGTTCGTGGCGTCTGGTGGGGACGACGAAGTGGCGGCTGCGCCCGTGCTGCTCGTGCCCGGCTACGCCCAGCCCACCGAGGTGATGTCGAGCCTTAGGCGTGCGCTCGAGCGCGACGGCCGACGGGTGATCGACGTCGCCCTGCCGAGCAGAGGTACCGGTGACATCGATGCTTCGGCCCGCTTTCTTGCGGACGTTGCGGCCGGCACGGGGGCAGAGCGGGTCGATGTCGTCGGCTTTTCGGCCGGAGCGCTCGTTGTGCGAGCTTACGGGGCCCGTTTTGACGACGGCGCACGGCTCCGGCGCGCGGTGCTGCTCGGCGCGCCCAATCACGGCGCACGCATAGCGGAGGTCGCGGCGGCCACAAGCCCGGAGCTGTGCTTTGGCTCCTGTTTGCAGATGCGGCCGGGTTCGGCATATCTCCGCAGGCTGAACGAAGCCACCGGGCCAGACGAAGCCGCCTACACAAGCGTGTGGACGGCCGGCGACAGCTTCGTTCGGCCCCCGAGCTCGGCGGTCCTTGCGGGGGCCGTCAACGTCCGCCTGCAAGATGTCTGCCCAGGGGCGAACGTCCCTCACGGCGCCCTAGTCGGCGATGCACTACCCGTGGGCATCGTCCTCGAAGTTCTCGGCGGCGAGCTTGCGAGCGCACCCGGCCGGGAGGATTGCCGGTCATTGAGTCGGCGCGGCGCTGCCGCGCTCACTCGCGAATAAGGGGCGCTCCGCCCAGGGAACGACCGGGGCCCTTATGGCAGGGGCGGGCGGCGCGTGTGGAAGTCCGTCAGCGACTGATAGAGGAGTGCCGCTTCGAGCGCGGCGGTCTCGGCGCGTGCCACGAACTGCATCCCGATCGGGAGACCGGCCTCCGTGAAGCCACAGGGGACGCTCACGGCAGCGAGCCTGCACCAGTTGACCGGGCCACAGATGCGAGTCAGCACCCGCACCACGGGACGACGCCCCCCTTCGCCCCGACGTGCAGCCTCGTCGACGGTCGGAGCCTGGATGGGAACGGTGGGCAGGGCAAGGACGTCGGCGGCGTCGAGCGCCCCGATCAGCAGCGTAGTCAGGTCCTCGAGCTCCCCGTGGGCCGTCATGAGCTCGGCGGCCGAGAATGTCTCGGCCAGACGAAGGTTGTCGAGGGTCTCCTCGGAGTAATCGGCGGCCCTGTCCGGGTACCAGCCTGCGGCCTTGTGGACGAGCAGGGCCTCGGTCATGAGCGCCACCGAGCGGGGGCGATCCCACAAGCTGAACGGCGGCATCGAAACGGGCACCCGGCGAGCACCAGCGGCGACGAGGCTTCCGATTGCAGCTTCCACCGCCGCTGTGACCTCGGGCTCGGGCTCGGCCACAGCGGTGAGGTCGGCGGGGGCGGCGACCTTGAGGCGGTGGGGCTCGGGCACCTTCACCGGTGGCGCTCCAGCAAGCACGCCCCACAGCAGAGCGACGTCCTCAGCACTGCGTGCCATGGGGCCGCACACGTCGAGCGACGGCGCCAGCGGAACGATGCCTTCCAAAGGCACTGCGCCGGGGGCCGGTTTGAGCCCGGCGATCCCGCACAGGGCTGCCGGTATCCGGATCGAGCCTGCGGTGTCGCTTCCAAGCGCGCCAGGGCACAGACCCGCCGCCACGGCGGCGCCCGAGCCCCCGCTCGAGCCCCCTGGGATGCGCCCGAGGTCCCACGGGTTGCGAGTCGGCGCAGAGACGACCCCATAGGCGAACTCCTGCGTATTGGTCTTCCCGAGCACAACGGCGCCGCCGCGCCTGAGGCGCTCGACCACCGGGGCGTCGGCGGCCGCCACCGTGCCCGCCAGGATCTTGGAGGAAGCGGTCGTCGGGAGCCCTGCGACGTCGATGAGGTCTTTGATCCCGAGCGGGATGCCGTGCAGCGGGCTCCTGGGCGGCGACTGTGCCAGCTCGTCCGTGAGGGCCCTGGCGCCGGCGAGCGCGCCCGTTTCGTCGAGAGTCACGAACGCTTTGAGCTTGGGCTCGAGGGCGTGGGCCCGCTCGAGGCAGTCTGTGGTCAACTCGAGCGGCGCCAGCTCGCCGGCCGCTATCGCCCGTGAGGCTTCGGCAAGCGAGAGCTCAGCGCTGGACGGCAGGGGCGCTCCCCCCCGGGACCCGCTCGTAGTGCGTCGCCCTGACCTGACGGTCGAGCTCCGGATCCGAGGCGAGCAGTTGATGGAACGATCGTCGCGGCACCACCATCAGCTCGGAGTCCTCCACGGCCTCTGCGCTCTTGGTGTGGTCCGTGTCGAGCAGCAGCGAGGCCTCTCCGAAGAAGTCCCCAGGCCCCATGAATGCAACGTCTTGGTCCCGGCCGCCGTTGTCCTCGAAGACGCGCACGCGCCCCCTTAGGACGATGTAGAGGCCCTCTGCAGGATGATCGGCTGCAAAGATGAGGCTCCCCTCGGGCCACAGCAGGTTGGCGGAAACTCCGACGATCCTGAGAGCGGTGTCCTCGCCGAGCGACCCAAGCGCTGTGACGCCTTGGAGCGCTTTGACGAGACTGTGGATCACCGGGGTAGTCACCAGCTCATCTCCTATGATTCAAGCAAGAGTCGTCGTCCGCGAGAAAGATCTCGATGTCCATCCCGAACATACCGCTGCGCATCGCACAAGTTACGGACATCCATTGCGGCGAGATCACCTTCGACGAGGACCTCATGAAGTCCACCATCTCACGTGTTAACGACATGGACCCCGATGTCATTGTCGTCGCGGGAGACGTCACGGCGGCGGGATACGAATGGGAGTTCAAGGAGGCGGCTCGGTGGCTCGACAACTTCAAGGGAACCACCCTCGTCATCCCCGGCAACCATGATTCTCGCAACGTCGGATACGTCCACTTCGAGAAGTACTTTGGCCGGCGTTTCTGGCGCTATCGCCAGGCCTTTGATCCGGAGCGGACCGAGCGCCTCAGGGCTTCCGGGTTCACCATCGTCGGGCTCGATTCCTCGGAGCCCGACCTCAACGACGGCCACATCGGGCGCGAGTACTACCCGTGGATAGGTGAGCAGTTCGACGAGCCCGGCGACATCAAGATCCTTGCCATCCACCACCACCTCGTCCCTATACCGGGGACCGGGAGAGAGCGCAATATCATCACCGATGCCGGCGACCTCCTTGCCGAGGTAGGCAAGCTCGATGTCGATGTCGTCGTCTCCGGCCACAAGCATGTCCCGTTCTTCTGGGGGTTGAACGGCATCTTGATTTGCAACTCGAGCACGGCGACGACCCGGCGGGTGCGAGGGCTTACCCCGCCGTCGTGGAACGAGATCCAGATCGATGCTTCGACGATCAAAGTGTTCCTGCACTACGAGGACGGGCGGCGCGAGCTTTCTCTGATCTTTAGCCGCACGACGCGATCCATGACCCAGGAAGCCTTCTACCTCACCGACGACTTCATCTCTTCCAACCAGATCTACGCGGCCTCGAGCCCACCGCTCAGCGACTAAGGATCTCCGCACCGGCGGGGGTGAGTCCCCCTATTGGTTGGTTTTTCCAGTAAGGTCTTGAGATCACGTAATAGCCAAAGGGGGCATAAATGAAGAAGAGACTGGCTGCTGTTGCTGCAGCCTGCGCAATGCTGATGCTTACTGTTACTCCGGCGCAGGCCATCACCTACGGTCGGCGTGACGGCAACCGCCATCCCAACGTCGGTGCGCTCGTCGCCGAGTACGTGGAGCCCGGGCAAAAGGACCTGCTCTGCTCGGGCACGCTCATCTCAAAGAGGGATTTCGTGACGGCGAGCCACTGCACGGTCTTCCTTCCTTCCGTCGGCGTTGATCCCGATGAGGTGTGGATTACCTTTGACCCGACCTTCGACGAGAACTCGCCGCTCATACCCGCCACCTATCACACGAACCCCCGTTACGGGCACGACAGCGCTGACCTCGCCGATGTCGCCGTCGTGGTTACCGACCGACCGGTATCCGGAAGAACGCCTGCGCGACTTCCCCGCCTGCACCTGCTCGATCGCCTGGCGGCCGACAACGGCCTCCACGGCCAGGACTTCACTGCGGTTGGCTACGGCGTGCAGGAGCGTCAAGTCGGAGGAGGCCGGCCGAGCTTCCCCGACGCGATGGAGCGGTTCTTTGCGGTCTCCGAGTTCAGGGCGTTGACCAAGACATGGCTGCGCCTGTCGCAGAATCCTGCGACGGGTGAGGGCGGGACCTGTTACGGGGATTCGGGCGGTCCGAACTTCATCGGCGCCGGCGCCGATGAGACCGACATCGTCGTCGCCGTCACGGTGACGGGCGACGCTGTCTGTCGCGCCACCAACACGGACTACAGGCTCGACACGCCCTCGGCGCGAAGCTTCCTCGGGCGCTTTGTGGAGCTCCCCTAGAACGACAACCGGCGCCGGTGCGGATTCATCGAGTTGACGCTGAACCGATTCCGGCGAGGGTGTGGATTAGGCGTTGGGCCGCCGTGCTCCCCGCTTCGAAGTCCTCGTCCGCCACACTGCCGTTTAGCGCGAGCAGGTGGGTGTCGATGCGCACGACGTCGACCTTTGCGAGTGTGTGGGCGATTCGCTCACGGGTCCACTCGAGCGTGGCCACATCACCGGTCAGGCCCCCAAGGTCCTTCGTCCCTGCGTCAACGAGAATCTGCCTCGCCCACAGCTTCATCCGCGCGAGATCTATGTCGGCGGGGGGCTCGTAGCGGAGTCTCAAGTCGCGCGCCACCTGAGCGACGTCGATGGCCGCAGTCCCCGCCGGGGCTTGGTGACGAGAGCGGAGGGCCGCTGTGAGGCTGGCGACGGCCCGGTTCATCTCCCGGGCGAGCCGGGGCGGAACATCCGATTTCCCGTAATGATCCCAGGCTGCCGATAGCTCCTTGAGCCCCACAGAAGCCACCCTCCACCGTCGTGATCTGGTCGCCTGAAAGACTCCGTCGGCCTCCCCCGACAAGGTGTCCAGATCTTCGGGGACCGGTCCATGCAAGGCATCCGAGGGCACGGCCAGGGCCATCGCCTCTACGTCACCCTCGTGGGCGGAGAAGAACTCGCCGTAGCCTGGGGCGAAGACCTTGTCGCTGAAGGTTCCGTCATCGTGGAGCTCCCGTCCGACGAGCGCGCCTTTGACCGGCCCGGTCGGTCCCTCCACGGTCTTGCCGACGGTCGTGATGGCGACCTCTTCGAATGCCACGCCGGGGATGTTTTCGGCTCGATGCACATCACCTACCTGTGGATCTCCGGGCATGATCATGGCAGGCGGGCCATCTCTGCCCGCCAGCCAGGTTCCCTCAGTGGAAAAGATGGCGCCGTCACGGTAATCGAAGACCTCCTCGCCGAAGTACCAAACGGACCCATCGTCGGCCTGCGCATAGAAATCGAGCGCCGTCTCCTGGAGGCGTCCGTCTAGGTAGGCGACGTACTGGGAGACGCGTGTCTTGACCACCTCCCCTTCAGCCCACTCGATGATCCTCGTCTCCGGGAGGAGCGTTGTTTCTGTATGGAACGGCTTGTCGTCAACCCTCCCGCTCAGGATCGCCGAGCGAAGATCATTGATTGGGAAAAGCGGGTTGGTGATGTTGGTTGGGTCCGAGAATGTGGGTCCGGCGATGTCGACCCGCTCGCTCTCCGGAGCCACCGGCAGCCCGGCGAGCTTGGCGGCCGCCAGTTGGGCGTGTGTTGGCTGGGGAATCGGGGGTGTGTCCGAGCTGCGCACGCCTCCGGTGGGCCGGCCTTGTGTGCACGCCATCGTGAGGACTGCGAGGACAAGCCCCAGGGTCAGTCGCCCTCGCCTGACGGTTCGGCGCCAATGCTTAGCGAACTCTCCCATGGCTTTTCCTTTCTGACAGAGACCTCTTCGCCCACCGTAGTAATTGCGCACGAGCGCTGAAACTCGGCTGAACGCCCTGCGAGGTCGCGCCGAGCTAAGGGCCGTTGACTCCGAGCCCGCTCAGGTGGCGGAGGCTCGTCGCCGAGTCCCGCAGCGGGTCCTGGGGGTCGTCTTGTTCAACGATGAAGGACCCGACGCCGGCCGCCTCTGCCGCCTCGAGGATCTCGGCCCACGGCATGACCCCGTCCCCGAGGGGTCTGTCGGCGCGCGTTGCGTCGCCGGCCATGTCCTTCACGTGCAGCAGCGGGATGCGTCCGGCGTGGACGCCGAGCAGCTCGATGGGATCGACGCCGGCGAAGCGAGCCCAGTAGGCATCGAGCTCGAGCTTGACGAGCTCGGGGTCGGTGCTGCCGGTGAGCGCCTGCCACGTCGTTGAGCCGTGCGAGGCCTCGAACTCGGCCGCGTGATTGTGGTAGGCGAAGGTCAGTCCCCTGGCCCGGCACAGCTCCCCCCAGCGATTGAGCGTCGCTGCGCTCGACGAGATCGCGCCGGCGCCGTCCCACAGCCCCTCGGGAAGCGACGGGACCACCGCGTAATCACATCCGATGACATTGAGGTCGTCGAGTGCGGCCTCGGGATCACTTAACCACTGCTCGTAGGGGATGTGGGCGCCGAGGGCGTGGAGGTCAAGCTGCTCGAGCAGCGCCTTCAGGCCGGGCGGAGCCAACCCTCCGAATCCTGCGAGCTCCACCGCCCGGTAACCGATGCCGGCAACGGCTCTGAGCGCTTCTGCCATGTCTTTCATGGCAAGCTCCCGGATCGTGTAGAGCTGGAGCGCGATGCGGCTGGGTGCCATCTAGAAAACCGTCTCGAGTTCCACGGTGGCACCCGAGCGTGCGGCGTCGGCGGCCCCAAGGGCGATCTCAAGGACGTGACGGGCGTGCGCTGCGGTCAGCACCGGCTCTTCCCTGCCTTGCAGACAGGCCACGAAGTGGGCGGGGCCCATGCCGATCAGAGTGTCAACTGGGGCGCCGCTCGAGGGAGGATCCTGCCGCCTCCAACCGTCCGAGGATGGCTCGTCGTCCAGGGCCCAGACATCCACGGGACCCTCAGCTTCGTACCAGTGATCGGCCGGCAGCCTCACGCTTGCGGCTGTGAAATGAGCTTCCATGCTCGGCGGCTCGCCCGCCGGCGTGGCAAAGCTGGCCAGGAGCTGCACGTGGCCGGCGTCGAACTCGAGCTGCAGCAGGACATGATCGTTGGTGCGCACCTCGATCGTGTGCTGCTGAATGTTCTTCGTCATGACACTGCGTCGTGGAATCGCGATGGTGCCCATCGCCTGGATTCGGCGAGCCGGCCCCAGGAGACCAGTTGCTCCATGAAGGATGTAGACACCCTGATCCAGCAGGGGACCGACCTCCGGGCCGTAGAAGACCTCGGGATTGCCGGCGTAGTCGCGCCACAGGGCGGGCCCCATCCCCGTGACCCGGCCTGTGATCAAGGTGAGCGGTCCGTAGCGGTTGGAGGCAGCGACTTCGGCAAGCCAGCGGAAGCGATCGGTCACCATCGTTGCCGGCGCGCACATCAGCAATCGTCCCCGGCTCTGGGCCGCAGTCATGAGCGAGTCGGCGTCCTCGACACTGTTGGCGATCGGCTTTTCTGAGAACACGTGCACATCTCGCTCGAGGGCCGCGCGTGTGATGGTCGCATGCTGAGGGCCGGGCGTCAGGTTCACGACTGCCTCCAACCCTGCGTGGTCCAAGCACTCGGAGTAGTCTCCGTAGGCGCCTTCAGAGGACGACCATCTGGCGCAGACCTTCGCCGCCGCCTCGGCGCGAGGCAAGGCGAGGTCGCATGTTGCCACCACCTCAGCCTCCTCCGCCAGACACTCAAGGGCGGGCAGGTAGGTGCGAAAGGCGACGTCGCCGCAGCCGACGACCCCGAGCCTGATCTTCGATGTCACGTGCAGCTCCCTTACCGGCGGTTTGCCGGACAAACAATAGGCCCGAGAAGCGCGCTCCGGCTACAAGGGTTAGGGTTTGGGATACATGGAGGCCAAAGAGCAAGCGCGCGCAGCTGTTGAGCAAATCAGCGAAGAGCTTGTCGGCCTCAGCCATCGTATCCATGGCAAGCCTGAGCTCGCCTTCGAGGAAGAGAGCTCGAGCGCCTGGTGCGCCGAGATGCTCACCGGGGCCGGCTTCGACGTCGAGGACGGAGTCTGTGGGCTTCCGACGGCGTTCGTTGCCACCGCGGGAAGCGGCCCGCTGACCATCGCCGTGTGCGCCGAATACGACGCTTTGCCCGGTATCGGACATGCATGCGGACACAACGTCATCGCAGCCGCCGGAGTGGGCGCCGGGCTTGCGCTTGCGCAGGTTGCCGACGATATCGGGATCACGGTGAAGGTGATGGGCACGCCTGCCGAGGAGGGCGGCGGGGGCAAGATCATAATGCTCGACGGCGGAGCCTTCGAGGGCGTCAACGCGGCAATGATGGTCCATCCTTCTCCGCACGAACTGGCGCGGCAGGAGTTCATAGCCAGTCAGGCCATGGACATTTCCTACAAGGGCAAGTCGGCGCACGCTTCTGCCTACCCTCACGAGGGCATCAATGCCGCCGATGCCGTTACCGTGGCGCAGGTCGCAATTGGGCTGCTTCGTCAGCAGATCACGGCCAAGGACCGCATTCACGGCATCGTCACCAAGGGCGGTGACGCATCCAACATCATCCCGGAGTCCGCAGGGGGCAGGTGGCAGGTGCGAAGCCGCACGCTCGAAGACCTTGCGGTGCTCGAGCCAAGGGTCAAGCGGTGCTTCGAAGCCGGCGCGCTCGCGACGGGATGCGAGCTCAGCTACGAGCCCAGGGAGAAGCCCTACTCCGAGTTCGTCTTCGACGACGACATGGTCGAGCTTTACCGGCGCAACGCCGAGGCGCTCGGCCGGACGTTTAGCGACCTCACGCGAGAGGACCGCGAGCGCGCATCAGGATCCACGGACATGGCCAACGTGTCGCTCGCCCTTCCCGCCATACATCCCATGCTCGGGCTGGACTCCCTACCAGCCGTGAACCACCAGCCGGAGTTCGCCGCTCACTGCGCGACCGACATTGCCGACAAAGCTGCGCTCGAAGGGGCGATCGCGATGGCGTGGACGACGATCGACATCGCCGCCGACGAGGCCATGGTTGAACGCCTGGTGGCGCACAGCGCCTGACCGGCCGCATCATTGTGGCGCCCTAATAGCCCGGTTTCATGCCGGCGCCTCAGGGATTACGGCTTGGCGCCTCGCCTTCTAGATCAACCGCCGATGTAGGACATCTCGACCCGGGGCGGGCCGATTGCTGCTTCGGAGCGGAGGTCTGAGTAGCGGTCGTCCCGCCCCCGCCATACCTTGGTGATGGCCTCGGCAAGGGTTGCGTCGTCTGCGTCGCTGCGAAGGAGCTGACGCAGGTCATAGCCTTTGCTTGCGAACAGGCAGGTGTAAAGGGAGCCTTCCGCCGAGATGCGTGCCCGGGTGCAGTCGCCGCAGAACGAGCGCGTAACCGAGGCGATGACTCCTATCTCGCCGGAGCCGTCGAGGTAACGGTAGCGGTCGGCGACCTCGCCCCTGTAGTTGGGCTCGGCGGGCTCAAGCGGCATCTCGGCACCGATCATCGTCACTATCTCGGACGCCGGCACGACATCGTCCATGCGCCAGCCGTTGGTCTCGCCGACGTCCATGTATTCGATGAACCGTACGATGTGACCGGTCCCCTTGAAGTGGCGCGCCATGTCGACGACGCTGCCCTCGTTGAACCCGCGCCGCACGACCATGTTGATCTTTATGGGGGTAAGTCCTGCGGCGGCCGCCGCCTCTATGCCGTCGAGCACCCCGGAAACCGGGAAGTCGACGTCGTTCATCAGCTTGAACACGTCGTCGTCAAGCGAGTCGAGGCTCACGGACACCCTTGTGAGGCCGGCGTCCTTCAAGGCTTGGGCCTTGCGTGGCAGCATCGAGCCGTTCGTTGTCAGCGCAAGGTCGAGACCCTGGATGGCTGCGAGCTTGGCTATGAGCGTCTCGATGTTCTTGCGCACGAGCGGCTCGCCGCCGGTGATGCGGATCTTGGAGACGCCAAGGGGAACGAAGATGCGGGCGATGCGCTCGATCTCCTCAAAGGTCAGGAGCTGGCGCCGCTCGAGGAACTGATAATCCCTTCCGAAGGCCTCTTTCGGCATGCAGTAGACGCAGCGGAAGTTGCAGCGGTCTGTGACCGAGATGCGGAGATCGCGCAGCGGCCGGTTGAAGATGTCGGTGATCCCGCCGTTTGCTCCCACGTCACCCATTGTCGCGGCAAAAAGAACTTGCTATTTCTTCGAGGCCTCGAAGTAGGGATTGCTGCCGGACGCGTGGTCGGTCACGTCGGCAACACGAGTGATCTCGGGCACGGCTTCTGTGATGGCTACCTCGATGCCCTGGCTGAGAGTTACGGTCGCCATGCCGCAGCCCTGGCACCCGCCCGAGAGCCGTAGATATGCGATACCGTCGTCCACCGCCACGAGTTCGGCGCGCCCTCCGTGAGACGCGATCTGCGGGTTGATCGACTGATCGAGCACCTGGGAGACGCGCTGGGCCACATCGCCTGATAGGTCCGCCGGCGGGGCGCTGCCCACGGCCGGGCTTGCGCTCGCCGGAGCGGGCGTCGGCAGGATCGGCAGCATGCCCATCGGGGGGCCTGCCTTGTTGGGGTTTCTGAGGATCAGCCCCCCGCCCTGGTAGGGGTCACCCTCGAAATCGATCGTCGCCCCGCGCACCTTGTCGATGCCTGAAGCGGGCACGACGATCGAGAGGTCGTCATGCGCAACGACGGTGTCCTCAGGCGCCGCCTGATCGACGGGCAGGAGGTACATGTCATAGGTGTGCTCGGATCCCTGGGCGCCCGTTATCTCGAGCCAGAGGGCAAGACGACCGGGCTCGGTGTCCCGTTCCCTGATCTCGAGGATGGTTGATAGAGCCGTTTCCGTGATCATCACAAGCGGCGCCTGAGGCGCCTCCGCCCCGCCGCCCCTGCGCTGCCACAATCCAAGTGGCCTTTTCACAACATCACTCCAGTCCTTGGGACCCTCAAGGGGGCCCTCCGTATCCCTTGCGTCATGATAGAGCCATGGTGAACGTTGAGTCTGCGGTCCCGCCGAGGCGGCCCCATGCTGAGTCTGCGGTCCCGCCGAGGCGGCCCCGCGTGGTGCTGCTTTTGCCCTCTGAGTCTTACAGGGCCGCCGAATTTCTCGACGCCGCCCGAGCGCTTGGTGTGGACGTCGTGATCGGCTCCAACGGTCGGTTCGCAATTGCAGACGCCATGGCCGAGGCCCCGCTCCTCCTCGACTTCGAAGCGCCGGAGGCCGGCGCCGAGGCCATCGCCGCCTATGCCCGCTCGACGCCGGTCGAAGCAGTCGTCGCCACAGACGACGGGGGAGTGCTCGTTGCGGCGCTCGCCGCCGAGCGGCTCGGTCTTGCAAGCAATCTCCCGGCAGCGGCGGCGGCCACTCGAGACAAGGCGGCGCTGCGACGCGCCCTCGACGAGGGCGGGATACCTCAGCCTCGCTACCGGCTTGCCCCGCCGCGCGCCGACATTCCCGAGCTCGCACAGGAGGTCGGCTACCCGGTCGTGATCAAGCCCGTGTCCTTGTCGGCAAGCAGGGGAGTGATCAGAGCCGATGACGCCTCCTCGGCGGCGCTCGCTGGGGCCACGGCGCGCTCGATCTGCGAGGCCGCCGGTGTCCCCGCCGGTCAACCGCTCCTCGTCGAGAGCTACTTGCCCGGAGTTGAGGTTGCTCTCGAGGGGATGCTGAGGGACGGCGACCTCGAGGTCCTCGCGCTGTTCGACAAGCCCGATCCCTTGGAGGGCCCTTACTTCGAGGAGACGATTTATGTCACCCCGTCGCGCCTCCCGGCCGATCTGCAGGAGGCGATCACAAAGATGACCGCTCGGGCGATCACGGCGATCGGCCTCACCGAGGGCCCGGTTCACGCCGAGCTGCGCGTTCACGACGGCGATGTCCGGATGCTCGAGGTCGCGGCGCGCTCGATCGGGGGGCTGTGCTCGCGTTCGCTGCAGTTCGGATTTGGAGTGACTCTCGAGGAGCTCATTCTCAGGGGCGCTCTCGGGCTGCCCCAGCGGGAGCGCGGGAGAACCTGGGCCGCCTCGGGCGTGATGATGATCCCAATCCCTCGCCGGGGCAAGCTGCTTGAGGTGCGTGGGCAGGCAGCAGCGCGCGCGGTTCCTGGTATCGCCGGCCTCAACATCACTGTCGCGCCGGGTCGGGACCTCAGACCACTCCCGGAGGGGGACCGCTATCTGGGCTTCATGTTCGCACGCGGCCCCAGCCCTGAGGAGGTCGAGGGCGCCCTCCGCGCCGCGCACGGTTTGCTCGACATCGCCATCGAATGAACGTCGTTTTGGTGTCCACCTACGAGCTTGGCCGCCAGCCGTTCGGGCTTGCATCGCCGGCCGCGTGGCTCGAACGGGAAGGGGCACATGTGAAGTGCCTCGATCTCGCCGTCCAGTCCCTCGACGGCGATGTGATCGCGGCCGCCGACGTAATCGCCTTCCACGTGCCCATGCACACGGCGACGAGGCTTGCGATCGAGGTCTTCAAGAGCGTGCGAACGTTGAACCCGGACGCGCACTACTGCTTCTACGGGCTCTACGCGCCGATGAACGAGCACTTCCTGCGCAAGGAGGGGGCGCACTCGATCATCGGAGGTGAGTTCGAGGCGCCGCTCGCTGCGCTTGTGGGGCGGTTGTCGGAAGGCTCCGCCCCGCGCCGCCATGAGACAGTCGTGTCGCTCGGCCGGCAGAGGTTCGTTGTCCCCGACCGGACCGGCCTTCCGGCCCTCGAGGACTATGCGCATCTGCACGTGGGGCCGGGCGAGGTCCGCAAGGTCGGCTACACGGAATCGACGCGCGGCTGCAAACATCTCTGCAGTCACTGCCCCGTCGTACCGGTCTACGGGGGCAGGTTTCGCGTCGTGGCGAAAGACGTCGTGCTCGGCGACATCGCGCAGCAGGTCGAGGCAGGCGCGCAGCACATCACCTTCGGGGATCCGGATTTCTTCAACGCTCCCGGCCATGCGCGCGCCGTGATCGAGTCAGTCCACGACCGCTGGGCGGACCTCACCTATGACGTAACGATCAAGATTGAGCATCTCCTGAAGCAAGCTCACCTGGTGCCTCGGCTCAAGGACACGGGGTGCTTGTTTGTCACCAGCGCAGTGGAAAGCGTCGACGAGCGCATTCTCGCCATCTTCGACAAGAACCACTCAGGGGCGGACTTCGGGCGCGCCGCTGCGCTGTGCAAAGGTGCGGGCCTAACTCTGAACCCGACCTTTGTCGCGTTCACACCCTGGACCACCCTCGAGGGTTACCTGGATCTCTTAGGCGC
>JACCZU010000177.1 GCA_013695835.1 Candidatus Aridivita willemsiae
GAGCGTGAAGGCGAGCAGCACGGTCACCGTGAGCGCGAAGGCCATCATGGGCGGCAGCGTGTCGCGGCCGCGCGCCTCGACGATGAGGTCCTTGCGGGCCAGGGCTGCGGTCTTAGCGAGCCAGCCCCTGCCCCTATCTCCCCTGCCCCGGTCTCCTCTGCGGTCCCGCCGGCCGGCGCCCTTGGCCCGTCGTTGGCCTGCGGTTCCGAGCCCGGCCGTCATGTGGTCGCTTCGGCCGGGGCTCGGGCCCGGTGGCTGACGGCTCGGCCCCCCTGCAGGATGAGGCTGCCGGAGGCATATGCCTTGACTCTCTTTGCCCCGTGCGTCGCCACGAGCGCGACGCGCCCCTGCCCCCGCCAGCGCATGATCACGGCGGAGACGAGCTCGGCTGCGTCGTCGTCGAGGTTTGCATAGGGCTCGTCGAGCAGGAGCACATCGGGCTCGTGCAGGCTCGCCCTTGCGACCGCGGCTCTCCGCTTGAACCCTGCGGAGAGAGCTCCTGCGTGGGTGCCGGCGTGGGGGACAAGCCCGAGACCCTCGAGGGCCTCGTCGACCCGCCCTGCCCCCACTCCGTGCAGGGTTGCGAACAGCTCCAGGTTCTCTCTGACGGTGAGCCGCGCGTAGAGGCCGGGCTGATGGCCCGCATAGCCAACGCGTGCCCTGAAGCGCTCGTCTGAAGCGCGCATCGGCGCTCCTTCGAGCAGCGCGCGCCCAGCCGTCGGTTCGAGGAGTCCAGCAAGGACCCGGAGGAGTGTCGACTTTCCCGACCCGTTCGGTCCGAACACCCCCGTGACACCCGGCTGCAGGGTGAGGTCGAGGGAGCTCAACGCCACCGTCCGTCCGAAGACGACCTGCAGCCCCTCGACCGTTATCAAGTCGAGCCCTCGGGCTCGGGACGCGCGCCGCCCGGATCCTGCCCGGTCCGGCCCTGGGAGGCGGCGGCGAGCGTGGCCTTGAGCGCCGCCCGTTCGGCGCGCCACTCGTCTTCGGTCACAACATCATTGCGGCGCCGGATGTCGAGCTCGGCGATGGCCGCAACGAGATCGTCGCGGGGTGGCGGTGACTCCCCCGCCGGCGCGCGCCTGCGCGCGGCACGGGACCCCCTGCGGGAGCGCGCGAGGGCCACGGTCATGCCGGCCCCGACGGCGGCGATGACGGCCGCCACCCCCCACGCAAAGCCGGGCAGCACGCTTGCCCTTGCGGTGACGCTTACCTGTGCCACCTCCCCTGCGTCGAGCCCTCCCTCGACGGTCCACGCCCTGTAGCTCCGCCCGCCGATGCGCTCGCGGCCCCCTGCGGTAAGCCGGTTGCCCTCGAGCTCGAGGGGCTCGGAGGCATAGACATACATGTCCTCCGTGGGATAAAGGGCGGTCTTTGACAGGTCGTAGGCGCCGCCACTTCCTGTGATCCGGTAGGAGAACGTCGTGCGCGTCTCCCCCGGAGGGATCGCGCTCGTTATCGAGAAGCCGAACTGCGAGTCGAGGAGCTGGGGAAGATCGAGGTCAGACTCCACGATCGCGAGCGACGTCTTGTCGGCGGCGGCGGGGAGTGAGTAGCCGAGGCTTGGGCCGTCGCCCGCTCCGGCCCCGCTTGGTATGGAGGCCCGGCCGGCGTAGGCCTCGTCCGAGCTGTTGGCAACGACCACGGACTCGACCACGCCGACGCCGTCGTCGTCGGGAACGAGGAACAGCGCATCGCGCACGACCTCGACGACGGAGGGGTCGGTCGTCGTCTCCCACACCTTGAGCCTGCTTGTGATGACCGAGCCACGCTCGGCGATCGTGATTGCCCGGCCGGCGAACAGGCCTCCGTCGTAGCGGGCGTCGAGGGCGAAGATGCTCTCCTCACCCGTAGGAAGGCCGCCGAATCTGTAGGTGCCGCGTTTACCAGTGACCGCGCGCCGGGTGAGCCCGGGCGAGTCGCCGGCAGGGCTCCCGCCGGTCAGGATGAGCCGAACCCCAGCCTGAGGCCGCCCCGTGGCCACGTTCACGACCACGCCCGTGAGCGTGCCGCTGCCCCCGCCGGCTGCGGCCTTGCCCGGCGCGACCAGGATCGCTCCCGCGCCGAGCATCGAGGTCGAGACGAGGAGGCAGCCCGAGGCGAGTGCTTTGCCGCGCCCTTTCAGGCGCCGCATCGGGGGCACTGCTCCCCGGGCGAGCGCGGCGCGCCGCATGCCGGGCACTCGAGCCGCGCCCTCACAGCCGCGATCTCGGCCTCGAGGGCATCGTCGGTGCGCTCCGAGAGACGAATCGTGTCGAGCTCTTTGAGCGCCTCGAGAGCGGCCGCCTCGTACTCGCGCCTCAGCTCCTCGAAGTCGGCGGCCGACAGCTTGCCGATGCGCCGCTCGGTTTCGATGTCCACGATCGCAGACAACGCCGCATCCTTTTTTGCCGAGGCCTCGATTGCGTCGCCTTGTTCCTCGGGAGTGGCCGTGGCCGCCGCACCAGGGCGGCGCAGCGGCGTTGCGACGTAAGCAAGTGCGAAACCCACAAGAAGCACGATCACGATTACTGCGACCATTGGTCCCCTCTTACGGCCCCTCGGAAGGCGTCGAGCTCGCCTTCAACCCTACGCCGTTCATCGGGACTAAGAGGCCGGTCGGTTGCGCCGGTGGGGGCTTGGTCGTGGTTTTTTCGCACCCATCTCGGCACCAGGACCGCAACGACGACGGCGCCGGCGATGACCGCACCGGCCGGCAGCAACCATGCAAGGGTGCCGCTTCCCCCAGGAGGGGGCACCGCCCTAATCCCGGGGCCGAACTCGGAGGAGAGCTTCGCCATGATGCGCGCCCGCCCCCATCCGTCTTCGGCCCACGCCGTGATCCTGGCCCTGAGGTCGGTCGCCGCGGCCGAGGGACAGTCGTGGAGGGTCACGCCTGGGCAGTAAGGGGACGCGATCTCGGTCGAGATGTCGGTTGCGAGGTCTTGGGGAGTGGCGGCGAGGGCCACGCCGGCCGTCGCGAGCAGAAGCCAAGCGGCCACCAGCATGATCGTCGCAAGGATGCGGCCAAGCCTGGAGCGGGTTGGCCCCGCGCTCCCGCGTGGCCCGGTGCGCGTTGGCCCTGGAATCCGGCCCATCTCTCTCTGGCCTGCGCTTTGGTGTAGCGCGTCCGTTTGCCCTGCGCTCTTGCCCAGCCCCCGGCGCTTCATCCTGCGGCCGCCACGGGCTCCCGTACGCGCCCTGTCGCCCCTGCGGTTGCGCCGTGAGGCGTCCCGCCGGAAAGGATCACGCTCATCCCTGCTGCCATTACAACTGCGCCGGCCCATATCCACCACGTAAGTGGGTTGACGAACGCTCTGATGGCGGCGGCGCCGTCGGGATCGAACTGAGTCACGACGACGTAGAGGTCCTCGACCGGCGTGGTCCTGATCGCGACCTCGGACTGAGGCTGCTGCTGGGCGAAGTGGAAGTTGCTTTGGGGATGTAGCGTCCCGACGGGCTCACCGCCGCGCGACACTGCCACGGTCGCGTCGTTGATCTGCTTTTCCGGAGTCGAGGACTGCTCGCGTCCCTCGTAGGTGAGCGTGTAGGCGCCCACCTTCATGGAGCTACCCGGTTCGAGGAAGGCATTGCGCTCGACCTTGCCAGCGGCGCCGGCGAACCCGATGACGATTAGCACTATCCCGAGATGCACGACGTAGCCCCCGTAGCGCCTGCGGTTGCGCATGAGGGTGTGAGCAAGCGCAGCGGGCCACGAGTCGCCGCTCGCCCTGTAGACGCGGCCACCCCTGATGAACTCGCCGGCGATAGCTACCGCCACGAAGCCGCACAGTGCAAAGGCAATGACGCCCCCTGCGCTCCGCATCCCGGCAAGCCACAGGCCGGCCGCCACTGCAATGCCGGCGACGACCGGCGGGCGCACGAGGCGCGACAACCTGCCCTTGCTCATTCGCCGCCACGAGACCAGAGGTCCTATCCCGGTGAGGGCGAGGATGGCAAGCCCAAGCGGCACGAACACCGCGTTGAAGAACGCGGGCCCCACCGACAGGCGCACGCCGGTGGTGACCTCGGCGACGATCGGATAGACGGTTCCCCACAGCACCGTGAAAGCTGCGGCCACGAACAAGACGTTGTTGGCGAGAAAGGCAGACTCACGCGAGACGAGCGCGTCGAGACGGTTCTCGCTCCTTAGGCGGTCGTAGCGCAGAGCGATGATCGCAAGGCCGCCGAGGAGCATGGCGGCAAGGAACGGAAGAAACCACACTCCCGTGCTGCCCTCGGTGAAGGTGTGGATGCTCGACAGGATGCCAGAACGCGTGAGGAAGGTGCCGAATACGGCGAGCGCGTAGGTGGCGAGGATTAGAGACACGTTCCAGATCCTGAGCATGCGGCGCTTCTCCTGGATGACGACCGAATGCAGGTACGCGGTCGCGGTGAGCCACGGCATGAAGGAGGCGTTCTCGACCGGGTCCCACGCCCAGTACCCGCCCCAACCGAGCTCCGTGTACGCCCAGGCCCCTCCGAGGACGATCCCGATCGAAAGCGCGCTCCACGAGAACAGTGTCCAGCGCCTGGTCGAGGTGAACCAGGGAGTCTCGGTTCGCCCGGAAACGAGCGCCCCCATCGCGAAGGCAAAGGGGATCGAGAAACCAACGAAACCGGTGTAGAGCAGTGGCGGATGGATCAACATTCCGGGCGACTGAAGCAGCGGGTTGAGCCCCGAGCCGTCGGTTGGGACATCGGCAAGGCGCGCGAAGGGGTCGGCGGGGAACGCGAGAAGAAGCAAGAAGAAGATGGCGATGCCTGCAAGGACGGCGCCCGCCCATGTCACGGCCGGCGAGTCCGGGTTCGGGTGTCTGTAAACCGCGATGGTCGCAAACACGGTGAGGAGGACCGTCCAGAACAGAAGTGAGCCCTCCATGCCCCCCCACAGCGCCGAGACCGTGTAGGGGCCTGCAAGTGACCTCGACGAGTAGTTGGCGACGTATGCGAGCGAGAAGTCGTGGGCGAACAGAGCGCTAAGCAGCGAGGCGGCGGCAAGAACCGTGAACCCAGCACTCGCGGCCAGGGCGCGCCCCCCGGCGCGCCCCGCTGGGACGCGACGCCTCAGCGCACTCATGGCAAAGAGGATTAGCGCCAGAACGGCGAAGCCGAGGGCGCACAGCAGGGCCGGGCGCCCGAGAGCGGCCAGCGAGGCGGTTCGCATCAGGCGGGTACCGTCAGGCCCGGCTCTTGGCCTTGAACTTCGACGGGCACTTGGCGAGCACCTGAGTCGCGGCGAAGGTTCGCCCGTTGAAGTTGCCCGTGGCAACGACCTCCGAGCGATCCTTGAAGGCGTCCGGAAGCGGCTGATCGGTGGTCACGGTGACGTCGGAGCGCCCGTCGGTGATAGCGAAGGTGGTGTCGAGCCCACGGCGCTCGATGCTGCCCGGCATCACCACTCCGTTGACTCGGTAGTCCTCGGCTCCAGCCGGCGCGCTTGCCTGGAGCTCACTGACCGAAACGTAAAAGGCCGTCGATCCCGGGCGGCTCATGGCCCACCCCACGAGGCCCACGACGGTCGCAAGGACAACCCCGGCGCCGATGATGAACTTGGCCCTCCGTTTCGCGGAGGGGGGCGCGTTTACGTGACTCTGGCGGTGACTCGAGGCCGTCTGCATCACAGCTCAGCGTAATGGATGCGATGTTGGCCGGGGGCCGAAACGCAGGAGGCGCTCGCCGTCAGCCCTCCTCGGGCGAAGCGAGCAGGCTCTCGAGGTTGCGGCGCAATGTGGCGGGGTCAACCGCGCCGAGATAGGCGCCACTCCCTCCTCCTCCTCCTCCTCCCTCGTTCCCTCCTCCTCCCTCGGCCGTAGCGGGCACGACCTCGCCGTCGGCATTGATGAGAACAATGTCTGGGGAAGGCCGTCGACACCGAAGCTCTGGGCGAGGACTTCTTCGTTGTCGACGACCACCGGATAGGACACGCCGAACTTACGCACGAAGTCCTTGGCGTTGGCTGAGGCGTCCCTGAGGTTCACTCCGACGAAACGCACGCCACGGTCCTTGTAAGAACGCCATGTCTTTTCGAGCAGCGGGGTTTCTTCCCTGCACGGCG
>JACCZU010000193.1 GCA_013695835.1 Candidatus Aridivita willemsiae
CTCCCCTCCCGGCCTCCTCTGATAAGCAAGGGCCATCGGCGGGCCCCCGATGCCTGCCGCTGTGCCCATCAAGCCCGAGGCAAATCCGGCCACAAGGGAAGTCCCGCGGCCCACTTCGAGCTGCGGCCTGAGCGCGCTGATACCGGCGGCCACGATGATGAGGCTCCCGATGACCACAGAAAGGGAATCGTCGGGGACGTAAGCCAGCAGCATGACGCCCGCAAGCGTCCCCGGTAGCCGGGCCGCCGCCGCACGGCGCAGACCGGCGGCATCAATGGACCTGCGCTCCCGCAGGGCCATGAAGGTGGTCATGGGCAAGGCGATCAACAGAATCGTCGCCGGCAAGGCGTCGGGCCTGATGAGCGTTAGCGTCGGGACAACGACAAGCGCGAGCCCGAACCCGATTGAGCTCTGGATGATTGTTCCCACGGTGACTGCGACGATCATCGCTGCGAAAGGAATCAAGCGGCCGAGTGAGTGGTCGAGGTTCGGTTCTCGTTACCCATCGATCACTCGCTGAGGTTAAGGGCCCGGTCGATGGCGTCGGCGGCGCTGTAGGGGTCGAGGCGGCGGGCAACCACCTCATCGGTCATGCAGGCCAAGAGCTCGGCCTCATCGACCGCCACGCGCGCCCTGTGGCGCTCGGCAACAATGTCTTTGATCTCGCGCTCGACGCGCGCGCGCCGGCGCGCCTCGAGCAGCCCGTGCTCCTCCTGATAGCCGCGGTGCTTCTCAACGGCCACCCAGAGCTCTTCGATTCCTTCTCCCTTCGTCGCCGTGATTGCGACGATCGCCGGCTTCCATCCGGCGTCGGCAAGGTCGAGCATTCCCCGCAGCTCGCGCACGGCCTCCCGCGCTCCGGGGCGATCGGCCTTGTTGACCACGAAGATGTCGGCGACCTCCATGAGGCCCGCCTTCGCAGTCTGCACGGCGTCTCCCCAGCCTGGGTTGACGACCACAAGCGTCGTGTCGCATGCATCCGAGATCTCGACCTCGGCCTGTCCCACGCCGACCGTCTCTATGAAGATGTACTCCGCGCCTGCCGCCTCGAGGACCCTTACCG
Organism: Candidatus Aridivita willemsiae; assembly: GCA_013695835.1. Lineage (GTDB taxonomy): Bacteria > Actinomycetota > CADDZG01 > CADDZG01 > WHSQ01 > JACCZU01. Next base: position 1,064 of record JACCZU010000193.1, read on the forward strand.
CCTCGGGCGCTGCGAGCGAAAGACCCCCAAGATGCCCTCGCGCCGCCATCGAGCGGATGAACACTCCCGAATCGGTTGCATGGCTTTGCATCCGCACGCGGTCCCCGAGCAGCGCGCCACCCGAGAAGGGGCTGCTTGGGTCGATCGCGACGACGGCAACGTGGTGGTTGTCGAGGCGTGCCCGGCCGACGAGGCGCTCGGTAAGGGTCGACTTTCCGGCCCCGGGCGCCCCCGTGATGCCAATTGAGTAGGAGCTGCCCGTCGCTGGATGAAGCTCCTGCATGACCCGTCCCAGGCCGGCCCCGCCCTTCTCGACGAGCGAGATCATGCGGGCCGTGGCGCGCCGGTCGCCGGCAATGACACGCTGCGCTAAGGCATCGGAGTTCATAGCGCGCGTACCCTCTGTTCTGCGTCGACCGCCGGGCCGTCCGGTCAAGCCTCGATGGCGACGACCTCGACGATACCCGGCACCCGCTCCTTGAGGATGCGCTCGACCCCCTGCCTGAGGGTCACGGGCGACATGGGGCAGGTGTCACAGGTGCCGAAGAGCTGCACGGTCACGATCCCCCCTGCGAGGCTTTCGAGCCTGATGTCGCCACCGTCCATCTGGATGGCAGGACGGATCAGCTCGAGCGCTTCCCTTACCTGATCCTCTACCGACGTCGCCGTGGCCACGACCCCATCCTATCGGCCACAACAAAAAGCGCCACGGCGGCAAGGCAGGCGGCCACGACGGCGAGCAGCACCGCCGGCGCGCCGTCTCCCCCGGCGCCCCCCCGCCCAGAGGCCGGATCGAGTGGCCCGGCCTTCGCCGGGGACCTGGGGGGGCCAGGCTCCGCTCCCTCGAGGACAACTCCTTTGTGGTTGCGAACCGTGATGCCCCCTTGCGCGGAGAGGGACAGCGACCACACCTTCGTCGCGCCCTTTACAACGGTCTGCCCCCGCGCACCGAGGATGTCGAACGAGCCCTCGACCCGGTAAGAATCACGACCCCAGTCAAGGCCGACCTCAACCTCTCCCAGCTCGGGGGCCGGTCCCACGGTCGTTCCCGTGTAGTAGTGCTTGAGGATGCTCTCGTACGAGCCCCCGTTGGAGGCAAGCCCGTACGCACCCCACTGCGAGAGACCAACGCCGTGCCCCCAGCCGCTGCCCCTAACCAGAACCATGCCGTCACCTGTGGCGACCTCGAAGCGCTCGGATGGAAGCGTCTCCGGCAACCGCCCGGAGACCGTTGGAGCCGGCGAGGGATAAAGGCCGGGCCGGAGTCGAGGCGCGAGCCGGCCGAGGAGCTCGCGCAGATCTCCCGCGCTGTACCGTTTCGTTGCGGCGCGAGCGCCGCCCGTCGGCCGTCCGCCCCCCCGCAACACAACATCGGGGTCGTAGAGGCGGGCGTCGCGGCTCGTCGACACCTCCTTGAGCCTGCCGTCTTGCCGCGTCCACCACCCGGCTCGCTCGAGCATCCTCTGCAGGTCTGGGAGGCGGAAGACGACCTCCCAGCGATAAAGGGGTGATGCCCCCTCCGTATCGCTCCTTACCGATCGCAGGTAAGGGTAGGCCGGCTCGTCCTCGAAGACGAGCGCGTTGTCGAAGGTCCGCCCGCCGGAAGTCGAGTGATAGCGGGCGAGGATCGGCTCGCCCGCGTAGAGCACGGCCCGGCCGCGCGTGCTGGCTACGGCATCCTTCCAGGCAGCACCGTCCGGTTGCGCGGCAACGTCTGCTCCCGAGAACACCTGACATTCATCGGAGGCACAGATGTCGAACCCGTAGATGCTCGCAGCACCGGCAGGCGGACGGGCGAGGCCCCACAGCACATAGGTCCGTGCCGCCACCGCCTGCGCGCGCAACGCCTCGCGCGGCCATCCCAAGGGCACCTCCTGAAGCCCAAGCAGGTAACGCTCGAGAGGGATGCGATTGGTAAGCGCAAGCCCGTCGGCGTGAGCTTCGACCTCGAGCGCCCCGAAATACGAGTGCAAGCCCTCAACGAAGATGGTCCCGTCGCGCCCGGCCGGAACGAGCGTCGCGGGCCCATTCGCGATCGAGCGGGGCGGCGGCGATGGCGCTGCGTACACCTCGGCTGCCCCGAGGCTAACCAACAAAGCCGAGACGACCACGGCGGCCGGTAGCGCCGTGGCGATTGTCAAGCGATGGCGGGACGCGATCGCTCCTCAGCTTCCACAAGCTCGACCTCAGCCCCGAGGCCGTTGAGCTTGCCGTGCAGGTTCTCGTAGCCGCGCTTTATGTGGCCGGCATCGAAGATCTCCGTGTCACCGTGAGCGCACACCCCCGCCATGACCAGCGCCGCACCGGCGCGTATATCGGGGGCGCGCACCGGGGCGCCGGAGAGCCGCTCCACCCCTCTTATCAGCGCATGGTGGCCGTCGACCCTGATCTGAGAGCCCATGCGCCCGAGCTCGTCGACGAACACAAACCTGGCCTCGAACACGTTCTCCGTAAGGATCGAGGATCCCTTGGCCTGGGCGAGCAGAACCATCATGGGGTGCTGCAGGTCGGTCGGGAATCCCGGGTAGGGAAGCGTCACGAGGTCTATGGATGCCGCCCGCCTGCGCATCTTGACGGTAACCTCGTCGACACCCTGGCTGACCTCTGCGCCCGCTTCCTCGAGCTTGATCAGAGGCAGCTCAAGGTGATCGGGGCGGACGCCCGTGAGCGTCACATCACCGCCGGACGCCACCGCCCCAATGAGAAAGGTCCCAGCTTCGATCCTGTCCGGAATGACCTCGTGGCGCACGGGCTCGAGCCTTGGTACCCCTTCGATCGTCAATGACGGAGTGCCTGCTCCACCTATCCGGGCCCCCGAGGCATTCAAGAAGGCGATGAGATCCTGGATCTCTGGCTCTCGGGCGGCATTCTCGATTGAGGTTGTGCCTTCGGCCGTGACCGCAGCCATGAGGAGGTTCTCGGTTGCCCCCACCGACGGAAAATCGAGCAGCACCTTCGTGCCCCTGAGCCGTTCTGCTACGCCCTCGACGTAACCGTGCTCGGCCACGAACTTGGCGCCCATGCGCTCGAAGCCCTTGAGGTGGAGGTCTATGGGCCGCGAGCCGATGGCGTCGCCGCCCGGCATGGCCACCCGCGCCCGCCCGAGCCTGGCAAGCAGCGGGCCGAGGACCTGGATCGAGGCCCGCATCTTTGTGACGAGCTCGTATGGGGTCTCATCGGTGAGGTCGCCCGAGGCATCAATGGTGAGACGGTTGCCCAGAAACTGGACCCCGGCCCCGAGCCGCTCGAGGACCTCGGCCATCAGATAGACGTCCGTTATGCGAGGGATCCCGTCGAGCACGACCTCTCCCTCGATCAAGAGAGAGGCAGCCATGATCTTCAGCGTTGCGTTCTTGGCGCCTCCGACCTCGGCCCGCCCGCTCAGCGGCGTTGGGCCCTTGACGAGATACCTTTCCATCGACCGATCCTAGTGCTCCGCCGCGCAAACTACCGGCGTTACTTGCGCGACAGAGCCCTAATGAACCTCGCCGAAAATGCGAAATCCCGGCGCGCCGGAGGCCGGGATCAGGTCCCGGACCTCCCTGGAGACGCCGCCGCTAAGAGCGGGTGGACTTCCTGCGTCCGGTGCTCTTCTTGCGGCCCGTCGACTTCTTGCGGCCCGTCGACTTCCGGGCTGTCGACTTCTTGCGGCCGGTCGACTTCTTGCGGCCGGTCGACTTCTTGCGGCCCGTCGACTTCTTGCGGCCCGTCGACTTCTTGCGCCCTGTTGACTTACGGGCCGTCGACTTCTTGCGGCCGGTCGACTTCTTGCGGCCCGTGGTCTTCTTCCGCCCGGTCGACTTCTTGCGGCCGGTCGACTTCTTGCGGCCTGTGGTCT
>JACCZU010000221.1 GCA_013695835.1 Candidatus Aridivita willemsiae
CTCTCGGCCCACGCAAGCGCGCCGGAGCGCGGCGACAACGCGATTTCTGCCCTCGCTCCGCTCGTGGCCGAGATCGACGACCTTCACGAGCGCCTGGTCGCCGACGCCTTCCTCGGTAAGGGCTCCATAGCGGTGACCAAGATCGAGTGCGACACCGCTTCGCTGAACGCGATCCCGGACGCATGCACTATCTATCTCGACAGGCGGCTCACGTTTGGCGACACGCTCGAGTCCGCCCTCGCCGAGGTGGGCGCCCTGCCGTCTGCCCGGCGCGCCGTAATAGAGGTGCCGCGCTCACTCCAGAGGTCATACACGGGCTTGGAGCTCGACCTGGAGGCCTACTTCCCAACCTGGCTGCTCGACGAAGACCATGCCTTGGTGCGCGCCGGGGTGCGCGCCTGCGAGGACGCGCTCGGACGCACGCCCGAGACCGGCAAGTGGACGTTTTCGACCAACGGCGTAGCGTCGGCCGGGCGGCTCGGCATCCCCACCATCGGCTTCGGCCCGAGCGAGGAGAGGTGGGCGCACACGGTGCAAGACCAGTGCCCCATCGACGACCTCGTCGCCTCGATCGCCTTCTATTCTGCGCTTCCGAAAGCCGTGGCCGCCTCCGCCCCACTCTGACATCGCCGAGGCCGCACTTGTGACCGGCGCCACTGCGGCATCGTCACGCCTCCGTAGTGTGGGGAAAAATGGGCGCTATACGACGCGAGATCCCCACACTTGCTCCGAAAGCTGCCCTCGCGGGTCTGGCCGCCACTCAGTACGGCGTCTTCAGCCGCGGTCAGGCGCGTGGGCTCGGTGTGACGGATGCGGCAATCCGGCACGGCCTTCGCTCCGGATCGATACACCCGATGCTTCCGCGGGTTTACTGCATCGCCGGATCACCGGAATCGTGGATGCAACGGGTGATTGCCGCGACCCTCTGGGGTGGCACGGGCAGCTTCGCCTCACATATGACGGCTGCAGCGCTGAGAAACCTCCTAGAAACTGTACCCGCAGAGGTCACAATGACAACGACGCGTGATCTCCGGTCGCGCAAAGGATTGCGAGTCCACAGAGTGAGGGAGATCCGTGCCTGTGACGCCGAGATCGTTGGTGGCATACCCATCACCGAGACAACTCGTACGCTCCTCGACATTGCGGGACAGGCACCTATAGATCTCGTGGAGGTCGCGCTCGACAGGGCTTTGCATCGGCGGCTCACGACGATCCGCCGGCTTCGGTGGCGGCTCAACGACGTTGGGGCGCGTGGCCAGCCGGGAGCCGCTCTGCTACGCGGATTGCTCGACGAGAGGCCGCTCGGTACCGTGGCCCCCGAAAGCCCCCTCGAGGGCCGGTTCATCAGGTTGCTAAGCCGGGAGGGGCTTCCTCCCCCGCAGCGGCAATACGTGATCCTGGCCGACGGGGTGTTCGTGGCCCGGGTCGACTTCGCCTATCCGGAGCACAGGCTCGCGATAGAAGTCGACGGCTACGCCTATCACTCCGGCAAGAGACGGTGGGAAAAAGACCTCGAGCGCCGCAACGCGATCGAGGCCGAGGGCTGGCGGGTTCTGAACCTTACCAAGCGCCACATCGACGACAACGGCAGCGAAACCGCCAGGATGATCAGGCGCATAATCACGCGGCCGGGGCGGGGATGACACGAGGTCGAGCCGGGGGCCGGGTGAATCAAAAGGGCCAGGCGCCAATCGCGCGTGAGGCTTCGCCGGGGAGGCGGGTCGGGGGCCGAGTGGCGCGCAGGGCCCGGGGGGCCGGAGGGTGAGACCAGGTCGAGTCGGGGGGCCGCAGGGTGGCGCCAGCCCGAGGGCCGGGGTGAACCCAAGGGTCGGGGCCGGTCGTACGTGAGGACGCCGGCGCCAGGGGCGGTGTCGCGCGGGAGGCGACGCCGGGGGTGTACGGCGAAGGACTACAGTGATAGCGGACCCAGGAGAGTCGACTGAGGGGACATGAGCGAGCGCATCGATCTGCGGGTGAACGGGCGCGCCGTCGAGGTCGAGGCTGAGCCCGACGAGACGCTGCTCGACGTACTGCGCGAGCATCTCGGCCTCCTCGCCGCCAAGGACGGCTGCCAGCCCGAGGGCTACTGCGGCTGCTGCACGGTCCTCGTCGGCGGACACGCCCGGGTTGCGTGCTCGCAGGCGGCCTCGAGGTTCGCAGGCAAGGATGTCGTAACGCTTGAGGGGCTTCCCGATCAGGAGCGCGAGGCCTTCGCCATCGCCTTCGCAGCGACCGGCGCTTCGCAGTGCGGGTTTTGCTCGCCCGGCATCGTGGTCAAGGCGCACGACCTCCTCCGCAAGGATCCGGACCCGTCGCGGAGCGCCATCGCGTCTGCGCTTTCGGGCAACCTCTGCCGCTGCACCGGCTACGTCAAGGTCGTTGACTCGATCGAGATGGCGGCCAAGATCATGTCAGGCCACCTGCAGCCTTCGCTCGACTATTCGGGTCGCATCGGCAGCCGCACGCCAAAGTACGAGGCCTTCGAGCTCGCGCTCGGCCTAAAGCCTTTCATCGCCGACATGGACGTGGACGGAATGCTGCACGGGGCCCTGTGCTTTTCCGAGCACCCGCGTGCCGTCGTACGCAAAATCGACGTGACGAAGGCCAAGGCGATGGACGGCGTTGTGGCCGTCGTCGGAGCGAGTGAGATCGCCGGTGAGCGTTCGGTCGGGGCGATCCACAACGACTGGCCGGTCATTGTCGCCGAGGGAGAGACGACGCGCTACGTCGGCGATGTGCTCGCCGCTGTGGCCGCCACCTCCCGTCATGCGGCGCGCCGAGCGGCCGCAGCGATAGAGGTCGACTACGACATCCTCGAGCCCGTCACCGATCCGGAGGCCGCTCTCGAGCCCGACGCCCCTCAGCTCCACAACAACGGTAATCTGCTCGGGACTCACGCCATCAGACGCGGCGATGCCGGCGCCGCGCTCGATGCTTCCGCCCACGTCGTGACCGAGACATTTCGAACGCAGTTCATAGAACATGCATTCTTGGAACCGGAATCTGCGCTGGCGTATGACGACGACGGCGTGATGCGCGTGTTCTCGGGGGGCCAGGGCATCTGGGACGACCGCAGACAGATAGCCCGCATCCTCGGCGAGCCTGAGGCCAACGTGCGCGTGACGCTCGTGTCCAACGGCGGCGCTTTCGGCGCCAAGGAGGACCTCGGGGTCAACGGCCACGCAGCACTCTTGGCCCGCGCTACCGGCGCCCCCGTCAAGCTGACCTTGTCGCGTGACGAGTCGATCCGCATGCACGCAAAGCGTCATCCTCTGACCATGACGTACACGCTCGGCTGTGACGCCGAGGGCCGGCTCACCGCCTTGAGGGCGCGCATCGTCGGCGACACGGGGGCGTACGCGAGCGTCGGCGACAAGGTCCTGCAGCGCGCCTGCGGTCACTCGTGCAGCGCTTACGAGGTCCCCGTCGTCGACGTCGAGGCGCACGCGGTCTACACCAACAACCCGCCGTGCGGAGCGATGCGCGGCTTCGGCTCGAACCAGGCCAACTTCGCGATGGAGGGCGCCCTCGATCGCCTGGCAGAGAAAGCCGGGCTCGACGGTTTCGACATCCGCTGGCTCAACGCGCTCGAGACCGGAAAGACCTTCGGGACCGGTCAGGTCCTTGGTGAGGGCGTTGGCCTGAAGCGGTGCCTCGCGGCCGTGAAAGACATCTACAAGAACGCCACGCATGCCGGCATCGCCTGCGCGGTCAAGAACGTCGGCGTCGGCAACGGCCTCCCCGAGTACGGGCGCGCCTCGGTCGAGGTCACTCACGACGGCTCGATCGTCGTGCGCCACTCGTGGACGGAGATGGGACAGGGCGTTCACACGGTGTTGCAGCAAGTCGCCTACGAGGAGCTTTCCCACGCCGGCGTCGAGCTGAAGGACATCCACTTAAAGGTCGACACCGACCGCGAGTTTGCAACCGGGCAGACGACTGCATCACGCGGGACCTTCCTCGGTGGGCTTGCCGTCAAGAAGGCGTGCGAGGCACTCACGGCAGAGCTCAACGGCAACCTGCTGGCAGAGCTTGCGGGCCGGGAGTTCACCGGCGAGGTCGAGTTCAAAGTCACCCAGCCGATGGACGATCCGAACCTCAGCCGCTCGCACATCTGCTTCGGGTGGGGAGCGCAGGTGGTGATCCTCGACGACGGCGGCAAGATCGCCAGAGTCGTTGCGGCCCACGACGTCGGCAGGGTCATGAACCGCAACCTCCTCGAGGGGCAGATCGAGGGGTCGGTGCACATGGGGCTCGGCCACTCCCTCACCGAAGAGCTCGTTATGGAGGACGGCTATCTCGTGACCCCGACGCTCAAGTCCCAGGGCATCATTCCCGCCAAGGGCATGCCCGAGGTCGAGTGCATCTTCATCGAGGAGCCCCAGCCCGAGGGGCCCTACGGCGCCAAAGGCGTCGGCGAGATCGGCCT
>JACCZU010000100.1 GCA_013695835.1 Candidatus Aridivita willemsiae
GGGCACAAGCCGGGCTTGCTACAGGATCACGCGCGGCAGCGGCCCCGTGTCGACGTCATCGGAGGCCGTCCAGGGGCCGGGTGCCTTCGTGGGCCCGGGTAGGGCTCCCTCGGCAGCGGTCACAAGCGAGGTCACGGTTCTGTAGAAATCGTCGGGTCGTGGGAGGTGGTAGATGTGCCCGAGCGCTTGGTCCTGGCCTGCGCTCTCGACCACGAGCTCGCCGTAGCCGAGCAGGCGGCCGCCGACCGACCTCCTGTAGGTCATGTCGGTCACCTTGGTGAGCGGCATCGAGGCGACCTTGCGGGTGAGCAACCCTGAGATCTCGAAGATCCTGTGGTTGGTGACGACGATTCGTTCGGCCCACCACTCCCACGCCTTCCACAGAAAACGGGCAACGATAACCACGGCGACGAGCCCCGCCAGGGTGTCGAGGGGAGTGCTACCGTCGCCGGGGCTCGTCACGAGGCCGAGCAGCGACAACAGGATCAGGAGACCGAGCGCCTGAGAACCGGGTCGGAGAAGCAAGGACCAGTGGCGCCGCACGTTCAAGACGAGGCTCTCGCTCTCGGCGAGGTAGCGGGCCCCCGGGCCCATCACCGGACCCCCGAGGTCGGACCTGGGCGCAAATGGGGCCGCTGCGTCCGGCCCGGGCGGCGGAGGGGAGGGCGCCTGGGTGTCACATCAGCGATTTGATGAAGGTCGAGAGCGCCGAGGCGGCGGTCCCGAACCATTCCCCTGCGTTCTCACCTGTGGCCTTGACGAGGCGCGCCGCCTGTGCGGGTGCCTGGATCAGGAAGAAGACGGCAAAGGCTATGGCGCAAAACAGCAGGAGCCTCTTTAGGTTCATGGATTCACAATAGTACTCAAGACATAACAGGAATACCAGGGCTTGCGACGAAGTTTGCTACCGGCTCGAGGAGGAATCGGGGGTGACCGGCACCAGCGGAGGCCGGCGGGGGCCCTTGCCAATCGTCGCGAGCCGGGATCCGCAGATTTGGTGCAACACAAGAGCGACCCCGAGGACGACGCAGACATCTCCGGCAGAGAAGACGTTGTGGAGCGGAAGAGGAACCGGCCAGGCAAAGACATCGCCGAGAAAGAGAAGATTGGGTTCGGCCAAGGCCGTCGAGTTTGAAAACGCCTCGACGCCCCTCAGCCGGCCTGCCATCTCGAGGGCCGAGCGACATGGCGCAGGGCTTCCACATAAGCGCGCCTTTGCCGGCCGAGGACTTCACCAGGTGGCTCGCCGACGATACGTCAAGGCCCGGCGCCCCGGCCAAAGACGCCCTCTATGCGCCGCCGGGCCGTCGTTCCTACCACCCTGACCCCCGCCTCTTAGCGCAGCATTGATTAGCCTAGGGACCACCATTGCAGCCACAGGCGACGGGACGTGCGCAGATGTTCCCGCTCCCTCGAGAAGACCTCGAGCGTCACCGTGCCGTCCCATCCCGCTCCCTTGAGGGCGCGCACCGCCTTGTGCCAGTCGATCGTCCCAGCGCCGAGGGGGAGATGAAGGTCATCCGCGCCGCCGCGGTTGTCCGAGATGTGAACGTGGGCGAGGCGGTCGCCGAAAGCTTCAAGCAACGACGGTGTCCGGTTGCCCTCACCAAGTCCAAGCCGCAGGTTGGCGTGGCCCACGTCGAGATGAAACTTTGCGGCCGGCACGGCGTCGAGCACCGCCGCCATGTCGGTCTCAGTGGAAAAGCCCCGGTCGAGATTCTCCACCATGATGCTGATTCCCCGCCCTGCGGCATCTGCCGCGAGGACCCCGATTGCTTCGGCATTGGCCTTCAGCACTTGCTCGTGCGCGTGGAGCGGCAGGCGGTTGTCGGGATGGACATTGACGAGATCGACCCCGGCTTCGGCAAAGACGTCGAGACCGCGCCGGTAGAGATCCCGTGCGGCCTTACGCAGCTCGGGGAAGGGTGAGGCAATCGGAAGGTAGTAGGCCGTATGTCCGACGACGCCGAGCCCAAGATCACCGAGGAGCCTCTTTACCTCCTTGCCGTCGACCCGCCACGCGGCTGGGGGCTCGAGCGTGAGATCGAGGAAATCGAAGCCCTCCTCGTGGATCCGGTGGATCTCCTTGGCCACGGAGCGGCCCGGAAAGTTCATGGCGCCGACGAGCATCGCGGGTCCTTTGGATTAGGGGGACGTTTCGACCAGGCCGTACTCGTGCAGCAGGCGCGCCAGATCACCGGCGTTGGTTTGGGCCGAGTCCCTGTAGCAGTTGTTCATCATCACATGTGTGGTGGTCGCGGCCGCGGCGAGCTCACCCACGCGCGGCACCCACTCCCCCAACTCGGCCTTCGTGTAGGTGTATTGAAAGCGGCGTTGCACGGACTTGTCCTGCCACTGGTCGGTGTTTCGACCGTGGAAGCGAACCACGGCAAGATCCGAGGTAGCCGCCACCACGGGGGGCAGCGAGCTCTTGAAACCTTGGGGCATGTCTACGCAGACGTAGGGCAGCCCGTGGCCCTCGAGGAAGTCGAGGGTCTCGGTTTGGTTGTCTGCGGTCATCCACGTGTGGTTGCGGAACTCGACGCAGATCTGAAGCGGAGCGACGCGCCGGGCGCATTCAAGGATGTAGTCCTTGTTCTTGCGCCCGATATGGAACCACGGCGGGAACTGGAACAACAGGACGCCGAGCCTGCCGGCCTGATAGAGGGGCCATAGCGCAGAGGTGAAGCGCTCCCAAACCTCGTCAACGGCGCTCGGCTCGAGGTCCTTGGCATAAACGCTCTTCTTGCCCACCGGCCGGTCGAGGTCCTTGTAGAGCGCTTCTGCCCTGGTCGGGTGCCCTGTAAGCAGAGAAAATGCCTTGATATTGAAGGTGAAGTCGTCGGGGGTGCGCTCGACCCACAGCTCGGAGTTCTGCTCGCTCGGAGGGAAATAGTAGGACGAGTCGACCTCCACAATGGGAAACTGGGTCGTGTAGTAGCGGAGCCTCTCCTCCGCGCTCGACACCCCCTCGGGATACCAACCCGACTGAAGGAGCGACTTGTCCGTCCACGACGAGGTCCCTATGAGCACTCTCCCGGCCACTAGTTCAAGTCCTTTAGCGCGGCGCGAGGAGGGACGCGCGTCGGGGTGAGCCCTTCGCTGTGGGCCGCCCCGGCAAAGAGGGTCGCATCCCTCAAGGCACAGCCCCCCGGGTCGTTGTTGAAGTAGGCGTAGACGTCATCACCGGCTGAGAATAGTTGCGACAGCCGGCCCGCCCACGACCTCAACGCACGCGTGCCGTAGCAAGAGGGCGTCGCGGCGCGGCCCCAGTGAAACCGGAGGTAACCCCACTCGGCCGTGCGCCACAGCGGGCTCACCGGCGCCGATCCTCGGTCGGCGAGACACAGGGCGGCGCCGTGACGCTCGAGCACCGCCCTGATCCCGGCCGTGAACCAGGACTCGTGCCGGAGCTCGACCGCGACGCGCGCCTGTGGTTGGCCGGCCGCAAAGCGCTCAAGAGTCTCGTCGAGCAGCTCAGGAGCGGCCTTGAAGTTCGGTGGGAGCTGAAGGAGCACAGGCCCGAGCTTGGCGCCCAGATGGGAGGCGTTGGCCATAAAGCGTTCCACTGGCTCGGCGGGCTCGCGCAGCCTCTTGATGTGCGACAGATAGCGACTCGACTTCACTGCGACGATGAAGTCTTCAGGCGTGCGCCTGGACCATGACTCGAACGTGTCCGGAGCGGGCAGCCGGTAGAAGGCGTTGTTGACCTCGACGGTGGCAAAGTGAGCTGCGTAGTGCTCGAGCCATGATCGCTGTGGGAGCCCGCGCGGGTAGTACCGCTCCCGCCAGTGCCCGTATTGCCAGCCTGAGGTTCCGATGTGCAGGGGCACGGCCGGGCGCTATACGGCGGCGCGCTTGGCGCGGAAAGCGGCTGCTGCGTCGCCGTGATCGACCATCGGCTCAGGGTAGTCGACGCCCTCGCGCTCGGGCCCGAGCTTCCACGGCTCGTGCACCCGCCGGCCGGGTATGTGGCGCAGCTCGGGGACATAGCGCCTGACATAGTGACCGTCCGGATCGAAGCGATGAGCCTGCCGAATCGGGTTGAAGATGCGATTCGGGCGCGTGTCGTTGCCCGTGCCCGCCACCCATTGCCAGTTGCCTGCGTTGTTGGCCATGTCGCCATCGACGAGAAGGTCCCAGAAGTGGCGGGCCCCAAGCCTCCAGTCGATATAGAGGTCCTTGGTCAGAAACGAGGCGGTTATGAGGCGGGCCCTGTTGTGCATCCATCCCTCTCTTAGGAGCTGACGCATACCGGCGTCCACGATCGGGAAACCCGTGCGGCCCTGCTTCCACCTCTCGAGAGCCCGGCCGGCTGAGCCCCAGCGGTCGCCGCGCGGCCGGTAGTCACGACGCGCCAGATCGGGAGTGGCGGCGTAGACCTGATGATAGAAGTCCCGCCAGCACAGCTGCCTGACGAACGCCCCGGCGGAGCGTTTCGACGACGCGTGCTCGGCGAGCTCGAGCGGGGACAGACACCCGAAGTGCAAATAGGGGCTGAGGCGCGAGGTAGCATCGCCGGGGAGATTGTCGTGGTCGGCCTCGTATCCGGCCACCTCGCCCTCGAGCCACTCCTCGGCGCGCCTTCTGCCCTCGGTTTCACCGCCGGGGACGAGCTCAGGCGACACTTCGCCCCCGACGAGCTCACCTGAGGGCGGCACGGCGCCGGGGCCGACGGCGGACGGAACGCTGATCCTCTTGGGAACGGCGAGCATCGCACGGCGCTCCCACTCCTGCCACCTGCGCCAGTACGGCGAGAAGACCTTGAAGTGGTCACCCCCTGCGGGCGTGATTGCCCCGGCGGGCACGACGGTGACTCCAGGCCACGTCTTGAGCTCCCGGCTCGATTCCCTGCACGCGTTGGCGAGACGGCGTTCCCTGCTGCCGGCATAGGCACTCACATCCGAGCTGACGTAGATGGCGCTTGCGGCAGCCTCGTGCATCACCCGCATTGCCTCATCAACGACGTTGCCGCGTCTCACGATGAGATCGCCGCCCATCCCTTCGAGAGACTTCTTGAGGTCCATCAACGACGCAACCAAAAAGGACATGCGATTGGGTCGCGCAAAATCACTCGACACAATGGCGTCGTCGAACACAAATAGTGGAACGATGGCGTCGGCATCGCGTACGGCTGAGGCAAGGGCCGGGTGGTCGTGGACCCTGAGATCGCGCGAGAACAAGACCACAATGCAGCTCACTGCGATTGCTTTCTAATCGACCGCCGCGGCCGAGCCGGCAAGGCGGCGCAGGACAGAGTCCTCCGTGGTGGTCAGCCTCTTGATGATGTAAACGATGGTGCCCGACTCGGGGGCAGACTCCAGCTTCAGCTTGTCGACTACCGACCGGATGAGATGCAATCCCCTGCCCTGCTCGGCGTCGGGCTCGAGCGCGGTGGATCCTGCAAGCGCCTCCTCATCGAAGCCCGTGCCGGCGTCCATAACTCGAATCTCACAGATGTACTCGTCGATATCGACTCTCACCTCATACTGCCCCTGGGCACTGGCGTGCTTGAAAACGTTGGTAGATGCTTCCGTCACCGCCACCTCTATATCGGCAACGCAATCGTCCGTCACCCCAAGGGCCAGCAATGCGTTACGGGTCAGATGGCGCACCACAGGTACGCTGTACTCGTCCCGCGGCAGGCACAATGAGAACAACATTCTCATTGCCTTACTCTTCCCCCCGGCCGCCTAGCAAAACCCTGTCCCCGTCGTGCCACCGCGGTCCTCAGTCGCACAGCACCGTCCTTAGAGCTGTGAGCGAGCGATCGATGTCCGCCGTGCTCACGTCTCTGTGAGTCACCAATCGCATCCTCTTGGCGTGGAGGCCAAGCGTGAGCACCCCGTGCGCCTCAAGCTCGTGGCTGATCTCAGAACTGGTCTTCTGCCACGGAGTCAGCTCAAGATAGACCATGTTGGTCTCCACCGAGGGGAGCTCGACCGCATCCGGATGCAGATCGGCTAGCCCGGCGGCGAGGCGGCGGGCGTTGGCATGATCCTCGGCCAGTCGCTCGACGCCGGTATCGAGCGCCACGGAGGCGGCGGCGGCAAGCACTCCGGCCTGACGCATGCCCCCTCCGAGCCGCTTGCGCAGCCGATGGGCCTCCCCAACCACCTCACGGGTCGAGCACACCATCGAACCGACCGGGGCGCCGAGGCCCTTCGAGAAACAGAACGTGATCGTGTC